>JAIYEK010000063.1 GCA_027487015.1 Erythrobacteraceae bacterium | reverse complement strand
TCCTTGGCCATCCCGAGCGACTGCGCAGGCACGATGGTGCCGGCCTTCAGCGCCTCGACCGGGCTCATCCCGCCGCGCACGAAGCTCCACAGCTCCCAATGCGCGCCGACGCCCGCCTGCTGGCCGTGCGCCCCGATGCTGACCTTGACCCCGCGTTGCGCCAGTTTCCTCGCCTCGCGCGCGTTGTTGTCGTCAACGAAGGCCCATTCGGGCGCCTTGGTGCGCCGCCCGGTCTCGGCGAGCAGCATCTTGGGCGGGGTGTGGACCATCAGCGGGTTCTCCCACACATTGGTCGCCTGGCGCCAATAGGGATCGCCCGCAAGGCCGCCATAGGTGACCACCAGCGTCGGCGTGTAGTTGGTGCCCGACTGGCTGTAGAACTGCAGCACATCCTCGTAGAACACGTCGGCAGGGATGTTATGTTCGAGCGTCGAGTTGCCGTCGGCGGCGATGTTCATGTCCATGCCGAACAACGATCCGCCCTCGGCCACCACCAGCATGTTCTCGGCCGCCGCAGCGCGGACGACCATCTGGCGCTGTTCGCGGCGCGGCTGGTTGTAGTTCTTGACCGAGATCCCGCCCTGCGCCTTGATCCGCCGCACATGGGCGAGCGCGTCCTCGTAGCTGTCGATCCGCGCGTAGACGTCGGGCGCCTTGGCGCCGTAGATGATCTCGCCGGTCGAGAAGATGCGCGGGCCGACAGTCAGCCCCGCGCGCTGGCGCTCGGCCGCGGCGAAGACGGTGCTGGCCTGCGAGGACGGGTTGTGGACCGTCGTCACGCCAAACGCGAGGTCCTGCAACAGCGACCAGTTCTGCTGCGGGATCAGGTCGCCGACGCCATAAGCGCCGTGGGCGTGGGCATCGACGAGGCCGGGCATGATCGTCTTGCCGCTCGCGTCGATCATCCGCGCGTCGCCGGGGAGTTTGATCTTCACCGTGGTCGCATCATAGACGCCGGTGATCCGGTCGCCCTCGATCACGATGAGGCCGTTTTCGATCACCCCCGCATCGTCGGCGCCGAGGCCCGCGCGCATGGTCAGCACCCGCGCGCCGGTGATGGCCGTCACGCCTGAGGGCTTGGCCTTCTGCACCGTCACTTGCAGCGGGATACCGCTGGTGGGCGGGGTGAAGGCAGACGTCTTGTCACCTTCCGGTTTGGGCGCCTGCGCGAACAGCGCGGGCACGTTGACGCTCTGCAAGCTCGGCCCGATCGACCAGAACAGCGTCTCGCCGCCCTGCGCCCAGCCGAGATAGTCGGCGCCGCCGCTGCTGACCTTGGTGACGGGCAGCGAGCCGCCCTTCTCGCTGACGTCGACCGGCTTGCCGCCGGGGACCAGCGGCATGGCGAAGACTTCGTAGTTCTGGCGGAAGGCGATGGTGCGGCCGTCGGGCGCGATGCGCTGGTCGTTGGCAAGGTCGCCCTTGGCGTGGGTGCGCTTGGCCTCGCCATCGAGGTCGGTCGAGACGAGCGCGAGGTTGCTGCCATCGCGCGCGACCATGAACAGGCGGTCGGAGGCCGCGCCCCATTGCGGGTTCGCCCCGTCGCGGGTGACGAGCTTGGGCTCCCCGCCGCTGACCGGCATGACGTAGATGCCGGGGCCTTCCGAGAAATCGGGCGAGGTGAGATAGCCGCCCTCGCGCTTCTCGAAGGCGAGCATGGTGCCATCGGGCGAGAAGGCGAGGTTGCCGTAATGCCCCGGCCCGGCGAGCACGCGGCGGTTCTGCCCGCTTGCATTGGCGATGACGATCTCGCCCAGCTTGGCGTCGCTCCAGCGGACATAGGCGAGGCTTCCGCCATCGCGGCTGAAGGCGGGGAAGGCTTCGAGCACATCGGCATTGTCGCCTGTCAGCGGAGCGGGCGCGTCCTTGCCCTTGGCGGATTTGCTGTAGAGCCGCCCCAAGCTCTCGAACACCACGCGGCTGCCGTCGGGCGAAAGCGTCGCGAACCGTGGCATCGTGGTGGTGAAGGTATCGGGCGCGACGTCAATCACCGGGTGCGGGGCATCGGCAACGCCGCGGGTGTCGTTGACGCGGAAGGGGATCACCGCATGCCCCGACCCATCGCGGTTCACGCGGTTGAGCTTGCCGCCCGCCCAGAACACGATGCCGCTCGAATCCGGCAGCCAGTCCATGTTGGGATAGACCCCCGTGACCGCCCAGGTCTCCTGCACGTCGAGATCGAGCTTGCCGTAGATCATCCGCTCGCGCCCGCTGGCGAGGTCCTTGACCCACAGCTGGGTCTGGTCCTTGTCGCGGCGCACGAAGGCAATCTCCTTGCCGTCGGGCGACGGCGCGGGACGGACCGCGCCGCCATAGCCAGAGACCGCAGTGGTGACTTCGCCGGTGGCCAGATCATGCTTCTCGATGGCGAAGATCCCGGCCTGCGAATCCTGCGCGTATTCGAAGGTGTTCCCCGGCGTGGTGTTGCGGGTGTAGTAGATCGCGCTGCCATCGGGCGCGAAGACGGGCTCGCCCAGCTCCTTCTGGAGCCGCTCGTTGGCGCGCTCGACTACCTGCACCCCGCCCCCGCCGCTGACGTGGTAGAGCCACACCTCGCCCGTGCCGGCAGAGCGTTCGGTGGTGTAGTGCTTCTTCGCCGCAATGAACCGCCCGTCGGGCGACCAGGCGGGCTGGTTGACGAGGCGGAAGTCCTCCTTCGTCACCTGCCGCTTGTCGGTGCCGTCGGCGTTCATGAACCAGATATTGTCCCCGCCCCCGCGGTCCGAGGTGAAGGCGATGCGCGTGCCATCGGGCGAGAAGCGCGGCTGGACGTCCCACGACAGCCCCTCGGAGATGCGCTTGGGCGTGCCCCCGGCGATGGGCAGGGTGTAGATATCGCCGAGCAGCGTGAAGGCGATGGTCTTGCCGTCGGGCGACACATCGACATCCATCCATGTGCCTTCGTCGGTGTTGATCGCAACCTGCTTGATCGTCGCGCCCTTGGGCGCATCGACGCTCCACTTTTCCTCGGGTTTGGCGTCCTTCTTGGGGGCGGCGCTGGCGGCGTGCGGTGCGGAAAGGCAGGCGGCCCCGGCAAGCAGGGCGGCGGCGAGATAGCGCATGGAAAGTCTCCCTCTGTCGGCGCGGAAGACTAGCGGCGCGCAAGGATATTGCTAGGGGCGGATATGTCGTTGGTCGATTACAGACGGCGGCTCAAGGGGGCACTTCCGGACACGCCATGCTGCAAAGGATCACCAACAATTTCGCCGCGCTGACGCTGGGGGGCGTGGCGCTGGCATGGCTCTACCCGCCGGCCTTCACATGGATGACCGACGGGCGGATCACCTTCGCCGGCCAGCCGCTGCTCAGCCTTGCGCTGGGCGTCATCATGCTGGCGATGGGCTTGACGCTGACCTTCGACGACTATCGCGGCCTCCTGAACATGCCCCGCGCCTTCGTCGCCGGAGTGGCGCTGCAATACACCATCATGCCGCTGTCGGGCTTTGCGGTGGCGAAGCTGCTGGGGCTGGAGCCGGGGCTGGCAGTAGGCCTGATCCTCGTCGCCTGCTGCCCGGGGGGCACGGCGTCGAACATCGTCACCTATATCGCGCGCGGGCATGTGGCGCTGTCGGTGGCGATGACCATGGCCTCGACCCTCGCCGCGGTGGTGCTGACCCCGCTGCTGACGGGGTGGCTGGCGGGGGCCTATGTGGAGATCGACCGCTGGAACCTGCTCGTCAACATGGTCGCGGTGGTGCTGGTGCCGGTGGTGCTGGGGACGCTCCTCAACCGACTGTTCCCGCGCGCGGCGGGCGCGGTGAGCACTGTGCTGCCGCTGGTCGCGATCGTGCTGGTGGTGCTGATCGTGGGCGGGATCGTCGGCGGCTCCAAGGCCCGGATCATGGAGCACGCGGGCGTGCTGCTGCTGGCGACCTTCCTGCTCCATTCATTGGGCTTCGGGCTGGGCTATGCCTTCTCCCGCGCGCTGGGGTTGGGCGTGATCGAGGCGCGGACGATTTCTATCGAGGTGGGGATGCAGAACTCCGGCCTCGGGTCAGGCTTGGCGAAAACCCCCGCCTTCGCCGCGCAATTCACGAGCGCCACACAGGCCGCCCTCGCCCCGGTTCCGGCGGCGATTTCGGCGGTGTGGCACGTGCTGATCGGGAGCCTGCTCGCGGGGTGGTGGCGGCGGCGCTCCTAGCCGTACGTCAGGCGAATTGGCCCCGCTTCGGCCCGAGATAGCCGAACAGATACGCCCCCACCTTGCGCATCTGGATCTCCTCCGAGCCCTCGGTGATCCGGTAGCGGCGGTGGTGGCGGTAGATGTGCTCGAAGGGCTTGTGGCGCGAATAGCCGATGCCGCCGTGGACCTGCATTGCACGGTCGGCGGCCTCGCAGACCAGCCGGTTCGCCCAGTAATTGCACATCGAGACCTTGTCCGAGATCGTCCGCTCGATCTGTTCGTGGGGCATGTTGTCCATCTCCCACGCGGTTTTGAAGATCAGGAGCCGCAGCATTTCCGCCTGCGTCGCCAGCTCCACCAATGGGAACTGGATCGCCTGATTGCGCGCAAGCTCCTCGCCGAAGGGCTTGCGTTCCCGCGCGTATTTCACGCTTTCATCGATGCAATAGAGCGCCGCGCCGCAGCTACTCGCCGCCTGCCGGATGCGGTTCTGGTGGACGAAGCTCTGCGCCAGCGCGAGCCCGCGGCCCTCTACGCCGAGGATCGCGCTATCGGGCACCCAGACGTTCGTCACTGAAAGGCGTGGGTGGTCGGTGGGCATGTTGAAGGTCCACATCCACTCCTCGATTTTGAGGCCCTCGGTTGGGTTGGGGACGAGGAAGCAGGTGATCCCGCTCGCGTCCCCCGCCTTGCCCGCGGTGCGCGCGAACATCGCGCAGTGGGTGGCGACGTGCATCCCGGTGATCCACATCTTCTCGCCATCGATCCGCCAGCCGTCGACCCCGTCGCGGGTCTCGCGCACCGCGACCGTCTCCATGTGGGTCGCGTCAGAGCCGTGCTGCGGTTCGGTGAGGCCGAAGGCGACGCGCCGCGTGCGCTCGAACCCGCCGAGGATGAATTCCTGCTTCTGATCCTCGGTGCCCCACTGGTCGAACATGGCGACGAAGGGGAAGTTGCCCACAATGCTGTGCTCGTTCTGCAAGTCGTTGTGCAGCCCGAGGCCTTGGCGCGCAAAATGCTCGCGGATCACCGCCATCCAGAGGTTGCTGCCATCCTTGCCGCCATAGCGTTTGGGGGCGGAGAAGCGCCAATGGCCCGCTTTGTCCGAGCGGCGGGTGGCTTCCTTGAGCAGCTCCTCCCACTCGTGGCGGGGGAGCCCGCCGCCCTCGAAGTCCGTGCGCGCATATTCGCGGCGGTGGTCGAAGAAGCGGATGTTGTCGTCTTGGCTCTCGAGCGGCTTGATCTCGGCGGCGATGAAGGCGTCGAGTTCATTCAGGTATGCCTGAAGGTCGGCGGGGATGGCGAAGTCCATGGATTATTCCTCTCCGGTCCATTTTTTGCGCGCGTGGGCGAGCGCGGGGTATTTTGGGGAGTCGATGGCAGCCCTGTCCAAGATCTCGCGGCGGAGAACCGACAACCAGCCGTTCTCCAAGGCCATCGAGCCGTTCAAGAAATTCTCGGCCCATTCGCTCGACCATTCAGCGCGATAGGTGCTCTGGCGTGCGATCATGCCCAACGCATTGCGCGCCACGGCAAGTTGAAACAGATCATGACCAGAAAGCTGCGGCTTTATGGTGCCCAACCATTCCGAAACCCCGACGGCCAGTTCACCGAAGGTCGCTTCGCCTTCTGGCAAAGCGAGGAAGTCGGGTTCGTGCACTTGCCGCGCCTTTTCCTCCTCCGGCGCATCCTCTTCCAGCAACAGCAGCAAATCCAATTCCTGCTCGCTGGTCCGGCGCGAGATCACCACGCGTTCGAGCATTCGGTCCGCGCCCGAGCGCCATTGCGCCGCCATCTTGAGACAGCCCATCGCCCACCACACGGTGCGGTAGATGGTCCAGAAGCGGAAGCGAGCGGGGTCGATGGTTACGCCTGCCTCTGCCTCATAGGCGGCGATGTAGTCCGCGATGCTCCCCAGCCCCAGCGCGGGGCGATCATATCGGGCGAAGCGCCATACGGCCATGCAGCCGAAGGCGAGGTCTTCGTGGCGGTCGCCGAAATGGGCGATTTCCCAGTCGAGCACGCCGGTCAGCGCCGAGCCCTCCACCAGCAGATTGCCCATCCGGTAGTCGCCATGGTTGAGGACAGGCTCCACCTGAGCAGGGCAATTGTCCTCCAGCCACTTCAGGCCCAGCGCGATAATCGGTCGGTCGCCGCCTGCATCCATGAACTGCTGCTTGAGGTCCGCAATCGCGGCGCGGTAATCCATCACCGGCACGCCGTCCGGCACGTCGCCCTGCCGCAAGCGGTGAATGCGCGCCAAGTCCCGCGCCGCCTCGCGCAGCAACCCGTCGGGATCGTCGCACGCCAGAATGACCTTGGGATCAGCCGTCCCCGGCAGCGCGCGCATCACGAAGCCCGAGCCGAGCCCATCGCCCTCCTCCAACACCGCCACCACCTCGGGCGCGGTTACGCCCTTGGCGCGCGCCGCTTCGATCAGAGCCGCTTCGACCGCGTGCCCGTAAGGCCGCCCCGCCATGAAGGCGAGGCTCGGCGCGCGGCGCAGGACGTAAGCGGAATCGCCAGCGGCAAACCGCCAGCTCTCCATCACCGCGCCGCCGGTCAGGCGCTGCGGCTCCGACGAAAAAGCGCCGAGGCCGACGCGGGCACAGACCCGCGCCAGCCCGGCGCTCAATTCGTCAGCGGAAATCCCCACGGATCAAGCGGGGGCTTTTTCCTTCTTCACGGTGATCACCTGCGAATAGGTGAACTCCTTGAGGCCTTCCTTGCCGTATTCGGCGCCGAAGCCCGACTGTTTGTGCCCGCCGAACGGCGCGAAGGGCGAGAGGTGGAGGTATTCATTGACCCACACCGTGCCGGTTTCGAGCTGCTCGGCGATCTCGACGCCCTTCTCGGGATTGCCGGTCCACACCGCGCCGGCGAGGCCGTATTCGGAGTTGTTGGCGCGGCTGATGACTTCCTCTTCGGTCGAGAACTTCATCAGCGGCATCACCGGGCCGAACTGCTCCTCGGCGACGATCCGCGCGTCTTCGGGCGGGTTGTCGAGGATGGTCAGCGGCACGAAGTAGCCGGTGCCCGAGGGGTCGACATTGCCGCCGAGCAGGAACTTGTAGCCGTTGTCCTTGGCGTCCTCGATCAGCTCGAGCACGCGGTCATACTGCTTCTTGTTCTGGATCGGGCCGACGCCGGTGCCCTGCTGCGCGCCATCGCCCACGGTCACGGTCTTGGCATATTCGACGATCGCGGCGGACAGCTCGTCATAGATATCCTCGTGGATATAGACCCGCTTGGCCGCGACGCAGATCTGACCCGCGTTCGAGAAGCTCGACCAGAACAGCTGCTCGGCGACCTTCTTGGGGTCCGCATCGGGGAGGACAATCGAGGCATCGTTGCCGCCGAGTTCGAGCGTGATGCGCTTGAGGTCAGCCGAGGCGCCTTCCATGATCTTCTTGCCGGTCGCCGTGGAGCCGGTGAAGGTGATCTTGTCGATGTCCGGGTGGCTGGTCATCAGCGGGCCGAGGTCATCCTCGCCAGTGATGATGTTGACGACGCCCGCGGGCACCTTGTCCGCGATCAGCTCGGCGATGCGCAGGGTGGTCAGCGGCGTGAAGGGCGAGGGCTTGAGCACGATGGTGCAGCCCGAGAGCATCGCGGGGACGATCTTCTGGATCGCCATCATGACGGGGAAGTTCCACGGCACGATCCCAGCGACCACACCCACCGGCACGCGGCGGGTGCGGCTGAGGCGGGTTTCGCTGTCCTCGTTGATTTCGTCATCGAGGCTGAGGGTGGACTGCGCCGCGCTCATGCCGGCTGCGCCATAGATCTCGCCCTTGGCCTGATCGTGGGGCTTGCCCTGCTCGCTGGTCAACAGGCGGTAGAGTTCTTCCGCGTTGGCCTTGATCGCGCCCGAGATTGCCATGATCGCGGCGCGGCGTTCCTCAATGGGGGTGTTCTTCCACGTCTTGAACGCGGCGCGTGCGGCGGCGACGGCGCGGTCGAGCTCGTCCTTGCCGCAAGCCGGGACCTGGCCGATGACCTGCTCGTTCGCGGGGTTCACGACATCGAGCCAGCGGTCGGTCGCGACCATCTCGCCGCCGATAAGGTTCTTGTACTGGGTGACCATGTGGGTGTCCTCTCTAACGAATGGGGGAGTCGTCTCTCTCCCCTTCAGGTTGGCGCGTTGCATTGAAAAACGCAATCGGTAGCTTTGGCGCCACGGCTAGCGCGGCATTGGGGCGCGATCACCTGACGATTGCGCTATTTCAGCGCGGCTATATGTGACGCTGCAACAACGATCCGACGAGAGGACCCACGATGACCGACCCCCGCCCCGATCTGGTGATCTACGGCAGCCCCGTCTCGCCCTTCGTGCGCAAGGTGGCGAGCTTGTGCCTGTTGAAGGGCGTCGCCCACGAGGTCGAGGCGGTCAACGTCTTCGCGCCCCCGCAATGGTTCACCGACATCTCGCCGATGAAGCGCATCCCCGTGCTGCGCGACCGCAGCGTGGCGGAGCAGGGCACGGGCGGGACGATCCCCGATTCCAGCGCGATTTGCGCCTATATCGAGCGCAAGCACCCCGCGCCTGCGCTCTATCCGGCCGACCCGATGGATTACGCCGAAGCGCTGTTCATCGAGGAATTCGCCGACACCTCGCTCGCAATGGCGGGCGGGCTCGGCATCTTCCGGCCGATCTTCTTCGCGGTGTCGAAGGGCGAAGAGCCCGGGCTCGACAAGGCGCGCGAGGCCTGGGCCAAGCAGCTGCCGCCGCTGTTCGACGTGCTCGAAACGCGGCTGGCGGGCGCCGAGTTCTTCGCGGGCGACGCGCTGTCGATTGCCGACATCACCGTCGCCCAAGTGCTGCTCCAGATCGCGCTGGTGGCGGAGATGCCGCTGGGTGGCTGGCCCGCGCTCGAACGCCACTTTGCGAGCATGTTTGCGCTCCCCGAAATCGCCGGGCCCTATGCCGCGGCCGATGCAATCATCCGCAAGGCCTTGCCCAGCCGCTTCGACCTGACCTAAGGCCTTCTGCAAGCAAGAGAGAGGGCAGCGGCGCCAATGGCGAGTGAATGGTGCATCGGGATCATCGGCGGATCGGGCCTTTACGCGATTGACGGGCTGGAGGACGCGCAGTGGATCGCGGTCGAGACGCCGTGGGGCGATCCTTCGGACGAGATCCTGTGCGGGACGATCGGCGGCGTGAAGGTGCGCTTCCTGCCTCGCCATGGCCGCGGGCACCCAATCAGCCCGACCGAACTCAACGCGCGCGCCAATATCGATGCGCTTAAGCGCGCCGGGTGCACTGACATCCTCGCGATCAGCGCGGTCGGCTCCTTGCGCGAGGAGCTTGAGCCGGGGCGCTTTGCCGTGGTCGAGCAGTTCATCGACCGCACCGTCCACCGCCCCAGCACCTTCTTCACCAGCGGCTTTGTGACGCACGTCTCGATGGCCGATCCGGTCTGCCCGCGCCTGTCCGAAATGGCTGCGCAAGCGGTGGCGGCGGCCAAGGGCAAGGTCGCGGTGGGCGCCACTTATCTGGCGATGGAAGGCCCGCAATTCTCGACCCGCGCGGAAAGCCGGATGTACCGAGCCTGGGGCGCGGACGTGATCGGGATGACCGCCATGCCCGAAGCCAAATTGGCGCGCGAGGCGGAGCTTCCCTATGCCCTCGTCGGCATGGTCACCGATTACGATTGCTGGCGCGATGGCGAGGCGGTGGATGTCGCCGAGGTGGTGCAGCAGATGCAGGCCAACGGCGCGCTGGCGCGGGCGATGGTGATGAACTTCATCGCCGCCCTGCCAGAAGTGCGCGAGCCTTCCGCCATCGACACCGCATTGGACGATGCCGTCATCACTGCGCCCGACGAACATGACCCCGCGCTGATGGCCAAGCTCGACGCGGTCGCCGGGCGATTGTTCGGGTAGGGAGAGGCAGCCCGGCCGCAACGCCGGGCCGCCCCCGGCCTCAGGCGGCGAAGTGCGCGGTGATCTCGGCCGCGACCTGTGCTGCGTTCTCGTCGAGCACGAAGTGGCCGGCGTCGAGCCACACCAGCTTTGCCTGCGGCAGATCGGCAAGATAGGCCTCGGCGCCCGCCGGGGTGAAGAACGGATCGTTCTTGCCCCACACGATCAGCGTCTCGGGCAGGTGCGCGCGGAACGCGGCGTGCCAGCTGTCATAGGCGGCAACGTTCGTCTTGTAGTCTTCGAGGAGGTCCAGCATCGCGGCATCGGTGCCCGGCCGGTCGAGCAGCGCCTGGTCGTGAGTCCAGTTGTCGGGGCTGACCGCGGCCGCGTCCTTCGCGCCGACCAGATACTGGAACTTCGTCGTCTCGGCCGCGAGAAAGCTGCGCGCGGCAGCCTCGGTCGCGGCGTTGCGGTCCTCCCACAAGGGCAGGAAGATCTGCGCGGCAGGCTCGCCCACGCCAGCGAGATAGGCGTTTGTGTTCTGGATCACGAAGCCGCGCACTGCCTCGGGGCGCTGCGCGAACAGGCGGAAGCCGACCGGTCCGCCGAAGTCCTGCATGTAGAGGATGTAGGAGGTGAGCCCCAGGTGATCGAGCAGACCGGCAACATGCGCCGTGAGATTTTCGAACGTGTAATCGAACGCGTCAGCCGCAGGGGCATCGGACTGGCCAAAGCCGACATAATCAGGCGCGATCACGTGGAACCGCTCGGCGAGTAGCGGGATCAGGCCGCGGAACATGAAGCTCGAGGTAGGAAAGCCATGGAGCAGCACGATCGTCGGCAGGCCCGGATCGCCGGCCTCGCGGTAGAAGATGGTGCGATCCTGGATGGTCGCGGTGCGATAGGTGGTGTGGGTCATCGGTCGGTTCCTTGTCGAGAGAATGGGCGGCGTTGTTGCCACCGCTGAACCGCGACCTAGAGGCTTTCGCAAATCGGGAGCACCGGCTACATTCGGTAACAGACCTTCCATTTTCTGGAATATTTGATGGACCGCTTCTCCGCCTTGCGCACCCTTGTCGCCGCCGTCGACGGGGGGAGCCTGTCCGCCGCCTCGCGCCGGCTGCGGACCCCGCTGCCCACTGTGAGCCGCAGGATCTCCGATCTCGAAGCGCACCTTGGAACGCAGCTCCTGTTGCGCACGCCGCGCAAGCTGATCCTGACCGATGCAGGCGCGGCCTTCGTGCCCGCAGCACGGCGCATCCTTGCCGCGCTCGATGAAGCCGAGCGGGAGGCTTCGGGCGAATATCGCGAGCCGGTCGGCGAATTGCTGGTTACCGCGCCAATCGCCTTCGGCAGGATCCACATCCTCCCTGTCGTGCTCGAATTCCTGCAGGCTTTCCCCGGGATCGACGTGCGGCTCGCGATGAGCGATGCAGTGGTCGACATGATCGACAACCACGTCGATGTCGCGGTCCGGCTCGGACGCCTACCCGACAGCAGCCTGATCGCGCAGCGGGTCGGGGAGGTGCGCTGGATCACCGTGGCGAGCCCCGCCTATCTCGCCGCGCACGGCACGCCGGAGATGCCCACCGACCTTGCCGGCCATGATTGCCTCGCCTTTGAAGGCCTGACGCCGTCTCGCAGCTGGGCTTTTAAGGGGGATAGCGATAGCGATCCGCTGACCATCCGCCCTCGGCTTGGCGTCAACACCGCCGATGCGCTGGTCGAAGCCGCGAGCGCGGGGCTTGGGGTGGCGCGGATGACCTCCTACCAGGCCGCCAGCGCGCTGCGCGATGGGCGCTTGGTGGAGATCCTGAAACCCTTCGTCGGTGATCCGATTGCGGTGCATCTGGTGCACGCGCCGGCGATGCTGCTGCCGTTGAAGCTGCGGGCGTTCCTCGATTTCGTCGCCCCGCAGCTCAAGGCCGCGCTCGGCGATTTGCCGCGCTGATGGCGCGCGGCAAAAGGGCGGGCACTGGAAGCGCCAACAGCTTGTCGAGATAGCCAACCGCACCGCGCAGGTTGAACCGCCCGAGGCCTGCTGCGCGGACAGGAGGATTACCGCCGCTGTGCTATTGCAGCGTCATGATGTCCTCACCGCCGTCGTGGCGGCCGAAGAACTGCATCAGCTGGACCAGCAATTCACACCGGTCCGTCAGCGTCTCGGCCTCGAGCAGCGCCTGTTTGGATGCGGGATCGAAGGGTGCGATCTGCGAGACGCCGTTGATGAGCGAGCGATCGTCGAGCCGTTCGACCGAGTCCCAATCGACGCTGTAGCCCTGCGCATCGGCAAAGTGCCGCGCCTCGCGCTCGAACCCGCCGCGCTGGGCGTGGGTGAGGGTCTCATCCTCGTCCTCGGAGAAGATTTCCGCTTCGACCTGGCGGTAGGCGGTGGCGACATCGAGCTCGCGCACCATGCGGAACCGCGCCGTGCCTTCGAGGATGAGGTTGTATCGCCCATCGTCCATCGCCTGGATCTCGCCGATCCGCCCGACGCAGCCGACCTCGAACAGCGGCGCGCCCTCGGTGGACCGCTGGGGTTGGATCATCGCGATCAGCCGGTCGCGGATCAGCGCGTCGCCCACCATCGCGCGGTAGCGCGGCTCGAAGATGTGGAGCGGCAGCTGCATGCCGGGAAACAGCACCGCGCCCGTCAGGGGGAAGATGGGAAGGCGTTTGGTCATCCGAACAATACGCGCGATAGGCGGCGGCGGACGCCGACCACCCATTCGTCCTCAAGGCCGGTGGCCTCGAAGATCTTGAGCAGTTTGGCGCGCGCCGCGCCCTCGTTCCATTCGCGGTCGGCGGTGATCATGGCGAGCAGGGTGTCGGCGGCGGCATCGCGCTCCCCTGCGGCAAAAGCGGCCTCGGCAAACGCGAACTGCGCGTCCATGTCGGCCGGCGCGGCCGCGGCGGCGGCGCGCAAGGCGGCGAGCTCACCGTCGTCCACGCGGGTGCCGGCCAGCTCGAGCGCGCTGCGGGCGGGTGCGATGGCGGCATCGGCGACGAGGCGCGGATCGCTGTCGATCACCTCCATGACCTGCCGCGCCTGATCGACCTCGCCCAGCTGCACCAGCGCGCGCACGAGGCCCGCATGCGCAGGGGCGTTTTCGGGTGCAAATTCGGTGATCTGGGCAAAGATCGATGCCGCACGCTGCGGATCGGCGGCGGCGAGCGCCTCCTCGCCCAGCTTCACGAACTGCGCGATCTCTTCGGGCGAAGGCCCCTGCGGCGCGCCCGCCGCATCGCCTGCGCCCGCTTCGATCGGCAGCTGGGACAGAAGCTGGTCAAGAACCGCCTTCAACTGCGATTCGCTGCGCGCGGCTGTCAGATCGGCGACCGGCTGGCCCTGGAACATCGCATAGACCGTCGGGATCGAGCGCACCTGAAACTGCGCGGCGATGAACTGTTCCTCGTCGACATTGATCTTGGCGAGCACCACGCCCTTGTCGGCATATTCGCCCGCGACCTTTTCGAGCACCGGGGTGAGCGCCTTGCACGGCCCGCACCATTCGGCCCAGAAATCGAGGATCACCAGCTTGTTCTGCGACGGTTCCACCACGTCCTTGCGGAAACGATCGACCGCCTTCTGTTCCTCGATGCTCAGTCCCATGCTGGCCAAGATATCTGCTCCTGCTGCCGTCGCGCGCCTTTTGCGCCTGTCCGGTCCCCATGTGGGATGCCTCAATGCGCTTGTGAAGCGCCGCACCGTGCTGGCCGCTCGCCCCCCGACGATCAAGCCCAAATCGCAGCGATTTTGCGCTTGCAGGACCGACAAGGCGCTGCTAATCGCGCCGCCTCTCCGACAGGAACGGCTCGCTTTTGCGGTTTCTGTCAGCGCCAGTGAGCGGGCGTAGCTCAGGGGTAGAGCACAACCTTGCCAAGGTTGGGGTCGAG
>JAIYEK010000152.1 GCA_027487015.1 Erythrobacteraceae bacterium | reverse complement strand
GGCCTGTTCAAGCCCTTCGTCTCCTCCAAGCCCGGCGGCTTCGGGATCGGCGCCTTCGAAGCGCGCGAGCTGGTCAAGGCGATGGGCGGCCGCGTGTCGGTCGAAAGCCGCGAAGGGCTCGGCACGCGCTTTGCCGTGGCCCTGCCGCTGGCGGAAGCCGTGCGCCTGCTGGGCGCTGGGGAAGACCACGAAGCAGCAAGCCAGGAGGTCGCATAATGCCCGACAAGAAACCCGTGCTGCTGGTGATCGAGGACGATCCGGGCCTGCAGGCGCAGCTCAAATGGGCCTATGACGATTTTGAAGTGGTGATCGCGGGCGACCGCGACAGCGCGATCACCGCGCTCCGTCACGAGATGCCTGACGTGGTCACGCTCGATCTCGGCCTGCCGCCCGATCCGGACGGCACCACCGAGGGCTTTGCCGTGCTGGATAGCATCATGGCCCTGAAGCCCGACACCAAGGTGATCGTCGCATCCGGCCACGGCGCGCGCGAAAGCGCCCTCGCGGCGATCGCGCGCGGGGCTTACGATTTCTACCAGAAGCCGATCGATATCGACGCGCTCGGCCTGATCGTGCGCCGCGCTTTCAATCTGCGGGCCATCGAAGAAGAGAACCGGCGGCTTGTCGCCTCCTCCAGCGCCGACAAGACCGTGCTCGGCCGGATGATCACCGGCGCGCCCGAGATGGTGAAGGTCGCGCGGACCATCGAACGCGTTGCGCGCACTAATGTCTCGGTGATGCTGCTGGGGGCGAGCGGGACAGGCAAGGAACTGCTGGCAAAGGGGCTCCACGAGGCCAGCGACCGTGCGGGCGGGCCGTTCGTGGCGATCAACTGTGCCGCGATCCCCGAGAACCTGCTCGAAAGCGAGCTATTCGGGCACGAAAAGGGCGCCTTTACCGGCGCAGTCAAGACCACCGAAGGCAAGATCGAAAGCGCCGACGGCGGCACGCTGTTCCTGGACGAAGTGGGCGACATCCCCCTGCCGCTCCAGGTGAAGCTGCTGCGCTTCCTGCAGGAACGCACCATCGAGCGCGTCGGCGGGCGCCGGGCGATTGCGGTCAACACCCGGATCGTATGCGCGACCCACCAAGACCTTGAGAGCATGATCGCGGGCGGATCGTTCCGCGAGGATCTGTTCTACCGCCTCGCCGAAATCGTCGTGCGCATCCCGGGGCTGGCCGAACGCTACGGCGATCCGGTGCTGCTCGCCAAGGCCTTCCTCAAGCGCTTTGCCGCCGAAATGAACCCGCAGGTCACCGGCTTTGCCCCCGATGCGCTCGCCGCGATCGATGCGCATGACTGGCCCGGCAATGTCCGCGAGCTCGAAAACCGCATCAAGCGCGCGGTGATCATGGCCGATGGCAAGCTGGTCAATGCCGAGGACCTCGACCTTGCCGACCGCGAGGACGAGGATGCGCAGCTCCTCAACCTCAAGGCCGCGCGCGAGGCGGCGGACCGGCGGGTGATCCGCCATGCGCTGGCTCGCAGCGAGGGCAATATCTCGAGCACCGCCAAGCTGCTCGGGATCAGCCGCCCGACGCTCTATGACCTGCTCAAGCAGTATGACCTTCAGGCCTAGCGTTCTAGCCGCCCTCTCGGCGGTGCTGGCGCTGGCTCTGGCGGGTTGTTCGCAAGCCCCCGCCCACCCGCCGCGGCGCGGGATCGGGGAGGGGGGTGCGGCCTTCACCCGCCTTCTGGCCGAGGCCGAAAGCGCGATGGCCAAGGGCGCGCTCGCCGATGCCGGGCGCAAGCTTAACGAGGCGCGTAGCCTCGCCCCTGAAAGTCCCGACCTGTGGCTTGCCATCGCCCGGTTGCGGCTGCGCGGCGGCGAACATCTGACCGCGCTCGAGGCGGCCGACCGCGCGCTCGCCTTTGGCCCCGACTACGCGCCTGCGCTGCGCCTGCGCGCGCTGATGGTGCGCGATGCGCACGGGGCGGCGGATTCGCTCGTCTGGTTCGAGACCGCGCGCAGGGCCGTTGCCGATGACCCCGATACGCTTGCGGACTATGCCGCGACGCTTGGCGATGCGGGCGAGGCGCGCGCCAGCCTCAAGGCCGCGCGCGCGCTCGCCGAGGCTGCGCCCGAGGACACCCGCGCGCCCTACATCCAGGCAGTTCTGGCGGCGCGCGGGGGGCAGTTCACGATCGCCCGCAGCCTGCTCGGCAAGAGCGGGATGGCGGCGCGCGGCGTGCCCGCTGCGCTGCTGCTCGATGCGATCATCAGCCTAGAGGAAGGCAATGCCGACAGCGCGGCGGCGATCCTCGAAGCCCTTGTGGCGCGCCAGCCTGCCAATGCGCGCTTTCGCGAACTGCTCGCCCGGGCGATCTTCGAAGGTGGGCGCGATGCCGAGCTGGTCCGGCGCTTCGGCGCCGAGGCGAGCTTGCCCGAAGCCTCGCCCTATCTCCTGATGCTGGTCGCGCGCGCTTACGAGCGCTTGGGCGATCGCGCTGCGGCCGCGCCGCTGCTGGCGCGGGCCTATGCGCCTTTTCGCGCGAGCCCGGTGCTGCTTGCGCTGCGCGACGGGTTGCCGCCGCCCACCAACGCCATTCGCCGCGCGCTATGGAACGACAATGCCGCCGGCGCCCGCGCCGAGGCTTCGGCGCTGCGCACCCGGTTTCCCGCCTCTGCCGATGTCGCCGCGCTCGCGGGCGATGCGTCGCTGGGCGCAGCCGATCCGCGCAGCGCGCTGACCGTCTACGCGCTCGCTTCCGAGGCGCGGCGGCCCTGGCCGCTGACCCGCAAGGCGGTCTGGACCTTCGCGCGCTATGGCAACCCAGCCGCGGCCGAGATGCTGCTCACCCGGCAGGTAGCGGGCGAGACCGAGAATGCGAGCGCGCTTGCGATGCTCGCCGAATGGCAGGCGGCGCGTGGTGACTTGCGGCGCACCGCGCTCCTGCTCGATCATGCGCTTGATATTGGCGCAGGGCATGATCCGGCGCTGCTGGACCTGCGCCTGCGTGCCGCGCGCGGAGCAGGCGATACGGCCGAGGAGGGGCGTTTTGCCGCACTGCTCGCCGAAGTGCGCCCGCGCAGCCTCGTCGGGCGATAGCGCGCGCTGCCGCTCGACAAGCGCGCGGCGGAAGGGCAGGGACGCGCGTCCATGTCCCGCCTTCTGCAAAGCTTGCCGTTCCTCAGAGACCCGATGATCGCCGTGCTGGTGATCGCGACCGCGCTCGCGCTGGTGCTGCCAGCTGCGGGCGAGGCGAGGGCGACCGCGACCACAGTCTCGAATGTCGGCATCTTCGTGCTGTTCCTCGTCAACGGCATGCGCATCCGCCGCAGCGAGATCGCGCGAGGGCTCGCCAATTGGCGCTATTTCGGGCCGCTCATGCTCTTCGTCTTCGGTGCAATGACACTGCTCGGCCTTGGCTTCGGCGCGGCTGCTGGCGCGGTGCTGCCGCCGCCGGTGGCGCTGGGCTTCGTGTTTCTCGGCTGCCTGCCCTCGACCGTGCAATCGGCGACCTCCTACACCAGCCTTGCGAACGGCAATGTCGCCTTGTCGGTGGTGGGCGCGGCGCTGATCAATATCGCGGGCGTGCTGGTGAGCGCGCCGCTGTTCGCGCTTGTCGGCGGAGTGGGAGCCGCGGACATCGGGGGTGAGGCGATTTTGCGCATCGGTCTGATCCTGATCCTGCCTTTCGCCATCGGGCAGGCGGTGCAGGACCGTTTCATCGACAAACTCATCGCGCACAAGGCGACCGCCGCCTGGCTTGACCGGTCGGTGATCGGGATCGCAGTCTATGTCGCCTTTTCAGGCGCGGTCGAGCAGGGGCTCGCGACAATGTTTTCGGCAAGCGACTGGGCGGCGCTGGTGGTGCTGGTGTTGGCGATGCTGGGTCTGGCGCTGGCGGCCGCATGGGGCACGGGCGGCCTGCTGGGCCTGCCGCGCGCGGACCGGATCGCGTTCCTGTTTGCAGGCTCGCAAAAGAGCGTCGCGGTCGGGGCGCCGCTCGCCGCGATCCTGTTCCCGGCTGCAAGTGCCGGCTTCGTGATTGCGCCGCTCTTGCTCTATCACCTGGCGCAGCTGGTTCTGGCCGCCCCGCTGGCGATGCGGTTGGCGCGAGGGAACGAGGCCTAGGCCTTGGGCTGGTAGGTCTGGTCTTCGGTCGGGAAGCTGCGTGCGCGCACTTCTTCGGCGTAGCGCGCCACGGTGCGGTCGATCACGCCGGCGATGTCCTCATACCGCTTCACGAAACGCGGGACCCGCTCGAACATGCCGAGCATGTCTTCGGTGACCAGCACCTGCCCGTCGCACTGGGCCGAGGCCCCGATGCCAATGGTGGGGCATGCGACCGCGCGGGTGGCGGCGATGGCGATCGGTTCGACCACGCCCTCGATCACGATCGCGAAGGCCCCCGCGTCGTCCAAGGCCTTGGCGTCGGTGACGATCTTCTCGGCCTCCGCATCGGAACGCCCGCGCGCGCCATAGCCGCCGAGCACGTTGACCGCTTGCGGGGTGAGGCCGACATGCCCCATCACCGGAATGCCGCGCTGGTTAAGGAAGGCGACCGTGGGCGCCATCGCCGCCCCGCCTTCGAGCTTCACTGCCGCAGCGCCGGTCTGCTTCATCAGGAAGGCCGCGCTTTCGAAGGCCTGCTCAGGAGAGGCCTCGTAGGAGCCGAAAGGCATGTCGATGACCACCACCGAATGATACGACCCGCGCACAACCGCCGCTCCATGATTGGCCATCATCTCGAGCGTGACAGGCACGGTTGAGGGCAGGCCGTAAATCACTTGGCCGAGCGAATCTCCCACCAGCAGCAGATCGCAATGCGCATCGAGCAGCTGGGCCTGGCGGGCGGTGTAGGCGGTCAGCATCACCAGGGGCTCGCCCGTCACCCCGTCGGTCTTGCGCGCCCGGATCGCGGGCACGGTGAGCCGCCGCATCGGGGCCGGGGTGGGGTTGGCGCGGCTTGTGCTGGTGTCGAGCTGGAAGGTCGTGGACATGGCCGCAGGGTCTAGCGCCTGCGCGCCCCGGGGGAAAGCCTGTGCATTGTCGCTTGTGTTGCGGGCCTGTTGCGCTAGCGTTGCGGCCTGACGACCGCGCGGGGGATCTGCCAGCGGTCAAAGGGAGACCTAACTCAGATGTTTCTTGATCGGATCAAGCCGTGCGCCGTGCAGGCGTGCAGGGGGAACTGCTAATGGCCACCAAACCCAACCGTTCCGTTGTCCAGCGCATGTTCGCGCGGAAATCGATTGCGCAGGTCCAGCGCGAGACCGAGGCGAGCGAGCTCAAGCGCTCGCTTGGCAAGTGGAACCTGCTGCTGCTGGGCGTGGGCTGCATTATCGGGGCGGGCATATTCGTTCGCACCGGGAGCGCCGCCGCGCTGCATGCGGGGCCGGCGGTGCTGCTGAGCTTCGTGGTTGCAGGGATTGTCTGCGCCTTTGCTGGCCTGTGCTATGCCGAACTGTCCTCGACCCTGCCGGTCTCGGGCTCGGCCTACACCTATGGCTACACCACATTGGGCGAGTTCGTGGCGTGGATCATGGGCGCGTTGCTGCTGCTCGAATACGGGCTGGCAGCATCGGTGGTGGCAGTGGGGTGGGGCGGCTATGTCGTCAGTCTGCTCGCCGACTTCGGTCTGCAGATTCCACCGCAGTTCACGGGTCCTGCGGGCTATCCGCTGATGAAGGACGGTGTCGAGGTGCTGGTCAATGGCCAGACGGTCACCACGATCTTCAACCTGCCCGCCTTCCTCATCTGCATGGCGCTCGCCGGGCTGCTGGTGTTGGGCGTGTCGGAGAGCGCCAAGGTCAACAACGTGATCGTCGCGATCAAGGTGAGCGTGCTGACCGCCTTCATCCTCGTCGGCGGTTCGATCGTGCTGAGCAAGCTTCCCGAACTGATGGCGGCCAACTGGGTGCCCTTCATCCCGCCCTATGATGCCGCCGCCAACAAGGGCGAGGGCGCCTTCGGGGTCGACGGGATCATGCGCGCGGCCTCGATCGTGTTCTTCGCCTATATCGGCTTC
>JAIYEK010000084.1 GCA_027487015.1 Erythrobacteraceae bacterium | reverse complement strand
GCTTCCTCGCGCGCGACCAGCCACTGGCGCGCGCCCTCGCCGGTCATCGCCTCGATGCGGCGCACGCCCGAGGAGACCGCGCTTTCCGAGACGATCCGGAAGATACCGATATCACCGGTGGCGCGCACATGAGTGCCGCCGCACAGCTCGACCGAATAATTGCGCCCTTCGCGCCCTGCGCGGCCCATCGCAAGCACGCGGACCTCGTCGCCGTACTTCTCGCCGAACAGCGCCAGTGCGCCCGCGGCGACCGCATCGTCGGGGGTCATCAGGCGGGTCGAGACCTGCTCATTGGCGCGGATTTCGGCGTTCACCTCGGCCTCGATCGCGGCGATGTCTTCGGGCGTTAGCGCGACAGGGTGCGAGAAATCGAAGCGCAAGCGGTCTTCGGCGACCATGCTGCCCTTCTGCGTGACGTGCCCGCCAAGGCGGCCGCGCAGCGCGGCGTGGACGAGGTGGGTGGCCGAGTGGTTGGCGCGGATGCGGTCGCGCCGCTCGGCATCGACCTTGAGTTCCACGGTGTCGCCCACCGCGACCTCGCCCGCCTCGATGCGCACCTGATGCGCATGCAAGCGGCCGAGCGGCTTGGAAGTGTCGGTGACGACCGAGCGCAGGCCAGAGAGGCTCGCGATGGTGCCCGCATCACCGGTCTGGCCACCGCTTTCGCCGTAGAAGGGCGTCTGGTTGGTGAGGATCACCACCTCGTCACCCGCCGCGGCGCCGGCGACTTCCGCCCCGCCCTTGACGATCGCGACCACCCGGCCCTCGCCGCTGGTGGCCGCATAGCCCGTGAATTCGGTCGCGCCCTCGCGTTCGGCGATGTCGAACCACACCTCGCCCGAGGCCGCATCGCCCGAGCCCTTCCACGCGGCGCGCGCCGCGGCCTTCTGGCGCGCCATCGCGGCGTCGAAGCCCTCGCGGTCGACCCCGATGCCGCGGGCGCGCAGGGCGTCTTCGGTGAGGTCATAGGGGAAGCCGTAAGTGTCGTAGAGGCGGAACGCGACTTCGCCGTCGAGCTCGCCGCCGGTTGCAAGGTCGCCGGTGGCTTCGTCGAGCAATTTCAGGCCCTTGTCGAGCGTGCGGCGGAACTGGGTCTCTTCGCGCTCGAGCACTTCTGCGATCAGCGCCTGGCCGCGCACGAGTTCAGGATAGGCCTGCCCCATCTCGGTGACGAGCGAAGGGACGAGGCGGTGCATCAGCGGTTCGGATGCGCCGAGGAGGTGCGCGTGGCGCATCGCGCGGCGCATGATGCGGCGCAGCACATAGCCGCGGCCCTCGTTCGAGGGGAGCACGCCGTCGGCCATCAGGAAGCTGGTCGAGCGCAGGTGGTCGGCGATGACGCGGTGCGAGGCGGCGGTCTCGCCCGCTGCGGCGACGCCGGTGAGCGATTCCGAGGCGGCGATCAGCGCCTTGAAGGTGTCGGTGTCGTAGTTGTCGTGGACGCCCTGGAGCACTGCGGCAACGCGCTCGATCCCCATGCCGGTGTCGATCGAGGGCTTGGGCAGGTCGCGGCGGGTGCCGTCAACCTGCTGTTCGTATTGCATAAAGACGAGATTCCAGATCTCGACAAAGCGGTCACCGTCCTCATCGGGGCTGCCCGGAGGGCCGCCGAAGATGTGGTCGCCGTGGTCGTAGAAGATTTCCGAACACGGGCCGCAGGGTCCGGTATCGCCCATCGACCAGAAGTTGTCGGAGGTAGGGATGCGGATGATGCGGCTGTCCGGCAGGCCGGCGATCTTGCGCCACAGCGCGTGGGCCTCGTCGTCTGTATGATATACGGTCACCGTGAGCTTGTCGGCGGGAAGGCCCCATTCCTTGGTCAGGAGGGTCCATGCATGGGTGATCGCCTCTTCCTTGAAGTAGTCGCCAAAGGAAAAATTCCCAAGCATTTCAAAGAAAGTATGATGCCGCGCGGTGTAGCCGACATTGTCGAGGTCATTGTGCTTGCCCCCGGCGCGGACGCATTTCTGGGCCGAAGCGGCGCGGGGCGAAGCCGGGGTTTCGAGCCCGGTGAAGATGTTCTTGAACGGCACCATCCCGGCGTTGACGAACATCAGCGTCGGATCATTGTAGGGCACCAGCGGCGCGCTCGGGGTAGGCGCGTGGCCATTCCTACCGAAGTAGTCGAGGAAAGAGCGGCGGATTTCGTTCGTGGACGTCATGGCCGTGCAGTTAGGCAAAGCGCGAGCCTAAGGCAATGGAGCGCGAAAAATCGGGCCTCAAGAGGGGTATCGGGCCGCCCACAATGCTGCAACGACCGTGCAACCACATGGCAACGACCCGCCCACCACACGCTTACGGCCGAAGCCTTCGCGGCGCGCCGGAAACGCGAAAGGCCGGTGCGTGCCTGGGGAGAGCACACACCGGCATTCCGCTTGTCCGGGCGCGGGTGGGGACAGCCGGAAGGAAGCGGGACACTTCCTTGATCCGGCGAATGCGCCCGCTTGGGAATCACATGTCCGAGTCCGCGTCCGGCCCGGTCATCATCTCCCCGGCGACCTGATCAGTGCGGCTGCGGATCGCAGCTTCCAACCGGTCGCAAACTTCAGGATTGTCCTTGAGGTAGGTCTTGGCGTTTTCACGCCCCTGCCCGATGCGGATCGAATCGTAGGAGAACCAGCTCCCCGACTTTTCGACCAGGCCCGCCTTGACCCCGAGATCGATGATCTCGCCGATCTTGGAGATGCCTTCGCCATACATGATGTCGAATTCGACCTGCTTGAACGGCGGCGCGACCTTGTTCTTGACCACCTTCACGCGGGTCGCGTTGCCGGTGATTTCGTCGCGGTCCTTGATCTGGCCGGTGCGGCGGATGTCGAGGCGGACCGAGGCATAGAACTTGAGCGCGTTGCCGCCGGTGGTGGTTTCGGGGTTACCGTACATCACCCCGATCTTCATGCGCAGCTGGTTGATGAAGATCACCATGCAGCGCGAGCGGCTGATCGAGCCGGTGAGCTTGCGCAGGCTCTGCGACATCAGGCGCGCCTGGAGGCCGACGTGGCTGTCACCCATCTCGCCTTCGATTTCCGCGCGCGGCACCAGCGCCGCGACCGAATCGACCACCAGCACGTCGATCGCGTTCGAGCGGACCAGCGTGTCGACGATCTCCAATGCCTGCTCGCCGGTGTCGGGCTGCGAGACGATCAACTCGTCAATGTCGACGCCAAGCTTGCGGGCGTAAACCGGATCGAGCGCGTGTTCGGCATCAACGAAGGCCGCGGTGCCGCCGGCCTTCTGCGCTTCGGCGATGACATGCAGCGCCAGCGTGGTCTTGCCCGAGCTTTCCGGGCCATAGACTTCGATCACCCGGCCGCGCGGCAAGCCGCCGATGCCGAGCGCGATGTCGAGGCCCAGCGAGCCGGTCGAAATGGCTTCGACCTGCATCGCCTCCTTCGAACCCAGCTTCATTGCCGAGCCCTTGCCGAAGGCGCGATCGATCTGCGCGAGGGCTGCTTCCAGAGCCTTTTGACGGTCCACGGCCTTCTTGTCCTCTTCCACCAATTTCAATTGGGTAGCCATCGCACGCGCTCCTTCGCTTGCCTAGGGGCGATACGGAGTTTTCCGCTGCCCTTGAAGGAGTATGTATCGCATTTGTTCTCATGGAACAAGTAGGGAACGAGAAATTTTTT
>JAIYEK010000157.1 GCA_027487015.1 Erythrobacteraceae bacterium | reverse complement strand
GGACGGGCCGCGAGCGCACGCGCGCGAGCCGCAGGTGCCCGAAGCGAAGCGAAGGAATAGCACCGAGGACGTGCCCGCGGAGGCGGGCACGCAAATCAGGAGCGCCCCACGCTCACATATTCGAAGCCCGCCGCGCGCATGTCCTCGGGTGTGTAGACGTTGCGCAGGTCGACCATCACGGCTGCGTTCGCCAACTCCTTGACGCGTTTGAGGTCGAGCGCGCGGAACGCGTCCCATTCGGTCACGATCACCACCACGTCAGCGCCTTCGATGGCGGCATAGGGGCTGTCGCACATGGTGACCTCGGGGAGCAGCGGGCGGGCCTGTTCCATGCCTTCGGGGTCATAGGCCGCCACCATCACGCCTGCATCCATCAGCGTCTGGGCGACCGCGATCGCGGGGCTGTCGCGCATGTCATCGGTGTTGGGCTTGAAGGTAAGGCCGAGCAGCGCCGCCTTCTTGCCGCGCGCTTCCTCGATCCCGCCGAGCGCGTCGACGACCTTGCGGCCCATCGCGCGCTTGCGGCTGTCGTTGACCTTGACCACGGCTTCGACGATCCGCGTCGGGCTGTCGTAATCCTCGGCGGTCTTGAGCAGCGCGAGCGTGTCCTTGGGGAAGCACGATCCGCCGTATCCGGGGCCAGCGTGGAGGAACTTGGAGCCGATGCGGTTGTCCATCCCGATCCCGCGGCTGACGTCCTGCACATTCGCGCCGACCTTTTCGCACAGATCCGCCATCTCGTTGATGAAGGTGATCTTGGTCGCGAGGAAGGCGTTGGCGGCGTATTTGATCAGCTCGCTGGTGCGGCGGCTGGTGAACAGGATCGGCGATTCGTTAAGGAACAGCGGGCGATAGACCTCGCGCATCACCTCGCGGCCGAACTCGTCCTCCGCGCCGATGACGATGCGGTCGGGGCGCTTGAAATCGCCGATCGCGGCGCCTTCGCGCAGGAATTCGGGGTTGGAGACGACCGCGAACTTGTGGCCCGTGCCGGTCTCGCGGATGATCCGCTCGACCTCGTCGCCGGTGCCCACGGGCACGGTCGACTTGGTGACGACCACCGCGTCATTGGCGAGCTTCTCGCCGATCTCGCGTGCGACTTCGTAGACGAAGGTGAGGTCGGCATGGCCATCGCCGCGGCGGCTGGGCGTTCCGACCGCGATGAAGATCGCGTCCGCCCCGGCGATGCCTTCGCCAAGGCTGGTGGTGAAGCTGAGGCGCCCGCCCTTCACATTGGTTTCGACCAGCGCATCGAGGCCGGGTTCGTAGATCGGCATGATCCCGGCATGCAGACGGTCGATCTTGCCCTGGTCCTTGTCGATGCAGACCACATCGTGGCCGAAATCAGCAAAGCACGCCCCCGACACGAGCCCAACATAGCCCGATCCCACCATCGCAATCTTCATGAACTAACCGCCCTCGCGAGAATCTGCGCCGGCTGGCGCGCTGGTTGCTGCTCGGCGGCCCAGACCCTGAAACAGGATCTAATGCGCCCGGTCGCCATGGAAGACCTGCGTCGTCCCCTCGTCCCCTATCCGGGCCTGCAGGATGCGCCGCTGGTCGCCCTCGAGCACGAGCGCTGTAAGCACACCGGAGCGGAAAGCACCAGTGTCTATTCCGATCCGGTTACCGCAATCCATCACGTGGTCGAAGATGGTGTGGCCATGGACCACGACCTTCTCGAGCGGGCCTTCGTGGCTGAGAAAACGCTCGCGGATCCACAGCAGATCGCTGCGGTTTTGTTCGGCCAGCGGGCGCGCGGGATCGATGCCGGCATGGACGAAGACATAGTCCCCTGCGCGGATCATGGTTTCGAAGCTGGCGACGTAGTCGCGGGTCGCCTGGCTGACCGCCTGCGGGAGCGCCTCGAACAGCCCCTCGAGCGGCATCTGCGCGAGCTGCTGGACGGTGAAGCCGTAGCTCAGCAGCGTCTCGTACCCGCCGTGCCTCATGAAATGTCGCAGCGCTTCAGGCTTCTGGAAGGCGGCGAGGAACATCTCCTCGTGATTGCCCGCCAGCACCCGGACATTGCGGGTCTGCTGCCAGACCCGGGTGCGTTCGACCACGCCCGCACTGTCAGGGCCGCGGTCGACCAGGTCGCCGAGCAGCACAATGCGGTGATCGAAGCCGGGTGCCCCCTCGATCTCCTGCTCGACTGCAGCGATCAGCGTCTCATAGAGGTCCAGCCTCCCGTGGATGTCCCCGATGACGTAGTAGCGGCGGCCATCGGGAACCGCCGCCATCTTGGGCGGGGGCGGGGGAGTGAAAATTTCGCGCAGACGCTGGAGCATGATCAGTGTGGTGATCCGGTTGGTACGACCCGGCAGAAGCCTGGCGGTCGTGCAGGAAAGACCGCGCCCCCCGGGTGAGGGGGGCGCGATAACTTGCACAACGTGGCAGCGCAACCAACCCTCTGCGCCGCGCGACAAAAGGTGCGAATTTGTCGGCAAGCGGTAAGCTGCCGGTCACTAATCGAGGGTGAAGCTCACCGTCGTGACCACCCGCACCTTCTTGTAGGGGCTGTCGGCCTGGCCCCAACCGCCGCCCGAGTCCCCGTCGCGCGCGGTGACCTCGAAGTAGCCCTGCGTCGCATCGCGGATCTTGCCGACGCCCGAGTCCGAGTCCTTGGCGAATTGCTGCGCGGAGGCGCGCGCGTCCTTGGTCGCCTCGGCCACCATCGCCGGCTTGATATCGTTCAGTTTGGTGAAGGTGTAGGCCATCCCCGAACCTTCCTCGAGGAACACCCCGCGCCCGACCAGGTCGAACTGGCGCGCGACCGCTTTCTGGGCGCGCTTGATGTCGGTGGTGCGCAGCGCGAGCCGCTGACGCACGGTGTAGGTGGTGATTCCTTCATTGGTGAAGCTGGTGACGTTCGCACCGGTCGGCTGGAGCGCCTCGGCGGGAAAGCCGAGTTCCTTGAAGAAGGTCTCGATGCTCTGCGTATCGCCGCGCACCTTGGCTTGCGCCTCGGCAAGGCTGGTCGAGGAGGCGGAGTAGGAGATCGTCCAGGTCGCAAGGTCAGCGGTGACGTCGCGCTCGGCGAGCCCGCGCACGGTGACCGCACGCTCGGCGTCCTTGGCGCGCAGCAGCCCGTCGCCGAGCAGATATCCGCCTGCGATCATGCCGACCGCAAGGATCCCCGCCGTGCCGAACCAGCGCAAGGCAGTGGGCTCGGTCAGGGCACTGGTCGTCGTGTTTGCCGGTTGCACATCATCACCGCTCATCGCATGTTCCTCAAATGGGTTAATACGATGAATTGTGCATCATCGTCGATGAATGGAGTTTGAATGGTTTTTGTTTCGCCGCACGCCATCCGGCGCGCGGTCCTCGCTCGGAGCGCAGCCGAGCTGCGCCCGCTGCGGGCGGCCCGTCGGCCTTGCGGTCACTTCGCGACCGGAATCGCGCAATTCTGAAAGGTATGTTCATGGTCAAATATTTGCACTCGATGATCCGCGTTTCCGACCCCGAGGCGACTGTCGCCTTCTTCAAGCTGATCGGCCTCGAGGAAGTGCGGCGCTTCGACAGCGAGGCCGGGCGCTTCACGCTTATCTTCCTCGCCGCGCCCGGGCAGGCGGGGGTCGCCGAAGTCGAGCTGACCTATAACTGGCCGCCCGCTGACGGCAGCCCTGCCGAGGACTACACTGGCGGGCGCAATTTCGGCCACCTCGCCTACCGCGTCGCCAATGTCTACGAGACCTGCGCGGCGCTGCTGGAAGCCGGCCACACCATCCACCGCCCCCCGCGCGACGGGCACATGGCCTTCGTCAAATCGCCCGACGGCATCTCGGTCGAGCTGCTCCAGGAAGGCCATCTCGAACCGGCCGAGCCTTGGGTGAGCATGCCCAATAGCGGCAGCTGGTAAGCTGACGGATTTATACAAGTCCCGGAATTTAAATCGAATTAAACCAACAAAATAACCGGCCCCTGTTGCAATAGAGCCCCAGTCAAGGTAGATTGACACCTTAATTGGGGAAGGGGGTCGCCTTGTCCATTGCAGAGTCTGCTCTGTGGCAGTGGCTCGCCCTGCTTCAGCATGAATTGCTGCTATTCGCCGGGGTATTTTTCCTCGTCGGTGCGCTTGACGATCTTGCGGTCGATGCAGCGTGGCTGTGGCTCAAGGCCCGCGGCCGGGCGATAACGGCGCGGCGCGGCCGGGCAAGCCTCATCCACCGCAACCTCGCAGGTCCCGTCGCGGTGCTGATCCCCGCCTGGCGCGAGGCGGCGGTGATCGGCCAGACCATCCGCCACCTGCTCGATACCTGGCCGCAAAGCGATCTGCGGCTCTATGTCGGCTGCTACCACAATGATCCCGACACCATCGGCGCCGCGATTGCCGCCGTGCGCGGCGATCCGCGCGTCAGGCTGGTGATCCACGGCCGCGAGGGGCCGACCACCAAGGCCGATTGCCTCAATCGCCTCTACGCCGCGCTCACCCTCGACGAGGAGCGCGCCCAGCAGCGCTTTGCCATGCTGGTGTTCCACGATGCCGAGGACATGGTCGATCCCGGCGCGCTGGGTCTGCTGGACGAGACCATCGCGGCCGGCGCGGACTTCGTGCAGCTGCCGGTCGAGCCGCTGGTGCCGCGCCACCGGCCGTGGCTCGCGCGGCATATCGGCAGCCATTACTGCGAGGAATTCGCCGAGGCGCATGGCAAGGCGCTGGTGGTGCGCGATGCGCTGGGCGCAGGGCTGCCGGGGGCCGGCGTGGGCTGCGCTGCATCGCGCCGCGCGCTGGATTGGCTTGCGGCGCTTCAGACCGGCGCGGCGGGTGAGAGCCTGCCCTTCGCCAGCGACTCGCTGACCGAAGATTACGAGCTCGGCCTCGCGATTGCCGCTGCGGGCGGTCGTTGCCGCTTCGTGCGGGCGCGCGGCGAGGACGGGCGGCTGATCGCCACCCGCGCCTTCTTCCCCCACCGCTTCGACACCGTGGTGCGGCAGAAGGCGCGCTGGGTGCTGGGGATCGCGCTGCAGGGCTGGGACCGCGTGGGCTGGGCCGGGGGGCCGATCGAATACTGGATGCGCGCGCGCGACCGGCGCGGGCCGATGACCGCGCTGGTGCTGCTGGTCGGCTATGCGCTGGTGGCGTTGACCGGGCTGCTGGGGCTGATGGTGGCCTTCGGTTTTGCCGAGCCGCCGCGGCTCACCCCGCTCGAGCTTGCAGTGCTCGCGGCCAATGCGGCGGCGTTCGTTTGGCGGATCGCGATGCGCTTTGCCTTCACCGCGCGCGAATATGGCGTGGCCGAGGGCGTGCGGGCGGTGCTGCGCCTGCCGCTCGCCAATCTCATCGCGATCATCGCGGGAAGGCGCGCGGTGTTTGCCTACGCCCGCACGCTGCGCGGCCGCGCGGCGCCGTGGGACAAGACCGATCACGACGCACATCCGGCCGCAGACGGCCAGCTTGGCGCGGCCAGACCGTGACGGCCATACCCCGCCGGGCCCGGACAAGCGTCCGGACAAGCGCCCGACCCCGGGGATCGCCGCTGATGGTGCTGGTGCTGCTGATCGGAGGGTGGTGCGGCGCGCGGGTGATGTGGTGGGATGATCCCTTCGCGCCCGGTCACGCCGCAGCGGCGGCCGCGCCTGCCCCGGCCCATGCCGTCGCCGCGCCCGGCCCGCCCTATCTGTTTGCCGCCATCGCCTGGGGCCCGCCGCCGATCGATGTCGCGATCGCGCGGGCCATCGCCTTCGAGCAATCGCGGATGATCGAGGCCGCGGGCCCGGGCGCGGGCGAAGGGAGGGGCTGGGCGCTCTCGCCCCGGCCCCCGCGTTCGCTCAGGCCCGCGTCCGCGTTCATTCCGGCGCGTCCCGCAGCGGCAGTGCAGTTGCCCGGCCTTGCCGGCAGCTCGCAATGGCGGATGAGTGCCGGCTCTGGCGCCGAAGCGGATCGGGCAGCTTCTGACGCGCCCGCGCCCTTCCTTCCTCCGGCGGCACCCCGGCCCGTCGCTGCCGCTCCCGGGCGCTGGTCGCTCGATGCATGGGCGTTCTGGCGGCAGGGATCCTCCGCCGCGCCCGTCTCGCAGGGGCGCGTGCCGGTCTACGGGGCGAGCCAGGTGGGCGCGGTGCTGCAATACCGGATTGCGCCCGCGAGCGGCCATGACCCGCGCCTCTACGCCCGCGCCTACCGCGCTCTGGTACCGCGCGGCGAGTCCGAGGGTGCGCTCGGCGCCTCGCTGCGCCCGCTGCCGCGCCTGCCGCTGCGCGTGGCGGGCGAGGTGCGCTACACCGATGCGGCCGCCTTCAGCCGCTTCCGCCCCGCCGCCTATGCCGTCACCGAAATCCCTCCGCTGCGCCTGCCCTACGGGGCCGAGGCCGATGTCTATGCCCAAGGCGGCTGGGTCGGCGGGCCGGGCGCGACGCCCTTTGCCGACGCACAGGCGAACGTGACCCGCGAGCTCCCGCTGGTCGCCCGCCTCACCGACGAGCGGCTGCGCCTCAGCCTCGGCGCGGGCGCATGGGGCGGGGCGCAGAAGGATGCGCAGCGCGCCGATGTCGGCCCGACGCTGCGGCTCGACACGCGGATCGGCAAGGTCCCGGCGCGCATCTCGGTCGACTGGCGGCTGCGGGTGGCGGGCGATGCCGCACCGGGATCGGGCGTGGCGGTGACGGTGGCGGCGGGGTTTTGAGGTAGCGCGCAAAAACACCGAGGATACGCGCACCCCACGCCTTCCACCCCCCCGCCGCCTCGTCTAGCGTGCGGCGCATGGACGTTTACCTGCCCATCGCGAATCTCTCGGTCAACGGGCTCTACATCGTCCTCCTCGGCGGGCTGACGGGGATCCTGTCGGGCCTGTTCGGGGTCGGCGGCGGGTTTCTGACGACGCCGCTGCTGATCTTCTACGGCATCCCGCCCACGGTCGCCGCGGCATCGGCCGCCACGCAGGTCACCGGCGCGAGCGTTTCGGGCGTGCTCGCGCATTCGCGCCGCAAGGGCGTCGACTACCGCATGGGCGCGGTGCTGGTTGTGGGCGGGATGGTCGGCGCGCTGATCGGGGCGGGGCTGTTCAGCGTGCTGCAGGCCTTGGGGCAGATCGATGTCGTGATCTCGATCCTCTACGTCCTGCTGCTGGGCTCGATCGGCATGCTGATGATGCGCGAGGCGGTGAGTGCGCTGCGCCCCGGCATGTTCGGCAAGAGTCCGCAGGTGCGGAAACGCCGCCACCACCCGCTGGTCGCAAGCCTGCCCTATCGCTGGCGGTTCTATGCCTCGGGCCTCTACATCTCCCCGCTTGCGCCGCTGATCCTGGGGATGCTGGTCGGCATTCTCACCATGCTGATGGGGGTGGGCGGCGGCTTCCTGCTGGTGCCCGCGATGCTCTACATCCTCGGCATGAGCGCCAACGTGGTGGTCGGCACCTCGCTGTTCCAGATCCTGTTCGTGACGATGGTGACGACCATGACCCACGCGCTCACCACCAAGGCGGTCGACCTTGTGCTCGCCGCTCTGCTGCTGCTGGGATCGGTGCTGGGCGCGCAGTTCGGGACGCAGATCGCGCTGAAAGCGCGCCCTGAGCTGCTGCGCCTCGCACTCGCCACGCTGGTGCTGCTGATCGCCTTGCGGATGCTCTATGGCCTCGGCGTCCAGCCTGACGAGATCTACACTGTGGTGCCGCTGTGAGGCAGGCCGGGCAGCTTCTGTTGCTGCTCGGCGCTTGGGCTGCACTCACCGCTCAGCGCGAACCTGTGCTGGTGCCTGCGGTCAGCCAGTCGCTGATCGAGGTGCGCCAAGGCTTCACCGGCGCGCGGCTGCTGCTCTACGGCGCGGTGGTCGATCCCGAGAGCGGCGGGCGCGCGGGCGATTATGACATCGTCGTCGTCCTCAAGGGCCCGACTGCGCCGGTGCGAATCCGCGAGAAGGAGCGCATCCTCGGCATCTGGGCCAATGCCGGATCGTCGGATTTCCGCTCGGTCCCGTCTTTCTTCGCGGTCGCCTCCTCGCGCCCCGTGGACAAGATCGTCGATGAACGCACCGCCGCGATCTACGAGCTCGGCACGGACTTCATCCAGCTTTCCCCCTCGGGCCAGATCGATCCCGAGGAGCAATCGCGCTTTGCCAGCGGGCTGGTCGAGCTGCGGCGCCGGCAGGGGCTTTACCAAGAAAACCCGGGCGGAGTGAGCATCGCTGAAAAGGTGCTCTACCAGGCGCGCATCGACCTGCCCTCCACCGTCACCACCGGCAAATACACCGCTGAGACCTTCGCCATCCGCCGCGGCCGGGTGGTGGCAAGCGCGACCGCCCGGATCGAGGTGGTGAAGGCCGGGCTCGAAGGGCAGGTGGTCTCCGCCGCCCAGCGCTGGTCGTTCCTCTACGGCCTCGGCGCGATCGCGCTGTCGTTGGCGATGGGCTGGCTTGCCGGACGGCTGTTCGCCCGCACCTAGGGCAAGCCGCCTGCGCAGCGTTGGGGCGGGCGGCAAAAGCACAATGTTGACGCGATCTTAACTTCGATGCCGCTATTTCTCGCGGGTAATTGCACTTCTGCGCGAGGAAAAGGGCGCCGATGACGGATCACGCCAGCCAGGATTTCGAACGCTTC
>JAIYEK010000310.1 GCA_027487015.1 Erythrobacteraceae bacterium | reverse complement strand
CGGCCCGATATGGCGCTGTTCAAGTTCACCAAGGGCGTCCTCGAAGGCACCCCGATCGACATCTACAACAATGGCGAGATGTACCGCGATTTCACCTATGTCAGCGACCTCGTGCGCGGCATCCGCCTGCTGATCGAAGCCGCCCCGGTGCGGCCCGAGACCCCCGAGGACATTCCCGAGGGCGACAGCCTCTCCCCCGTCGCGCCGTTCCGGGTGGTCAATATCGGCAATGGCGACAAGGTGCGGCTGATGGACTTCATCGAGGCAATCGAGGCCGAGTGCGGGCGCGTGGCGGTGAAGAACTTCATGCCGATGCAGACCGGCGATGTGCCCGCGACCTGGGCCGATGCCTCGCTGCTCAAGACGCTGACGGGCTATGCCCCGCAGACCCCGTTCCGCGAGGGCGTGGCGCGGTTCGTCGCGTGGTACCGGGATTATTACCGGGTGTAAGGCTTACTTCGGCGGCGCGGGCGGCGGGGTCTGGCCTTCGCCGGGGAGCTCGCCCTGCCGCTCCTTCTCGAGCCGCTGCATATATTCGCGCTCGATCATCTCGACACGTTCCTGCTCGGCGGCGGCATCGGCGTCGATGGTGGAGAGACGCTCCTGCCGCGCCTGTTCGATCAGCAGGCCGAAGCGGACGGCGTCTTCCTCGGCCTTGTCCTTGTAGGCGGCCTCAATAAACTTCTGGTTGCACCCCGTGAACCCCCCCGCCCCCGCGGGTGAGCAGCTGAACGCGCCGAAATCGCCGACATATTTGATCTCGTCGACCTGCCGCGCGCGGGCGACATTGGCGGGGTCGTCGCTGTAGCGCAGGTTGGAGGGGATGCGGTAGCGGTCCTCCTCGACGAGGATTTCGCACACCACCACTTCGCCGGGCTGGGCCTTGGGGCATTCATCCGCGCTGTAGGCAATCACCATGTTGATCTTCTCGTCCGCGCTCTGGGCGGCAGCGGGGCTCGCAGCGGCAAGAACGGCGAGAGCGACGGGGGAGAGCAGGCGCTTCATGGTGCAAGGATCCTCTGTGTCGCGCGGCGGCGAGGCACCAGCCATGCCCCCGAGCGGGAGGGTTTGTCTAGAGCGCGAGGGCTGAACCGCCCGTGAAGCGCGCGGTACTGACACTGGCGCAGCAATTTCCGGCAAGCGCTGATCCGGCCCGAAGGGCCGCGAGCGCACGCGCGCGAGCCGCAGGTGCCCGTAGCGTAGCGAAGGGAACAGCACCGAAGATGTGCCCGCGGAGGCGGGCACGCAAACCTAGAGCCTCTCGCTTACCTTGATCGCGATCCGGCAACCCAGCCGGATTGCGCCCGCCAGCAGCGGGTAAGCCGGCGCGCGTTCGGCACCGTTGGCCAGCGCCGCATCGCGGTGCTCGCGCTCTTCCTCGCGGAATTCGGCGATCATCGCGGCGAGTTCAGGATCGGCGCCCGATGCCTCGAGCGCGTCGAGCTGATCGGTGTAGTGCTTGTCGATCTCCGTCTCGACCGCCGCCGTGCAGGCCATCGCGGCTTCCGGCCCGAGCAGCGCGGTGCCTGCGCCCAGCGCATAGCCCGCCGCCGACCAGAAGGGGTGGAGCGCGGTCGGCCGCACCCCGCGCCGCGCGAGCAGGGCGTCGAACTTCTTGCGGTGCTCGGCCTCTTGGGCTGCCATGTGGCGGATCTCGGCCGAATGCGGCCCGCGGTCACCCATCACGGCGAGCTGGCCTTCATAGATGCGCGTCGCGCCGAATTCCCCGGCCTGGTCGACGCGGATCATGCGGTGGAGGTCTTGGCGGTCCATGGTCGGCTCCTTTGGAAGTACCCTACCTGCGATACGCAGCCAGCGCCACCACGGCTGCACCGCCGAACACCGAGAACAGGAAATTGAAGCCCGCAAGGCTCACGCCCCACAGTTCCCATTGCGGGATATCGCAGGCCACCACCGGCGCCGAGAAATCGAATGCGGCGCTGGCGGGGCCGGTGGCGGTGCAGTTGGTGATCCCCTCCCACCAGCCATATTCGACGCCCGCGTGGAAGCCGCCGATCAGCCCCGAGATGATGATCGCCACCCCCGCGAGAACGACTAGCGCCCACCCCGGCTTGATCGCGTAGGCCGCAAGGCCGAGCGCCAGCGCGGCGAAATGCGGATAGCGTTGCCACCAGCACATCTCGCACGGGAACAGGCCAAAGCCGTATTGCGACACATAGGCCCCGCCGAGCAGCGCAGCCGGAACCAGCACGGCGAGCGCGCGGGCTTTCCCCAGGTTGTCCATCGCTGAAGTCCTCAGGGTTTGGCGGTACGCTGGGTGCCGGGCCGGAGCGCGACGGTGCTGCGGGTGGTGCGACGCAGGGTGTCGGCGGCGTAGTTCAGCTGGAAGTCCTTGATCCCCTGCGCTTCAAGCTGCGCGGCGGTGAGCTGGAAGCGCGGATCGGAGATCTTGTCGCCCTCCATCTCCTCGTCCTTCATGCCGACCTCGTTGATGAGGTGGCCGCGCAGGTCGCTCTCGCGGGTCTGGTACTTCTGGCGCAGCACGAAATCGGGATCGGAGATCTGCGGCACCGCGATGTCGGGCTTGATCCCGCCCTCCTGCACCGAGCGGCCCGCCGGCGTGTAGTAGCGCGCGGTGGTCAGCTTCAGCGCCGCATCCTTGCCGAGCGGAAGGAGCGACTGGACCGAGCCCTTGCCGAAGCTGCGTTCGCCCATCACCAGTGCGCGGCGGTGATCCTGCAGTGCGCCTGCGACGATCTCGGAGGCAGAAGCGGAGCCTGCGTTGATCAGCACGATCATCGGCACGCCTTCGGCCATGTCGCCGCGATAGACGGTCTCGGCGTCGTAGAGCATCGTCTCGCCCCGCGCGCGGCCGCGCTGGCTGACGATGCGGCCATCGGTGAGGAACAGGTCGGAGAGAGCGACTGATTCGTCCAAGCTCCCGCCCGGGTTGTTGCGCAGGTCGAGCACCAGCCCGCCGATACGCCCACCCGGGGCCTTCTTCTTGAGCGCCTGCCATTCGGCAAAGACATCCGCGCCGACATTGGCCGAGAATTCATTGACCGTGATCAGCGCGATATTGCCCGACAGAAGCTCGGAGGTGACCGGCTCCAGCTCGATCACGCCGCGGGTGACGCTGACTTCGAGTGGCTCCTCGCGGCCTTCGCGGTAGATCGTCAGATTGATCGAGGTACCCTTGGGCCCGCGCATCTGCGCCACGGCATCATCGAGCTTGGTGTCGACGATCAGCTTGCCATCGATGTGGGTGATAAAATCGCCGGCCTTGATCCCGGCCGCTTCGGCCGGGCTGCCGCGGAACGGCGAGACGACCTTGACCGCCCCGTCCTGCATCACCACCGACAGGCCGAGACCCTGATATTGCCCGTCAATCATTGTCTCCAGCCGCTGGAGATCGCTGCCGTCGAGATAGGCCGAGTGCGGATCGAGGCTGGCGAGCATCCCGTCGATCGCGCCGCGGATCAGCTTGTCATCATCGACCGGCTCGACATAGCTCGCCTTGATCCGCTGGAAGACCGCAAAGAGCTTGGCGAATTCGGGCGCTGCGCGGCCATCGACCTGCGCCATGGTTGCGGTGGTGGCGGGGATCAGCGCGATCGAGGTGACCAGCGCGGCGCTGCGCAGGAGAGCGGCGATTTTCATGGGTGAGGAAGGCTCCTTTGTCACACGAATGTATAGGTTTGCCGAGCT
>JAIYEK010000163.1 GCA_027487015.1 Erythrobacteraceae bacterium | reverse complement strand
GGCTTTGCACAAGCTTGTCCGGTTCTCCCCAGCCCGCCGATGATGGGCAATTGCCAATCCCCCCGCTTCGCGTCCATCCCTCCACGCGATGGTGAAACAACCCCGCCTTACCCCCGCGCCGACCTCTGAAAGGGCCCGGCCATGAGAGCAGCTGACATGGACTATTCCGCCGAGGACGATGCCGCCCCCGTCGACATGCTCGCCAGCCTCTTCGCGGCGCGCGGGTGGCCGTGCGAGATGGTCTCGGACGACGAGATGACCGGCGAAGTGCAGGGCAGCTGGGCCAATTACCAGCTGCGCGCGATCTGGCGGGCAGAAGACAGCGTGCTCCAGTTCCTTTGCCTGCCCGACATCCGCGTGACGGATGACAAGCGCGCGGCGGCCTACGAATTGCTCTGCTTGGTCAACGAGCAGATGTGGCTCGGGCACTTCGACATCTGGTCGAACGGCGACGTGCTGCTTTACCGCCACGGCGCGCTGCTCGGCGATCACGGCCGCCTCAGCCTCGACATGGCGCAGGCGCTGGTCGAGAGCGCGATCGACGAATGCGACCGCTTCTACCCCGCCTTCCAGTTCGTGCTGTGGGGCGGCAAGAGCCCGCGCGCTGCGCTCGAAGCGGCGATGGTCGACGCGGCGGGTGAGGCCTAGTCCGGAGCGCCGATGAACCACCTCCTCATTATCGGCTGCGGCAATATGGGCGGGGCGATGCTCGCCGGGTGGCTGGCCGCGGGAGAAAACCCCGCGCGCTTCAGTGTGCTCGATCCTGCCTTGCCCGAGGCACCCGAGGGCGTTGCGCTCTATCGCAGCTCCGACGATGTGCCGGGGACGCATGACGCGGTGCTGCTCGGGATCAAGCCGCAGCAGCTTGGGGCCTTGGGGCCGGGGCTTCAGGGGCTGACGGTGGGCCGGACGGTCTGCTCGCTCCTCGCCGGGATCACACTCGACCAGCTTGCGGTGGCCTTCCCGCAAGCCGCTGCGCACATCCGGGTGATGCCCAACCTTGCCGCGCGGATCAACAAGTCGCCCGTCATCCTCGCCGAGCGCGGGCTGGAGGCGGACGCGCGCGCAGCCGCCTTCGCGCTGTTCGATCGCCTCGGCAGCGCGGTGTGGCTCGAGGACGAGGCGCAGTTCGATCTCGTCACCGCGCTCGCCGGATCGGGACCGGGCTTCGTCTATCGCTTCATCGACGCGCTGGCGGGCGCAGCTATCGACTTGGGGCTCGACGAGCCAACCGCTGCCGCCCTCGCGCTCGCCACGGTCGAGGGTGCCGCCGCGCTCGCCGCAGCCTCCGACGCCAGCCCCGCCATGCTCGCCGACCGCGTGGCCAGCCCCGGCGGCATGACCCGCGAGGGGCTCAATGTGCTTGACGAAAACGCGGCGATGCGCAGCCTGCTGACCGCAACCCTGGCCGCCACGCGCGACAAGGGTGCGGCGCTCTCGCAGTCGAGTTAATATTAACATCGGTTAATCTGAACAGATTGCACGCTTTGCAATCCGGTTTCGCTTGAAAAGCGCAAAGGAACCCACGATATTGCGTCACATGGAGAGCGCGGGCATATTTCCGCGCTCCATGATGGAAAGGCTAAGGGTTTCGCAATGGCTGACTGGAATGACCCCTCGCGCAATGCGCAGCGCTTCGGCTCGGTGCCGCGCGCCGGAGGCGATGTCTCGGGCCGCGTGACATTCGACGAGGGCCTGCGCAAGCACATGCTCTCGATCTACAATTACATGACTTCGGGCATCTTGCTGACCGGGATCGTCGCCCTGCTGGCCTTCACCAGCGGCACCGCGGCTGCGATCTTCACCGGCGGGATCCTGCGCTGGATCGTCGCGCTGTCGCCGATGGCGATCGTCTTCGCGATGAGCTTTGGTGCCAACCGCTTCAGCACCGCCACGCTGCAGCTGATGTTCTGGGGCTTCGCGACCCTGATGGGTCTGTCGCTCTCCTCGGTGTTCCTCGTGTACACCGGCGGCTCGATCGCCACGACCTTCTTCGCCACCGCGGCGGCCTTTGCCGGCCTGTCGCTGTGGGGCTACACCACCAAGAAGAGCCTGTCGGGCATGGGCAGCTTCCTGATCATGGGCGTCATCGGCCTGATCGTGGCGATGGTGATTAACCTGTTCCTGCAGAGCCCCGCGTTCCACTACGCGATCAGCTTCATCGGCGTGCTGATCTTTGCGGGTCTCACCGCCTATGACACGCAACGCCTGAAGAACGAGTACGAGTACCTGCGCGGCACCGAATTCGCCGGCAAGGCGGTCGTGCTGGGCGCGCTGAGCCTCTACCTGGACTTCATCAACATGTTCCAGTTCCTGCTCAGCTTCCTCGGCAATCGCGAGTAACTGACGCGCTCGCGCCCGGGCGGGCCTCCGCTGGGCGCAGGAATGTTGAAATATCGGGTGCCCGGGGCCTTTCCATAGGTCCCGGGCATTTGCATTGTTAGCCGGGGCGGCTATCGCGGGGCCTTCAGGCTGGAGCAAGCCGCAGGCCCGCATTCTGGCGCGCCATGCGGCAAGCACAGACCGCAGCACGAGAGAGAGACACCTGATGAGCGC
>JAIYEK010000212.1 GCA_027487015.1 Erythrobacteraceae bacterium | reverse complement strand
GTCAACGAAGGCCTCAAGCGCGCCTATCTGATCACGATCCCGGCCGCCGAGCTTTCGGCGAAGATCGACGCCGAGATCAAGAAGGTGGCGCCGCAGGTGCGCATGCCCGGCTTCCGCCCCGGCAAGGTGCCCGCCAACCTCGTCAAGAAGATGCACGGCGAGGCGCTGCACGGCCAGGTTGTGAACGACACGATCCGCGAATCGGTCGACGCGCTGATCCGCAACGAGGCGCTGCGCCCCGCGATGCAGCCCGAAATCGGCCTCAACGAGGACTATGAGGAAGGCAAGGACGCCGCGATCACCGTCGCGCTTGAAGTGCTGCCGACCATCGAGGCGCCGAGCATCGAAGGCATCAAGCTCGAAAAGCTGGTCGTGCCGGTGACGGACGAACAGATCGACGAGGCGCTCGGCAACATCGCTTCGCAGAACAAGAGCTACAAGGACGCGGCCAAGACCAAGAAGGCGGCCGAAGGCGACCAGCTGATCATCGACTTCGTCGGCAAGCTCGACGGTGTTGAATTCGACGGCGGCAAGGCTGAAGACGCGGCGCTGGTCCTCGGCTCGAACACCTTCATCCCCGGCTTTGAAGACCAGCTCGTCGGCGTGAAGACCGGCCAGGAAAAGACCATCACGGTCACCTTCCCGGCCGAATATCAGGCCGAGCATCTCGCGGGCAAGGAAGCCACTTTCGACATCACCGTGAAGGCGGTGAAGGTCGAGAGCGAAACCACGCTCGACGAAGATTTCGCCAAGAGCCTCGGGCTCGACAGCTTGGAAAAGCTGCGCGAGATCATGAAGGCGCAGCTCGAGCAGCAGACCGCCGGCCTCACCCGCACCCAGATGAAGCGCGCGCTGCTCGATCAGCTCGCCGCCGGTCACAGCTTCGAAGTCCCCGGCACCATGGTCGAGGCCGAATTCCAGCAGATCTGGGCCCAGCTCCAGCAGGAAGCCGCGCGCGAGGAAAACCCCGCCGAGGCGCTGAAGCAGATCGAGGACGAGAAGGACGAGTATCGTTCGATCGCCGTACGCCGCGTGCGTCTGGGCCTGCTGCTCTCGGAAATCGGCCAGGCCAACGGCGTGGAAGTGACCCAGCAGGAAATGGGCATGCTCGTCCAGCAGGCCGCGATGCAGTATCGCGCCGAGGACCGTGAGCGCTTCGTGCAGTACATACAGTCCGAGCCGATGGCCGCTGCACAGCTGCGCGCGCCGCTCTATGAGGACAAGGTCGTCGACTTCCTGTTCGACAAGGCCGAAGTCACCGAGCGCGAAGTGACCGTCGAAGAGCTCCAGGCCGCGATCGAAGCCGAAGAGGGCGCGGAAGCGGCCCCGGCGCCGAAGAAGGCTCCGGCCAAGAAGAAGGCCCCGGCCAAGAAGGAAGCGGCTGCCGAGGAAGCGCCTGCTGCGGAAGAAAAGCCCGCCAAGAAGGCCGCCGCCAAGAAGCCGGCCGCCAAGAAGGAGGCGGCTCCAGCTGACGACGCCGAAGCCAAGCCTGCCAAGAAGGCTCCGGCCAAGAAGTAATCAGGGGATTGGCGGGGGGCTTACTCCCCCGCCGGTTTCCACCGCTCGAATGTCGGCGCGGGCAGCTTGGCTGTCCGCGCTTTTTCGTAGACCGCGCCTGCCTTCAGCACCTCATGGTCCTGCCACTGGCCGCCCATGATGGAGAAGCCGATCGGCAGGCCCTCCACCCCGCCCATCGGCACGGTGATATGCGGATAGCCCGCAATCGCGGCGAGGTAGCCTGCGCCGATCCTCCCGTTGAAATTGTCGCCATTGACGAGGTCGGTGCTCCAAGCGGGCCCCTGGGTGGGCGCGACGAGGAAGGTCACCTTGTTGTCGGCCAGCAGCTTGTCGATCCCCTCGGCCCGGGTCAGGCGGCGGAGGGTGGCGAGGTTCTTCGCATAGGCATCGGCATCGGTGGTGGTCAGGGCTTGCTCGAACAGATCCTGGTTGAACCAGCGCATCTCCTCGGCGGCGTGCTCCTTGTTGAAGGCGACCACATCGGCAAGGCTGCGCGGGCCCGCGGTGCCAGGGCGGGTGCTGAGATACTTGTCCATCTCCACCCGCAGCTCGAACATCAGCACGGGGAGCGAGGCTTCCCACAGCTCGCCCGGCGCTTCGTATTCGACATCGACCAGCACCGCGCCCGCGCGGGTCAGGTCGGCGAGCGCGGTTTCGAACAGCGCCTTCACGTCGGGGCGATCCCCCACCGCGCCGCGCAGCACGCCGATGCGCACGCCCTTCAATGTGGCGGTGTCGAGCCCGGCGCTGTAGTCGGCAACGCGCTTGGCTTCGAGGGTGACGGGGTCCGCGCTGTCCGGCCCGGCGATGGCGGTGAGCAGCATGGCGGCGTCCGCGACCGTCTTGGTCATCGGGCCGGCAGTGTCCTGCGTGCTCGAGATCGGCACAACATGGGTGCGGCTTACGATCCCGACAGAGGGCTTGAAGCCGACGAGGCCATTGATCGAGGCGGGGCAGGTGATCGAGCCGTTGGTCTCGGTGCCGATCGCCGCCCAGGCAAACCCTGCCGCGATCGCCGCCCCGCTGCCGGAGGAGGAGCCGCAGGAATTGCGGTCGATGGCGTAGGGATTGCGGGTCAACCCGCCGACCCCGCTCCAACCGCTGGTCGAATTGTTCGAGCGGATATTGGCCCATTCGCTGAGGTTCGTCTTGCCCAGCACCACGCCGCCGCGTGCGCGCAGTAGCGCAATTATCGGCGCATCGCGGCCCGTGGCGTTGTCGGCCAGAGCGAGGCTGCCGGCGGTGGTCGGCCATTCGGCGGTCTCGACATTGTCCTTCACCAGCACGGTGCGCCCGCCCAGCGGCTTTTCGGTCTGGGTCACCGCCACCGCGGCGGCATCGGGGTTGTAGGCGATCACGGCATTGAGCATCGGCCCCGCATCGTCGAGCGTCTTGATGCGTTCGATCTGGGTGCGGGTTTCGGTGATGGCGGAGGACGGCGCTTCCTTGATCGTGATCGCCTCGGCGGACTGCGCGAAGGCAGCAGGGGCGGTGGTGGCAAGGAGCAGGGCGAGCGCCGGTCGGGCAAGAATACGATGGTTCATGCCTGACGGTTTGCCACGAATGCAGCGCCACTCAAGGGGCAAAACGCCGGGCCTTGCGCAAAGCCATCCTCCGGCAATTCACATCAACAAGGTAAACGCCCTTGAAATTGCCCCTGACAGTCCGACATAGCCAATTCGAAACCAGCAAGGGCAAAGGCACCACATGATC
>JAIYEK010000255.1 GCA_027487015.1 Erythrobacteraceae bacterium | reverse complement strand
GTTGCCCTGAGCGTCTATTGCAATTGCGAACTGTTTGCAAAGATAGTTGACGCATTCGACCTTTTGACGGTTGCAATCCCTTTTTCGGCGGCCTACCGCGCCTGATGTAACGGGTGCCCAGCCGCTTGGGACGGGGGGTTGGCACCGGCGCCTCGCTTGTTAACGCGCGCTTTATCGCTTCGTCCCGAGGATCAGGGAAGGAAGTCCTTAGAATGGCCCGCAAGAAGATCGCCCTCGTCGGCGCCGGCAATATCGGCGGCACGCTCGCTCACCTCGCGGCACTGAAGGGCCTTGGCGACATCGTCCTGTTCGACGTGGCCGAGGGCATTCCGCAGGGTAAGGCGCTGGACCTCAGCCAGTGCGGCCCCGTTGAGGGCTTCGACGCCAGCATCACCGGTTCGAACGACTACGCCGATATCGCCGGCGCAGACGTGGTGATCGTCACCGCGGGCGTCGCGCGCAAGCCCGGCATGAGCCGCGATGACCTCCTCGGCATCAACCTCAAGGTGATGAAGGCCGTCGGCGAAGGCATTGCTGCCAACTGCCCCGATGCCTTCGTGATCTGCATCACCAACCCGCTCGACGCGATGGTCTGGGCGCTGCGCGAGTTCTCGGGCCTGCCCGCCAACAAGGTCGTCGGCATGGCCGGCGTGCTGGACTCGGCGCGCTTCGCGACCTTCCTTGCGTGGGAATTCGGCGTCAGCGTCAAGGACGTGAACGCCTTCGTGCTCGGCGGCCACGGCGACACCATGGTGCCGGTGCTCTCCTACTCGACGATCAACGGCATCCCCGTGAAGGACATGGCCAAGATCAAGGGCATCTCGGAAGACCGCTTGGGCGAAATCGTCCAACGCACCCGTTCGGGCGGCGGCGAGATCGTCGCGCTGCTCAAGACCGGCTCGGCCTTCTACGCCCCCGCCACCAGCGCCATTTCGATGGCCGAAGCCTATCTCTACGACCAGAAGCGCATCCTGCCCTGCGCGGTGCAGGTTGACGGCAAGTATGGCGTGGACGGGCTCTATGTCGGCGTTCCGGTGGTGATCGGCGCGGGCGGCGCTGAGGAAGTCATCGAGATCAGCCTGACCGACGAAGAGAAGGCCAACCTCGGCGTCAGCGTCGATGCGGTCAAGGAACTGCTTGAGGCGTGCAAGGCGCTGGATAGCAGCCTTGCGTAACTGGCTTGCCCTTGTTGCTCTTTGCGCTGTGGCCGCCCCGGCCACGGCGCAGGACAACAGTGCCTCGGATCAGTTGGAGGCGGCCATGTCCGCACAATCGAACGTGGTCGACCTCCTCAAGGCCGTGGAAGATTGCACCGCAGAGACGGTGGGTGCGCAGAAAACCGGCGGATCCGGGCTCGAAACGAAGGGCTGGGTCAAGCTGACCGACAAGGCCTTCAATCTGGAACGCAGCGCCCCGACCTCGCGAAGCCTCGCCTATGTTCGGCGTAATGTTTCGCTGTCCGTGACACCGCAACCAGCCGGCACAACCTGCCGGATCTTGGCGTTCCTCGATACAAGCACAGACCATTCCAGCCTAACGACGCGTTTGCAGCGGGACTTGGGCTTTTCTGCGATGACGCGGTCGAGCAAGTTCGCTCTCAGAAATCCCACCGTCAGCAATGAAACTCTCGCCCAGTTCTATGAGACGAAAGCGCATCTTGTCCGGGTCAAATTTGAACCTGAAAGCGCCGCGCTCGGTGTGAACATCGTCGTGGCTCCAAACCTTTAGATTTCAATTCAGCCTATTTTTCGTTTTCATACTCCGGAGACAATCATGTCCATCCTCGTAAACAAAGACACCAAGGTCATCACCCAAGGGATGACCGGCAACACCGGCACCTTCCACACCCAGGCCGCGCTCGATTACGGGACGCAGATGGTCGCGGGCGTGACACCGGGCAAGGGCGGCACCACCCATATCGGCCTGCCGCAGTTCGACACCGTGCGCGAAGCCAAGGCTGCGACCGGTGCGACCGCGAGCTGCATCTACGTCCCGCCGCCGTTCGCCGCCGATGCGATCTGCGAAGCCATCGATGCCGAGATCGAGCTGATCATCTGCATCACCGAAGGCATTCCGGTGCTCGACATGGTCCGCGCCAAGCGCGCGCTGGCGGGCTCCAAGTCGCGCCTCATCGGCCCCAACTGCCCCGGCGTGCTGACCCCGAACGAGTGCAAGATCGGCATCATGCCGGCCAACATCTTCAAGAAGGGCAGCGTCGGCATCGTCTCGCGTTCGGGCACGCTCACCTATGAAGCCGTGCACCAGACCACGATGGCGGGCCTCGGCCAGACCACCGCGGTCGGCATCGGCGGCGATCCGGTCAATGGCACCAACTTCATCGACGTGCTCGACCTGTTCCTCGATGATCCGGAAACCGAGAGCATCATCATGATCGGCGAAATCGGCGGCTCGGCCGAAGAAGAAGCCGCCGCCTTCATCAAGGCCGAGCGTGCCAAGGGCCGCTCCAAGCCGATGGTCGGCTTCATCGCCGGGCGCACCGCCCCTCCGGGGCGCCGCATGGGCCACGCTGGCGCCATCGTCAGCGGCGGTCAGGGCGGCGCGGAAGACAAGATCGCGGCGATGGAAGATGCGGGCATCCGCGTCTCGCCCTCGCCCTCGCTGCTCGGGGAAACCCTTGCCGCGATGCTGAAAGAAAACGCCTGAGTTAGCGACTACCGGTCCCCCGCTCCCTAAGCGGGGGGCCACCTTTCCTCCTCACGTCTTTCTCCTCCCCGGGAGTCCCATGATGGGCAACGAACCGCAGAACTTCCTCCCCGCCTTCACCGATCAGGAAGGCCCGCAGCCCGGCCCCTCGTGGGCGAAGCGCGGCTGGCTCGACACGCTCGCCGACAGCGGCGCGGATCTCACCGCGGCGATGGACCCGACCGAGATGAAGCTCGCGGTCGCCAAGGCCGCGAAGGATGCCGGCAAGGCGGTCGATCCGCAGGCGATCGAGAAGGCCGCCAAGCTGTCGATCGCGGCAATGCAGCTCGTGCGCCTTTATCGAGTGCGCGGGCACATGGCTGCCGACCTCGATCCGCTCGGCCTCTCCAACCGTGAGGGGCCGGCTGACCTAACGCTCGAATGGCACGGGCTTGCGGGCAAGGAGAACGAGGAAGTCTATGTCGGCGGCGTGCTCGGGATGGAGTGGACCACGGTGGGCAAGCTCCACCAGCGCCTGCGCGCGGTCTATTGCGGCAAGGTCGGCCTTGAATACATGCACATCGCCGACACCGAGGAACGCCGCTTCCTCCAGGACAAGTTCGAAAAGCCCGGCGAGACGATCCAGTTCACCCCCGAAGGCAAGAAGGCGATCCTTGCCGCGGTGCTGCGCGGGGAAGGTTACGAGGAATTCCTCGCCAAGAAGTACGTCGGCACCAAGCGCTTCGGGCTTGATGGCGGCGAATCCATGATCCCGGCATTGGAAGCCGTGATCAAGCACGGCGGCAGCGCGGGCGTGCGCGAGATCATCTACGGCATGGCCCACCGTGGCCGGTTGAACGTGCTCGCCAATGTGATGGCCAAGCCGTATCGCGTGATCTTCCACGAGTTCTCGGGCGGCTCGGCCAACCCCGATGATGTCGGCGGTTCGGGCGACGTGAAGTATCACCTCGGCACCTCGACCGACCGCGAGTTCGACGGGATCTCGGTGCACATGAGCCTCGTGCCCAACCCCTCGCACCTCGAGACGGTGAACCCGGTGGTGCTCGGCAAGAGCCGCGCGCAGCAGGCGATCCGCGACGACCTGAAGAAGAAGGACCAGGTGCTCCCCGTGCTGATCCACGGCGATGCCGCCTTTGCAGGTCAGGGCGTGGTGTGGGAGAGCCTCTCGCTCTCGGGCGTGCCGGGTTACGACACCGGTGGGTGCATCCACTTCATCATCAACAACCAGATCGGCTTCACCACCAGCCCCAAGTTCGCGCGCTCCTCGCCCTATCCGAGCGATGTCGCCAAGGGCGTGATGGCGCCGATCCTCCACGTCAACGGCGATGACCCCGAAGCGGTGACCTTCGCCTGCAAGCTCGCGATCGAATACCGCCAGACCTTCCACCGCGATGTCGTGATCGACATGTGGTGCTACCGCCGCTTCGGCCACAACGAGGGCGACGAGCCCAAGTTCACTCAGCCGCTGATGTACGACAAGATCCGCGCCCACCCCAAGGTCAGCGTCTCCTACGAGGCGCGGCTGGTGCGCGAGGGCGTGGTCGAACCCGGCACGCGCGACCGGATCGCCGGGGAGTTCACCGCGCTGCTCGAGGAAGAGTTCGAGGCGGGCAAGAGCTACAAGGCCAACGAAGCCGACTGGTTCGGCGGTCGCTGGGCCGGCCTCAACAAGCCCGCAGACCCCGAAACCGCGCGCCGCTCGGTCGAGACCGCGATCGAGCCCAAGACCTTCGATGCGCTCGGCCGTGTGCTGACCGAAGTCCCCGCCGATCTCGAGATCCACAAGACCCTCGACCGCGTCCTCGCCGCCAAGCGCGAAATGTTCGCGACCGGCGAGGGCTTCGACTGGGCCACCGCCGAGGCGCTCGCTTTCGGCAGCCTCGTGATGGAAGGGTACGGGGTCCGCCTGTCCGGGCAGGATTCGGGCCGCGGCACCTTCTCGCAGCGCCATGCGGTGTGGGTCGACCAGAAGACCGAGCGCAAATATGTGCCCTTGAAGACCCTGCCCCACGGCAAGTTCGAGGTGCACGATTCCACGCTGTCGGAATACGGCGTGCTCGGCTTCGAATACGGCTTTGCGATGGCCGATCCCAAGAGCCTCGTGCTGTGGGAGGCCCAGTTCGGCGACTTCGCCAACGGCGCGCAGATCATGATCGACCAGTACATCGCCAGCGGTGAGAGCAAGTGGCTGCGCGCCAACGGCCTCGTGATGCTGCTGCCGCATGGCTACGAGGGTCAGGGGCCGGAGCACTCCTCCGCGCGGCTCGAGCGTTTCCTCCAGCTGTGCGCCGACGACAATATGTGCGTGTGCAACATCACCACCCCGGCCAACTACTTCCACGTGCTGCGCCGCCAGATGCTGCGGAGCTTCCGCAAGCCGCTGATCATCATGAGCCCCAAGTCGCTGCTGCGCCACCCGATGGCGAAATCGGCGCGCGACTCTTTCCTCGGCGAGCGGCAGTTCCGGCGCATCCTCTCCGATCCCGCCGAGATCGCAGACGAGAAGGTGCGGCGCGTGGTGCTGTGTTCGGGCAAGGTTGCCTATGACCTCATCGAAGCGCGCGATGCGGCGGGGCTGGACGACATCTCGATCCTGCGCATCGAGCAGCTCTTCCCCTTCCCCGGCGATCCGCTGGCGCTGCGCCTTGGGCGCATGACGGGCCTCAAGGAGGTCGTCTGGTGTCAGGAAGAGCCGCGCAACAATGGCGCGTGGTTCTTCGTGAACGAGCGGATCGAGGAATCGCTGACCGCCGCCGGCCACACCGGCATGCGCCCGAGCTATGCCGGACGCGATGCGGCAGCTTCGCCTGCGACCGGGCTCGCCAGCCGCCACAAGGCGCAGCAGGAGGCGCTCGTCGCCGCCGCGCTGGGGCTGTAAGCGCCCTCGCCCGACTTCACACGAGATCTAAGCAAGTTTCAGGGATCGTCTCAAATGGCTACCGAAATCAAAGTTCCCGTCCTCGGCGAATCCGTCACCGAAGGCACGATTGCCGAATGGCTCAAG
>JAIYEK010000231.1 GCA_027487015.1 Erythrobacteraceae bacterium | reverse complement strand
GATCCCGAACGGATCAAGGGGATCACCGCCGAACAGCTGCGCGGTTTCTATGAGGGGTACTATCGCCCCGAGCGCGCGACACTGGTGATCGTCGGCGATTTCGACGTCGCGGCGATGGAAGCGAAGATCAAGGCGACCTTCTCCGACTGGCGCGGCAAGGGAACGGCGCGCGCGCCCTACCAGAGCCCGGTCGCGGACGCCGCCAAGGGGCCCGCCATCGCCAATTTCGTCGATCCGGCGATCCCCGAGATCGTCGAGCTGCAACGCTTCACGCCGTGGGCGCCGGCGGCCAATACGGCCGAAGCCGCGCGCGACGACATTCTGCGCGCCGTCGCCACCACCGCGCTCAGCAACCGGATCAACGCCCTGGCCCGGTCTGCGGAATCGCCCACGCTCGGCGCGCAGGCGGGGGACCAGAAGCTGTTCCGCACCGCCCGTTCGTTCGGCCTTCTGGCGGTGGCCAAGGACGGCAAGTGGGCCGAGACGCTGGCTCTGGCTGAACAGGAAGTCCGGCGCGCGGCGAAGTATGGTTTCACCGATGGCGAAATCGCCGAGGCCAATGCCAACATCGCGACCGCGCTCGATAACGCGGTGAAGCAGGCCGCCGGCCGCCCCAGCGCAGGCATCGCCGACGCGCTGGTGACCAGCAGCCTCGACAATTCGGTGCCGACCTCGCCCGAACTCGACCTTGCCTTCTACAAGGCGATCGAGCCGACGATGACGGCCGAAGCGGTCAGCAATGCCTTCCGCGCCGGCTGGCAGAGCGGGCCGACGCTGGTGCACGTGTCCTCCAAGCAGCCGATCGAAGGCGGCAAGGACGCGATCGCCGCAGCGCTTGATCGCAGCACCGCCGTCGCCGTCGCCGCGCCCGCCGCTGCGGCCGAGGTCAAGTTCGCCTACAGCGACTGGGGAACGCCGGGCAAGGTGGTGTCCGATACCACCATAGCCGATCTCGGCATCCGCACCGTGCGCTTTGCCAACGGGCTGCAACTGAACCTCAAGCCGACCCAGTTCGAGCCGGGCAAGATCGCTTTCTCGCTCCGGGCCGGGAACGGCTTTGCGGGCTTCCCCGCCGACAAGCCGGGCCTGCGCGAAACGCTGCCGGTCATCGCCAGCATCGATGGCCTCGAAGCCCACAGCGTCGACGAACTGCGCCGCGTGCTGGCAGGCAAGGCGGTCAGCGTGGGCTTGGCGGCCGAAGAGGATGCGCTGCTCGCCAATGGCGTGACCACCTCCGCCGATCTCGAGCTGCAACTCGATCTGCTCGGCGCGCGGCTGACCGCGACCGGCTGGCGTCCGGAAACGGCGGCGCAATGGGCGGGTATTGCCCCGATTATTGCGCAGAATATCCGCGCCAATGCCGCGCAAGTGCTGCAGGTTTCGCTGGGCGGGGTTCTGGCGGGCAACGACGCCCGCCTGGGGATGACCGACCTTGCGGCCTTCACCTCCGTGACCATGGAGGATCTGCGCAGCGTGGTCGCCCCGCAGCTGGCCGAGGGTCCGCTGGCGCTTGGGCTGGTCGGGGACTTTGATGCCGATGCGGCGATCAAGGCCGTGGGCGAAACGCTCGGCGCACTGCCGCCGAGGCCTGCGCGCAGCGAGGCCATCGGGAAGGCCGCGCCGGTCAAATTCGTGGCCGATCGTTCGGTCAAGACGCTGACCCATGCCGGGCCGGCGGATCAGGGCGCGATCACATTGAGCTGGGCGACCACCGATGGCCGCGATCTCAAGAGCGATCTGACCCGCGATGTGCTCGCCGCGGTGATGGGCCTGCGCCTCACCGAAAAGCTGCGCGAGGAGCTGGGCGCGACCTATTCGCCCCAGGCCTTCAGCTACGCGCCGCTCGCCTACAAGGGCTTCGGCCATATCACCGCCTTCATGACCGTGCCGCCCGAGACGATGGACAGCACGGCAGCTGCGGTCCGCGCAATCGCGGCGGAACTGGCTGCCGCGCCGGTCAGCGCTGACCTGTTTGACCGCGCCCGCAACCCCATCACCGCGGGGCTGGAGCGCAGCGAGACGCAGAACGGCGGCTGGCTGTCGCTTGTCGCAGAAGCGCAGAGCGATCCGGTGCTGCTCGAGAGGCGGCGCAAGCGGCGCGCGGTTCTCGAAGCGATCACGCCTGCTGACTTGCAGGCCGAGGCGAAGCGCTACCTCGCCGCGCAGCCGGTCGAAATCCGGGTGGTGCCCGAGAAGAAGTGATGTGATGCGTAGGGCGGACCGGTCAACCGGTCCGCCCTCCATCCCAAAAGGGTCGCACTGATACATGCCCGTTCTGGAAATTCGCCATCTGGTGAAGCGCTTCGATCAGCTGCTCGCGGTCGATGATCAGTCCTTCTCGGTCGAGGCGGGGGAGATCTTCGGCTTCCTCGGCGGCAATGGCGCGGGCAAGACCACGACCTTGCGAATGGTGCTCGACATCCTGCGCCCGACATCCGGCGAGATCGCGCTTTTCGGCGATGCGCCCAGCCGCCGCGTCGCCAGCCGGATCGGCTTCCTCCCCGAGGAACGCGGGCTCTATTCGGGCATGAGCGCGATCGAGACGATCGTCTATTTCGGGCGTCTCAAGGGGCTGGACGAGGGCCTTGCCCGGCGCCGCGGGCTCGAACTGCTCGAACGCTTCGAACTGGCCGAACGCGCGAAGAGCAAGATCGCCGACATGTCCAAGGGTATGGCGCAAAAGGTGCAGCTGGCGACCGCGCTGGTCAACGAACCCGACCTGCTGATGCTCGACGAGCCCTTCTCGGGTCTCGATCCGGTCAACCAGGGCCTGCTGGAGGAGGAGATCCTGAGCGCTTCGCGCCGGGGTGCGGCGGTGATCTTCTCGACTCATGTGATGCAGCATGCCGAGCGCCTGTGCGACCGGTTGCTGCTGCTGCGCAAGGGCCGCAAGCGGTTCGAAGGCACGATCGACGAGGCGCGTGCGCAGCTGCCTGCGCGGCTCAGTGCGGTGGCCAAGGCCGATCTGTCGGGCCTGCCGGGGGTCAGCGAGGCGACCAGCACGCCCGCAGCCGATCCTGAATGGCGCGAGTGGTCGTTGCAGTTCGCCCCGGGCTTCGATCCTGCGCAGGTGCTCGAACATTGCTCCGCCAATGGGATCGCGCTGCGCCGGTGGGACCATCATCAGGCCAGCCTGCACGACGTGTTCGTCCAGCTGGTCGGGCCCGAGGAGATCAAGCCATGAACCGCACCAACGTGCTCCTCGTCGCCAAGCGCGAAATGCTGCAGATCCTCAAGCTGCGCAGTTTCTGGCTGACGCTGCTGATTCTGCCCGTGGCGCTGGCGCTCGGCCCGCTGCTGGGCGAGACGCTGGAGAACCGCGATCCGACCCGCGTGACCATCGTCGACCGGTCGGGCGGCGCCCGGGCTGCGGGAATCGAGGCGCAGTTCACCTTTGACGAGAAGCGCCGGCTGATGGGCCTGCTGTCGCGCTATGTGCGCCGCCACGGGCTCGAGGCTGCCGACCCGGCTGCCCCGTGGAGCAAGGAGAGCTACTGGTACGGCCCCGCCGATGTCGCAGCCTTTGACGCGGCTGGCGGCCTCAAAGCGGCGCTGGCCAAGATCGCGCGCGTTCGCCCCGAGGGTGTGCCGGCCTTCGAAGCCCCCAAGCCCGACTACAGCTTCATCGCGCCGCCGCGCAAACTGGTCGATGCGCCCGAGGCATCTTTCGAACAGACCGCGCGGCCCCTGCTCGCCAAGGGCAAGACCGGCACGGCGCCCCAGATCGTTGTGCTGATCCCGAAGGCCTACCCGGCCGACACCCGCATCACGATTTTCTCGTCCGACGACGTGCGCACATCCTTCGTTTCCAAGCTGCAGGACGTGCTGACCTCGGGCCTGCGGATGGATCTGCTGGCGCAATCGGGGGTGACGGGGGAGCGTGCGGTGCTGGTCCAGACCATCGCGCCGACCATCGACATCGATACCCCACCCCCCGGCGGAGGGGCGAGCGAGCGGATGCTGGTGCGCTCGATCGTGCCCTTGGCGCTCGCCTACATCCTGATGATGAGCCTGATGCTGTCGGGCAGCTGGATGCTGCAGGGATCGGTCGAGGAGCGCTCGAACAAGCTGATCGAGAGCCTGCTCGCCTGCATCAGCCCGGAAGAGCTGATGTATGGCAAGCTGCTCGGCGGCCTTGCGGTAGGGTTGATGATGATCACGGTCTGGGCCGGATGCGCCGGGGTTGCCGCCTTTGCCACGCAAGGGGCGATCGCGGACTTCATCCGCCCCGCGCTCGAGCCGGTATCCTCGCCCGGCATCATCGCAGCGATCCTGTTCTTCTTCATCGCCGGCTACATCGCCATTTCGGCGATCTTCGTTGCGATCGGATCGATGGCGGATTCGATGAGCGAGGCGCAGGGCTTCATGATGCCGGTGCTGCTGTTGATCCTGCTGCCGATTACCTTCCTGCTTCAGGCGATCATCGCGGGGAACAACGGGCCGATCGTTCAGATCCTCACCTGGGTCCCGCTCTGGACACCCTTTGCCGTGCTCGCACGGCTCGGGCAGGGCATCACCACCTGGGAGCTGATCGGCGCAGGCGCGCTGCTGGTGGTGTCGATCACCATCGAGCTGGTGATGATCGCAAGGCTGTTCCGGGCGAGCCTTCTGGCGACCGGCCAGAGGCCGACACTGGCAAAGGTTCTGCAACGGCTGAGGCGAGCGGGAAATTCAGCCTGACCGGCCGCTGCTTGTGGCTTGATGGGAACCCGAGAACGGGGCGCCGAACCCGTCTAGCCGTCAGCGCTATCCGCAGCCCGCCCTGATCGGGAATGCGCCAGCCGCGCGCTATCGTGCTGGCGGGTCACGCAATCCCGCAGACCTGCGCCGCTTTCGCGGGGCTGGGCGCCCGAAGGCGGATTCTCGATTTCAGAAGAGAGAATTTGGTGCCCTTCTGAGGACAAAGATGGGCACTCAAATCATTGGGAAATTTCTCTCGAAATGCCGTTGAATAAAAAACAAAAATAGGCCGAGGGCGAGAGCTACAGACGGAAAAGCGGGTCGTCCATTCCCGCGGCGATAAACGTCTACTTCCGACGGAAGCTGCCCATCAGGTTTGGTCAATGCGTTCCGCCGATATGGAGCCCCAATTCAAGCCCCGTGCGGGCACCCTCCAGGCCTCAAATCTACAATTCATGGGTGCTATACATGCCGAAGGATGGCATGTTGGAAACTGCCCGCAACTGTCAGCAAAAGCTCCGATACGAATTTGGTGTGAGACGTAACATCGACTGCCGTCAGGTCAGGCGGATCGCCGTGAGCGACGGCGTGCCGCCACCCCACAAGCTCTTTGTCTATTCTCAACCGAAGTTCCTGAAACGGTGTGACTTCCAGAGCCAAAAGGGCAAAATTCGAAGAAAGCTTTGCGAAATTCAGATTCGAACGCGCCATGACGACTGAGCGATCGAAACCAACGAAATCGCAAATCAATCGGTCTTTTAATTGTTCCAAGAACTCACGTTTCGCCACATCTGAGTGATGTCTATCGCGTAGACTTTTGAAATCTGCACTCATTGCGCCTGCCAAGAGCAACCAGCTGGCGTCAGCAACCTTCACACCACGATGTTCGAGAAAGTCCAGATAGATCCTCACGCAATCGTTGTAAAAACCCTCCCAAGCTGCATAGCTAAGAACCACCACGGACTTCGACCCAATAGCCAGGGGGTCAGCACTCGCAATCGAGAGAAAGGTCCGCTTTACTTCGGACAGCTCTTTCGCACGCTGCACGCGAGCGGTATCGATGGCATCGAAAAAGTCTTCAGGCACCGACATTTGGATTAAACCACTCAGCGCCGAAAGGGACGCTTCGCTGTATTCGAACGGTGCCTCTTAGGCCGGCAGCACTCATTTCTGCTACCTGTGGCTGCTGCCAAAACGTTGCAACGCGCTGTCGGATAAATTCATCGGGGTCCGGGAGGTTTTGGATCGCGAACCGGTTGCGTCCGATTCCAACGACGATCCCCTCTAGCGCTCGGAGAGAAAATCGAGGTGCGATCCCCTCTAGGCGTTCGTCAGGAGGGATCAACGCTTGGTCGTCCAAGGCGCGATGCAAAGCAGTCACTGTCCATTCTGCGTTCTCGATTGCTTCGAGAGCTCCCGGCTCAGCAAGGACGCGAAGAATGCCGTGGTCGAGAAACTCCTGCACGTCGGTCCCGCGGGGCAGGTCATTTACAGTGTGCACGATTACCCTAACGAGATAGTCGAGGTCGCGTTGCACCTTTCGTTGTTCATCCGTTACCCGAAATATCGCACTAAATGACGGCGTGTTGCAGAAATCCTTCATCTGCCGTGTAGCGTCAGGATTGGCGAGCACCATCGAGCAGGTTCTTACCTCCTGCTCGTTCGCATACGCACCGCCGCGATTTAATCTTTGAAAAAGGTCGAACTTCGTCTTCGGATCGCTCGGATGTTTCAGAATTTGAAAGTCGATACGGCTCCGGCGAAAAAATAGCTGAAGGGCGGTGTCAAGCGCCACTTCGTCATCGCCTTGTGTTTTCCAAACGACTCCCTCAAGCGAAGGAAGATATTTTGTATGGATCAAGCGAGAACGTCTAAATTCTCCCGTGTCTGGGTCACGCAGAAGTCCCATAAATTCCAATAGGGTCGAAATCCTCTGGAGGCCGTCGATCAACTCCCACGTGCCATTATCATTCTCGTAGGCAAATGCGGGTGGCACTGGGATTCCGATGAGGATTGATTCGACGAAGTTCGATTTTCGATCGTCAGACCACCTAAAAAGGCGCTGGAACTCTGGAAGAATGTTCAACTCGTTGGCAGCATACATGCTGGCAATCTCACCAACGGTAATTGCTACCGTGTCGGTTGTAACCGCCCGCTTGGCCTCCTCGATCTCGTCGCGTAGCATCTGATTCCCCGTTGGTTTCCTTTGCGGATACCACATTTACGAAACCGGACAGCAAGACAAGTTCGACCTTCAGAATGGCGAACTAAGGGACGAAGCCGCCATCCACGGTTGGTGGCGCTATCTGGCACCTTCATCCAGTCTTTGTCGGATTCGTCGTAAACCCAACGCCCAGTTGGCGAGGCAATTTCTCAGATTTGGCTGCGGTTACGGAGGAACGCTACGCTCTGCACCTCGCAGAAGCGGACATTTGGCGGCTTGGTCAAGAAGGAAGGTTGCCTCCCAGACACGGCCTTTACGGCCGATCAACCAGTGGGTTCGCTTACGGACGGCGCTTCCCGGCAGTGAAGGGGATGCCTAATCTGCGGTTAGTGCCTCTGAAATCCTTGCTTTGAGGTCAGAACCCACCCGTTTGAAGCCAAGCAGACGTGCGGCCGCTCTGATCAGATCGTCGTCAGCGGCACCCGCATTATCATCTTGGGCGATCTTGAGTGCGGCTTCGATTTCGTGAAGCGATATTGAAGAGGCCTTCAGGGTCGCTCCGGCTTCGTTGGATCGATCGCGGACCGGAGGCGCATTCAGCTGCCCATCTGTCATGTAGAAACCGTCATCGAACTCTATCACCCCTCGACCTGCCAATGAATTGAGAGCCCGCTTGGTGACATTCAGGATGCGGTTGCCGGCGCGCTCCCGTCCAAAACACGCGGAAATTCTGCGTGCCACCTCTTCGGCATTGATCGGCCCTTCATGCTCGACGATCCTTTGGGCCAGAAGCTGGAGCTCCGACATCGGTGCCTCATGGGGTTCGAATGGCGACCGAACCGGGAAGTGAGCCCTTGAATAGGCGGGCATCTGCCGCTCGACGATTTCCGGCAGCGGTTGGGGTTCGATGACCGTGGGCCTTGGCGGCGCTGCCGGAACCGCCGGTTCCTTCACTGGCAGATTGCCGCGGCGCTCGGCTTCCCGGGCGTGCTCAAGGGCGTCTCGCAGGCGCGCTATTTCGCGATTGCGGTTGTAGAACCAGTCGGTGCTCCAGATACGGTGGAAGCGCCAACCGAGGTTTTCGAGCACACCTTGCCGCAGGCGATCCCGCTCGCGGGCCCACAGAGCGGAATGGTAGGTAGCGCCATCGCATTCCACCGCGAGAATGTAGCTGCCCGGCCGGTCGGGATGACGCACCCCGATATCGATCCTGAAGCCTGCGGAGCCAACCTGCGGGTCGGCCAGAAATCCGAACGAACGGATCGTGTCGGCGACATCTTCCTCGAACGGTGAATCCGCATCATCGCCGGTGAGGAAGTGCTCGACAATCTGGCGGGTCTTGGCGAATTCGAGGAAGCGTTTGAGCACACGCGGCCCTTCTCGGGCTGACCGGCTCACATCCAGATCACCCGGATCAAAGGACGCAAAGACCTCGCAGCGCAGCCGTGCGCGGGTAAAAAGCACGTTGAGCCGCCTCTCACCGCCTTCGAGATTCACTGGGCCAAAGCTTGCACCGATCATCCGACCGCCTGGCTGGGCTGGACCGTAGCCGACGCTGATGAAGATTACATCGCGTTCATCACCTTGAACGTTCTCGATATTCTTGACGAACACGTCTTCTGTGCCGCCTTCGCGCAGGAATTCGTCGAGCACCTTATCGTCGCGCCGCGCGTTTTCGAGCAGCAAGTTGATGGTGTGCTTCTGGGCGACTGAGAAAGTGACGATCCCGAGGCTCTGTTTGGGCATGGTTCGCGCATGCTTCGCCACGGCGCGGACGAGCGCTTCGCCTTCGAGCCGGTTGTCGCGCCGCCCGCCTTTGTCGTAGGCGCCATCCACCTTGGTGAAGGTGAGGCCGAAGGTCGGATCCCTCTCCAGCGGCGATGGAGGGAGGATGAGCCTGTCGGAGTAGAACTCCCGATTTGACACCCGGATGAGCGACGGATCGCGCGACCGGTAGTGCCATTCGAGCATTCGGGCAGGCAGGCCGCGGGCTTCACAAAGAGTGAGGATGCTCTCCAATTCGGCCACTTGCGCGGCGCCGCCAAGGAGGTCTTCCTCAGTCTCGGCCGCATCGTCTTCGCTCTGATCGTCATCACCGTCGCCACTGGTGAGGCGGTCAAAGAATGATGTCGGCGGCAGCTGCTTCTGATCACCGACGACAACAACCTGCCGTGCACGTGCGATGGCGCCCAACGCATCTTCAGGGCGCACCTGGCTGGCTTCGTCGATGAGGAGAAGATCAAAAGAGTGCGTGCCCGGCGTGAGATACTGCGCCACGGAAATCGGACTCATGAGCAGGACCGGCTTGATCCGCTGTATCGCGGTGGGGGCCTCCGAAAAGAGGCGGCGCAAGGCCTTGTGGCCGCGCTTCTTCCCCATCTCACCTCTGATGATTTTCATCTCACCGAGGGCACCGCGGGGCAGCTGGGAAAGGTGGCCAGCAACGATGCCGGTCACATTGTCATGCAGGTGCTTCTTTTCGAGATGCGAGAATTGGGCAACGAGCGCATGACGATCGACGTTGGCCAGGTCGGCTAGTGCGGAGTTTGAAGCCACGGCACGTCGCCAAATCGCTTCAGCCCGTGCGAACCTCAGCTCAATTGTCGCGTTCTCAACATTCATGTCGCCGTTGGCGAGCCGGTCAGCAAGCGTTTCAATGCCCTCTGCATCCGCGATCTTTTTCGCCGCGACCAATTCGGCCCAAGCCGGATACTGGTCGACCGCGCCTGCCATCTCGGTGAGCGCTTCGATGATCAGCGGCAGGTCAGCCTCGCGCCATCCGTCCGGGAAACGATCGTCGCCGAGGTCAAAAAGGGTGCGAAGCTCGCTTAGGGATTTCCAAGCCTGCTCTCCCGACGCCTGAATTCTCTCGATCAGGCCATCCCGACCATTTGCCAGAGCGGCCGAAACGAGATCGTCGGTTTCAGCTTGGATATCAGTGTTGGCCGCAATAACGTGATGTGCCCAGTCGCATACAGACTCGATAGCGTTCCAATCAGTGCGTTCGCCGCGCCAATCTTCGCCGACTGCCGCTTGGCAGAACGGTTCGTCCACCGCCCATTCACCGCGCAGCCGTGCGATTTCCAGGAGCCGGTCGACATACTCGAGGCGGCCATCGGCACTACCCGGGAGGGCTGTCTTCAGAAGCCCTGCCAGCTCGCGAGAGGCGGCACGGTAAGCGCCACCCCACCGAGAGAAAAATGACAGAGTCCCAGCGGCCAATGGACCACGCAAATGAGTTACATCGGTCGAAAATGCATGATCGAGATACAGGTCGCGGGCAGCATCGCGTTCGTCGTGCCACTGTTTGCCGAGCGCGAGAGTCGCCTTCAACCTCTGGCGATCTGCGCAACGAAGCATTTTCTGGGCTAACCCCGCCTGCGACTGCCCCAGGCCATCCAAGGCTCGAAGCAGTTCGACCATCGAGTCTGCGAGATCGAACCAGCCACCATCAGCCAGTCCCACCACATCGAGCGCAGCATCCATCGCCATGTTGAAGCCGGCGACGTCGTCATGGACGCTCTCGATCAGCGGTCTCAAACGCGCTTGGTCGACAGGTTGCAAAGATGTGTTGCGGACCCCGCGAAGTGGGTGGGCTGCGGGATCGCCAGTAGCTTCAAGCGCCGCGCCATAACGCGAAAGCGCCGTCACTGCTCGTTGCTCAGCTGCACGATCCATGGATGACAGGTTGGGGCTGGCAAATGTCGGCGGCTGCGCACCGAGGCCGATATATCGGGCCTGTCTGCTCAGCATGCGAAAGGCGGTTTCCCCGGTTTCACCAACCGGGGCGTGGAGAGCCTGAGCAATTGCGTTGAGCTCGTCCCGGGTTTTGCGCAGAGCATCCGGCTGTTCTGGCATGGCGGGGATAGCTTCCCCAGCATTCAGCGTCCGCTTAAGTTCCTCCAGCACTTGGCGTTTATTGGCCGTGCGAGAGTGGAGTTCGAGGCAGATATCGGCAAGCCCGACCTTCACCAAACGGTCGTGCACCACCTCCAGAGCTGCCATCTTCTCGGCCACAAAGAGGACGGACTTCCCCTCTTTCGCTGCTGCCGCAATGATGTTGGCGATCGTCTGGCTCTTCCCCGTTCCCGGCGGACCTTGAACGACAAGGTTCTTTCCGCAGCGGGCTTCCTCGATCACCTTGGCTTGGCTCGCGTCAGCATCGACCACGTGGCAGATATTCTCGGGCGGCAACACGGCGTCGAGGCTCTCACCGTGACCAAACGGGGACTGGTCTTCTCCGAAGCCCTCATAAAGCAGGCCCCGGACCAGATCATGGTTCTCGAGATTGCCATCGGGCCATGCATCAAGGTCAAGATCGCGATACATCAGCAGCTTGGAGAACGAGAAAAAGCCAAGTTGCATCCCATTGCGATCGATTGACCAGCGCGCGCGCTTACCGACGATCGCCTCTACCCGATCGAAGTAGTCAGAAGGTCGCCAATCGTCCTCGATTTCAAGGTCCGGCAGCACCAGACCGAAATCGTCCTGCCAGCGCTGCTGCAGAGGCAGGTTGGTCATCAGGTCATCCGGGCGCATGCGGAGATCATAGGTCGACGTGCGCTGGTTGCGGATCAGCTCGACGGGAAGCAGCACGAGCGGCGCTTCGCGGCGCACATCTGATTTCTCATCCTCGAACCAGGTAACGAAGCCGAGCGCCAGATAGAGGATGTTAACGCCCTGCTCCTCTTCGGCGGTTCGGGCATCCCGTGCAATCTTGAGCAGCTTTTTCGCCAGCGCGTCCGGACCCAGCAGCGTGTCGAGCTGATTGTCTGTATATCGACTTTCGTCCGCGCCGCCGCTGCCAACCTCCTCGGTTGCCGACAACAAGATTTCGCCTTGCTGGTGGCGATCTTTACCGAGTGGACGGAACCGCATCGTCCGCCCGCCAGACAGCATCTGATAAACATCGTCGGAACGTTCATCCTCGATGTTGACGACAGCACCGCGGGTGTTGGCCCGATTAACGTGGACAAGTCGATTCCGCGTCCCCGTTTCCACCAACCGCCGGCGGGTTTCATCAAATAGCCTGCGAACCTGTGGATTGGCAGCCGCGCTCAATGTGATACTCCCCCGGGAACAGCGAATCTGTTTTGATTATTGACTGTTAGCCATCAGGCGCAAGCCCGACCAATGGATTGTCGCTGCTGAGGTCGCCGATTGAAGTGTCAGCGCAATCACAAACCGATCCCTTCAAACGGAACCAAAGGTAGTTGAGGCGGGAAGAGCTTCTAGAGATATCTCCGAAAGCCGGAGCGGGTTCGGACGAACCGGCCGCCGCGCGGTCCATATTCGACGCCGCCAGAATGGACAGGGCCCTCAATGAAACGAGGTTGGACTCCAACCTCAACGGTCTCCTGAACGGGCCCGCGAGTGGATGATAGATTGCCCCTTGCTGACCACGCCTTCTTGCCGAATACCGAAACGTAGACCCAAGCGCCTTCATCTCGGATTACAGTTACCTCTGTGCCGATAGGAGGCGTGCATCGTATGGCGCTACCCTGCGTCGGTTCATACAGACAATTAGCGTTTTCAGCGGCAATGTATGCTGTTGTGCCGAACGGGGAGGGCTCGGAATCCCCGGATTTGGTCGGCAACTCAGCCATGATCCTCCAGTCCGCTCACCCTGCTTGGAAACACTTGCCGGCCTGAGTTGTAAAAAGAAACAGAGGCTTGGGCAACTGCGGTGGCTTTCAGCATACCGCGAATTTCCTCGCCAACCCCATTGGCGCGCGCTGCAAACCGCGATACGCCATCACCCATGTTCGAAAACGCTTTCAACAATATCGACCGGGCCATGCGCAACGACGAGGGCCTTGCGTCCGAGCTCGACTACGCCGAGCAGACCAGCTGGCTCCTGTTCCTGAAATACCTCGACGACTTCGAAGCCGCGCAGGAGGATGAAGCCGAGCTTGAGGGGCGCGAATACCAGCCCATCCTTGATCCCGAATACCGCTGGGACGTGTGGGCCGCGCCCAAGCGGGATGATGGCGAGATCGACCACCAGATCGCCATGACCGGGCAGGACCTGATCGACTTCGTCAACGGCGAGCTGTTCCCCTACCTCAAGACCTTCAGCGCCGACGCAGACGATCCCGATACGATCGAATACAAGATCGGCGAGATCTTCACCGAGATCATCAACCGCTTCCGCTCCGGCTACTCCCTGCGCGACGTGATCGACATCGTCGACACGCTCGATTTCGGCAGCAGCAAGGCCAAGCACGAACTGTCCGACCTCTACGAGACCCGCATCAAGCGAATGGGCAATGCCGGCCGCAATGGCGGCGAATACTACACCCCGCGCCCGCTTATCCGCGCCATGATCAGGGTTGTCGATCCCAAGATCGGTGAGACCATCTATGACGGTGCGGCTGGCTCGGCAGGCTTCCTGTGCGAAGCCTTCGAATACCTGCGCCGCCCTGACCTGTCTGCGGCCGAATGGGACACGCTCCAGCGCAAGACCTTTTACGGGCAGGAGAAGAAGTCGCTCGCCTATGTGCTGGGGGTGATGAACATGATCCTGCACGGGATCGAGGCGCCGCAGATCCGGCACACCAACACGCTCACCGAGAACGTGATGGACATCCAGCAGGCCGACCGTCACGACATCGTGCTGGCCAATCCGCCCTTCGGCGGGGGTGAGCGCAAGGAGGTGCAGCAGAACTTCCCGATCAAGTCGGGGGAGACCGCCTACCTCTTCATGCAGCACTTCATCCGCAAGCTGAAGGCGGGTGGGCGCGGGGCGGTGGTGATCAAGAACACCTTCCTCAGCAACACCGACAACGCCAGTGTCGAACTGCGTAAGGAGCTGCTGACCAGCTGCAACCTCCACACCGTGCTCGATTGCCCCGGTGGCACGTTCCAGGGCGCGGGGGTGAAGACGGTGGTGCTGTTCTTCGAAAAGGGAGCGCCCACCCGGCAGGTCTGGTATTACCAGCTCGATCCGGGCCGCTCGATGGGCAAGACCAATCCGCTCAACGATACCGATTTGACCGAGTTCGTCGCGCTCCAGCCAAACAAGACGGACAGCGCCAAGAGCTGGACGGTGAATGTCGACGATCTCGACAAGGCGACGTGGGATCTGTCGGTCCGTAACCCCACCGCGCCGGAGGAAGCGCCGCTGCGCGCGCCCGAGCAGATCATCGCCGACATGCTCGCCCGCGACGAGGAGACGCGGCAGATCCTCGAAGAGATCCGGGGGATGCTGTGAGCGCAGCTAGCAGCCTAGCAACTGAACTGGTCGCGACTTCTGCTTGGCAAAGCAAATTCCTCGGCGACATCGTCGACATTTTGGACAGCAAGCGCAGGCCGATCACGAAGCGAGACCGCGTGGCTGGCCCTTATCCTTACTATGGCGCCACCGGGGTCCTCGATTGGGTGAGCGGGTTCATCTTTGACGAACCGCTGGTGCTGATCGGCGAGGATGGAGCAAAATGGGGCGCTGGAGATGCGTCTGCCTTCGCAGTGAGTGGCAAGACGTGGGTTAACAATCACGCGCACGTGCTCCGGCCACATCGTCAAATCGTCACGGACGAATGGCTGATCTACTACCTCAACGCTGCCGACCTGACCGAGTTCATCTCCGGCATGACCGTGCCTAAACTCAACCAAGGGCGTCTGAGGGAAATTCCGATCCCCATTCCCCCGCTGGAGGAGCAGAAGCGGATTGTTGCGGTGCTGGATCAGTCCTTCGCCGCCCTCGACCGCGCCCGCGCCCTCGCCGAAGCCAATCTGGCCGATGCAGAGGCGTTGTTCGACGGCTGGTTAACGGCTGTCTTCCACGATCATCCGGCAGAGTGGACATCAAGCAAGCTGCGGGACCTCTGCCACCAAATAACCGTTGGGTTTGTTGGCCCAATGGCGGACCGGTATTCATCCGAGGGCACGCCGTTCCTCCGCTCGCAGAATGTCCGTCCGTTCCGCATCGACCTTGCCGATGTGAAGTTCATTGATGACGCGTTTCGAGCGGAATTGAAGAAGTCAGAGTTGCGGCCGGGCGATGTGGCAATTGTCCGCACAGGCTATCCCGGCACAGCGGCAGTGATCCCTGACGACCTGCCACTCGCCAATTGCGCCGACCTCGTGATCGCGAGGCCGAAAGAGGTGTTACACCCTGAATTTTTGGCGATGTTCCTGAACTCCAGCTTCGGTAAGAAGATGGTGTCGGAGAAATCGGTCGGAGCAGCGCAAAAGCACTTCAATGTCGGCGCTGCCAAGGAGGTCGATTTCGCCTATCCCACGCTGGAAGAGCAGCGGGCAATCGTCAGTCAGATGAAAGCGATGCGGGGCTACTCCACCCGACTTCGCGACCAGTGCCAAGCGAAGATTGATGAGTTACAAAGGCTTCGCCAAGCTTTGTTGCAAAAGGCCTTCGCCGGGGAGCTGACCTGATCCAATGCAGGAAACCGAGGCCGATACCCGCGCGAACCGCATCGATCCCGTGCTGCGCGCGGCCGGCTGGGGTGTGGTCGAGAGCGCGCATATCCGGCGGGAGGCGATCTGCCCCGGCCGCATCATGCCCGGCGGCCAGCGCGGCGCTCCGCTCTCGGCCGATTACGTCTTCGAGTATCGCGGCCACAAGCTTGCCACGATGGAGGCCAAGCGCCACGGCAAGGGTGCGGGCGCAGGTGTCGGTCAGGCCAAGGACTATTCGACCCGGCTGAAAGCCCGCTTCGCCTACGCCTCCGACGGGGCCGAGTGGTATGAGGTCGACATGCACACGGGCAAGGAAGGGGCCATCGCCCCGCCTTTCCCGACGCCGGACGAGTTGTGGCAGCGATGCTTTCCCACCGGCAATGCGTGGCGTGAGCGCTTCGGCGCGGTTCCCTTCGAGACCGGTGGTGGCAAGTGGCAGCCGCGCTATTACCAGCACAATGCCATCACCGCCGTGCTCGAGGCGATTGCCAAGGATCAGCAGCGCATACTGTTGACGTTGGCCACCGGCACGGGCAAGACTTCGATCGCGTTCCAGATCGCGTGGAAGCTGTTCCAGTCGCGCTGGAACCTGACCCGAGAGCCGACCCGCCGCCCGCGCATCCTGTTCCTCGCCGATCGCAACATTCTCGCCGATCAGGCCTACAACGCCTTCAGCGCCTTCCCGCCCGATGCGCTGTGCCGGATCAGCCCCGAGGAAATCCGCAAGCAGGGCAAGGTGCCCACCAATGCGAGCGTGTTCTTCACGATCTTCCAGACCTTCATGACCGGCGAGGACGAGTTCCGGTTCGAGGGCTATGAGCCTGACTTCTTCGACTTCATCGTGATCGACGAATGCCACCGCGGCGGCGCGCGCGATGAAAGCACATGGCGCGGGATCCTCGAATACTTCGCGCCCGCCGTGCAGCTGGGCCTTACCGCCACGCCCAAGCGCGACGTGAATGCGGATACCTACCGCTATTTCGGCGATCCGGTTTATACCTATGCGCTGAAGGAAGGGATCGGCGACGGCTTCCTCACGCCGTTCAAGGTGCGCCAGATGGCGAGCACGATGGACACCTACACCTTCAGCGACGAGGACGAGGTGGTGAGCGGGGAGATCGACCCCGACAAGGAATACACCGAGGCCGATTTCAACACGAAGCTGATCATCGACGAGCGCGAGATGAGCCGCGTGTGCGAGTTCATGGACCAGATCGACGAGCGCCAGAAGACGCTGGTGTTCTGTGCGACGCAGGATCACGCCGCCCGGGTGCGCAACTTCATCAACCAGGTGAAGAAGAACCCCGACCCGCACTACTGCGAGCGGGTGACGGCGGACGACGGCAAGCTGGGTGAGCAGCACTTGCGCGAGTTCCAGGACAACGAGAAGACGCTGCCGACGATCCTCACCACGTCGCAGAAGCTGTCGACCGGGGTGGACGCCCGCAACGTGCGCAACATTGTGCTGCTGCGGCCTGTGAAGTCGATGATCGAGTTCAAGCAGATCATCGGCCGGGGCACGCGGACGTTCGACGGGAAGGACTTCTTCACGATCTACGACTTCGTGAAGGCCTACGAGCACTTCAAGGATCCGGCGTGGGACGGCGAGCCGGAGGAGCTGATCGAAGGGTCGACCGGGCCTCGGCCGCCGATGCCACCTGAGCCGCCTGATGGTGGTGGTGACGATCCGATCGAGCCCATGCCTCCGGTCGAGCGCGTGGTGGTGAGGCTCGCCGACGGCAAGGAACGCAAGATCCGGTATGTTGCCGAGACGACCTACTGGTTCAACGGTCGGCAGATCACCGCGAAAGAGTTCATGGAGCAGCTGTTCGGCGACCTCGGCACGATGGTTGCGAGCGCCGACGAGCTCCGCGCCATCTGGACCGATCCCGAAAAGCGCACGGCATTCATCCAGCGGCTCGAAGAGATGGGCTACGACCGCGACCGCATGGACGATATGCGCCGCCTGATCGATGCCCCCAAAAGCGACATCTTCGACGTGCTGGCCTACGTGCGGTTCACGCTCGACCCGCTGTCACGGTCGGAGCGGGTAGTGGGTGCGAAGGCAACCGGCCTCGATGGCTATGAAGCCGAGATGCGCGAGTTCCTCGGCTACATCCTGCAGGCTTACGAGCTGCAGGGGATCGACGAACTCGCCCCGCACCGAATCAGCGACTTCCTCCAGATCCGGTATGGCGGGACCAACGATGCCAAGCGGGTGCTAGGCTCAATCCCAGAAATCCGTGGCGCGTTCATCGACATTCAGAAGCACTTGTTTTCTTGAAGGGCACGGTGCCCTCAATCCCCGCTGATCTGCTCCTGCACGGTCGGCCAGATACGCTGGATCTCACGCTTGAGCGCCTTACGCATGGACGCAAGGTCGCGTTTGCCGATGCCGAGGGTAGCGGTGAGTTCGTCTCCCCGCATTCCCTGACCGATGGCGTCAATTAGTGCCTCTCGCCTGCCATCATCGCGCGCCAGACGTTCAATTGCATCGGCACATAACTGCCGAATGCGTTCCCGCTCGATAATCTCGTCCGGTGCGGTGACAACATATCCACCCGCGGGCAGCAAATCGACGATCTCCTCGATCGGCAAGTCCACGACATGCTTGCGGGTGCGATGACGGCTGATGTTAATGCTGCTTGCGACCGAGCGTGCGATCTCGGCGAGAACCTTGTCGAAGGGAACGTCGGCAGGAATAGCCCGCGTCGTCAGGGCGCGCTGTATCGCCTCGTTAAGCAGCTCACGGGGATCTTCGCGGGAACGGGCTGCATGGCCGGCGACTGCTTCATTCAACGGATCGGCAGCACCGGGCCGGATCCGCGCAAGCTCCGCGCGAACCTCCTCGGTCGTCAGAACGCGATCCGGCTTAGCGAGCTTGTCAGGCGCAGATATGGCTTCCGCCCTCATATGACCATGCGCCGAAGCGGAAGTATTCGGACAGGCTGTCCGAATTTTCTGGCTCCGGCGCATGAGTGTGTAGGGACCTCTGCGTCTCGTCGGTATCGACCATGACACGCAGCTTAAGGCAGGATTTCCTAAGGCCGCGTTATCAGGCGCTTAGCTAGGCAGCCTCGTGCCATTCGTCCCCCATACGCCTGAACATTTCTCCCCGAAGGCGGGCGAGCGGGGTTTCATGGGCATCGGCGACAGCTTTGTTCCGCAGGCACCAATCGGCGATGTTGTGGAGGGCGGCAACCTGATCGAGGGCGATCAGACCATTGGCCCGCCACCAAACCAGCGCGATCATGGCGGTGAGGATGCAGTCGGTGCCGACCCGGTGGCTCATCGCCTGCCATTCCTCGCCATTCCGCGGTTCGGCGATATCAGCCTTGCCTGCGAACAGCTCGGCAGGAAGGCCCAGCCTCAGTCCGACCTCTGTCATGTGCGACCAGTCCCGCCCATTGCCCTTCATCTGCAGGGCAAGGTCGATATGGGGCCGCCAAGAGCTGCGGCGGGCGGCATGCAACATGTTCGCCCGGAGTTGAGGCGGCAGCACGAGGTGGTGCTCGATTGCCGCAAGATTGAGGAGCGGCAAATCGGCTGCGAGCCCGCTCCAGGTGACAGCGTTGGTGTCCGGGCGCTGGCGGAGATGATCGAACAGCTTGGTTACAACCTCCAGCTCGTCTCCATATTGATGCTCATCCCAGGCGCGCAGCCCTCCGATCGCTATCGCGCCGCCTTCCAACACTTCAACATCGAAGGCTGCGGCGGCTATAACGCGCCTGCATGCGAGACGGTGGCGGATATTGCCATTGCGATCAGTCTTCCTGTCGCCATTCGGATCGATGGCGAGATAGGCCTCGTGAAGCTGTGGATCCCAGAGAGATTCGATGTCGATGAACGTGAACTTTGGCATTTCCTTTTTCCTTTCATGGGTTGATCCCAACCCACTCCCTTCCTCCTTCCTCTGGCTCCTTTTCGGCTGTGCCGCTGTTTCTCGAACCAATGCGGCGATGGTGTCCGGCGGTGTCGTTCGCTGACGCCATTACGCCTTGGCCTCAGAACGGCAGCGGCTTGGCACGCTCCAGGACACGCCAGGCCTGAAAGGACGCGATCAGCGCACGGGCCTCAGCCTTGTGGCAGAACGCCTGAGTGTAGACCGACCAGAGCGCCATCGCCTGCTCCGGCGCACGGCGATTGCGCTTGAGCGGCGTGGATTCTGGGCCGGCCATTTCGAGGCCCATCGCTTCACCAGCAGCTTTCAGCTGCTCGTCGGTCACAGTCAGTGACAAGAGCGTGGTGCCAGGCAAGGCCGAAGCGATCAGCTGGTTGTCGATCGGCGGGAGGTCACGAACTGCGGCGGTGTCCATCAGATGCCGTGCCGGCAGGATGGGCTGGCGAACCAGCAGCTGCGCCCCCGGCGGAACGCGTTGGCATAGTCCCCTGAGGATTTCCGCGCGCGTATCCGTCGGATCGAACCGGGCATGAAGCAGATCGAAGGCTGCTTCCCGCCGTCCGGTGATGGTGGCGGTGAACAGCGCGAGGCTGGATATGATGGAGCGACGTTCGTATTCCGGTCGCGTCCGGATGATGATCAGCGCGGAAAGAACCGGCGGATGGGTGTTCATATGGCGGTGCATGGGATTCCCTTCGTGAAAGCAGACGGGCGGCGCTCTGGTGGAGAGCGCCGCCCGTCTGGTGATTGGGTGGTGATGAAAGGGTGGCCGATCAGAATACGGGGACGTGCTTGACGTCGACACAGACTGCCCAGCTTGGATAGCGGAAGGCGGTTCCCTCGATCACGTCAGCCATACGGCGCCTGATCTCGGCCCAGCCGCGATCCACACCGGCCGCGATTTGTGACAGCGGCGGGACGGGGCATTCGATCAGCTTGCCAGCTGCATTGATCGAAAAGGCACGAGACCGGTCTCCACCCACAAGGATAAGGGGTGACCCCTTCCGCAAGATGTAGGGCTCGACCAAGCCGATCAGAACTTCATCTCCCATTGGTTTGATCATGAAGAGGCCGTCGCACCTGGTGGTGACGTCGTCGGCGAAGTTCGCCAACACCCACGGCGTCTTGGTGCGAAAGGCCACGTCGGCCATTACGTTAATGCCTTCGGCCAGCTCGCCGTTGGACGCGCCCACGCCCAGCTCGCAGCCCTTGATGGATACGTCGGCGGGGCCGCGCGGGTGCCACATGGCTCTCGTCAAGACATAGGTCAGCGGCCGGCGGGGACAGGTCCCGCCAAGGTTCAAGTCAATCATATTTCGTTCCTTTTTAGTTTCTTGGTAGCCTGAGCGGACGCCGCACAGGCCGAAGCCCCTTTTTTCCTTCCTAGGAGAGGCTCATTTTTATCTGTCAGAACAGGGACGGGGCGGTGCTTCGCGCACCGCCCCGCTTCTCAGGACTAGTCGGCCGGCGGGGGCACACCCCGCCGAGTTTGAGATTTCTCATGGTATTGTGGTTCCTTGTTAGTGTGGCGCTCCCCCGCGCAAGGGGAGCGAAGCCTTTTCCATTCCCGGATTCAGCTCACCCAAACCGCTCCTAGGCGGTAATCTTCGCTTTGCGTTCGACCGGCTTCCAAGACCGATCATGGCGATACCGTTCGGTCGCCGGCAGCGGGATGACCGCGGGTTCATGACCAATGACGCTCAAGTGCCATTCCCATTCAGCTTGATATTCGTCACCGCGGATATGCTTGTGCCAGACTCCGCTGCGCCCGTCCGGCCGCCACCTATAGCGTCGATCGCGCAGCAGATCCCGCTGGTGGTAGCTCGCCCACGTCGCCTCAAACCGCCACGCTGGCGCGTCGATGGCCGACAGCACCTTGGCCATGATGCTTGTCCCATCAGTGCAGACATGATCCAGCAGCTCGATCAGGGACAGCACGTCTTGCTTCGCCCGGTGGGCTTCGGCGGCGAACCGGCCCGCCTGCATGAGCAGGTAATTCTGAGGGCCATTTTCGAAGCCGAGCTTGCGCCACGGGACATCGGCCATGACGCAGCCCCAGGACATCGCGGGCAGATCTGGCAGAAGAGCTTCGGCGAAGCTGCGGTCGAAGCCGCTATTGAACGCCAACACAGCTTCGCACTCGCTTAAGAATGGCGTGAGCTTGTCCCGGTCGATTACCTTGTTCTCAAGCATGGCATCGGTGAGACCGGTAAGCTCGCTTATCTCCCGCGATAGGGGGTGGCCGGGATACTCAAGGCCGGTGCCCACACGTTCGATGGCAATGATCCGGCCCTCGGCATTCACTAGCACGGACGCCGCGCAGATCTCGATGACCCGGTGTTTGGCCCAGTCCAGCCCGGTTGTTTCGGTGTCTATCACCGCAATTTTCCGCAGGGCTTCGTTGCTGTCGTATTCCAGCGGCCAGTCTACCCGCTTGCGCACCGGCAGCAGCACGCGCTGCCGGTCGCAGCTTGGAGGTGCGGCATTATTGGTGGCGTTGCCGCCGCTGGCAGCGCTCTTGCCGTTAATGGTATTCATACTTCGCCTCGTAATTACGAGGCCGGCCCGAAGGGCTTTTCCCTTCTCTCAGCCGACCCCGCGGCGAGGCGTCGGCAATGGAATTTTCCCAAATCAGCGGCATAGGCGTGGCTAATTGATAGCAAGTTCGGATCGCATGCACGCGAGCAAGCTACCTGCGGGTGTCGCAGGCCGGGTTTGGGACATCTCTGCCGTTCGCAGGTATTTTACCGAGCGGCAGTTTTCGTCAGAAGCAGTCGTTCAGCGCGCGTCGGCCGATATTGCAGAAAGACATAAACTGATCCGGTGCTGGACTGGCATCTCTCGGGCGACCGACGCGCAGTAGCTGTCATTGCCAATCGATATCTTCAGTCGGCTGCTCCCGACCCAGCGCCTGCCGTCCCGGCAAATGATCGTAGGCAGATCGAGCGGCCTTGTGTGGCGTTAAGCCTCCACGACGCTGCTCAGCTCGTCTTGCTACGTCCAGATAATGGGAAAGATCACCAGTATCGAAACAATCAAGATGATAAAGCCGCCAATCCCGGCAACCCAGAATAGTGACGCTTCGGCTCGACCGGTGGGTGTGAGCACCAGAGCCTGATACTCTGATCGAGGAAGATAGCGATACAGCCGAGATTGCCAACCGCGGCGGAGGTCACGCTGCAGCCAGGCGAACTGAAGGCCTGACAAGATTACCATCGACACGTAAGCCGCAGCGACGATCATGATCGCGATGATCAGGTTGCCAGATGCGGCCGCAGTGACCCGTGCGGCCATGAGGCCGATACCCACCGCCAGCGCTGCGGCCACAGCTCCCGCGATCTGCCGCGTGGCTTCGGTGACTTTGGCGGTCTCCTCGGTTACGGCCTTGCGGAGATCCGCAAGGGACTTGAGCGTCTCGCTGCTCAGCTGAGCGAGCGAAACCTGATAGGCAATTTTGGCACCATCCAAGGCGGCTTCCGCGTGTTCACGAAGATAAATCTCCGCGCGATCGGTCTCTATTCCGCTGCGAGCAACTTCGGTGGCAAACAGCGCATGTCGCATCTCTGCTTCGCGAGGGTTCTCGAACACCCAGTGGACGCCGCGCTGCAGGTTCTTGAAACCATCGATGCCGAGTTCGGAAAGAACCTCGGTGACGTCCGCGCTGACGTGGAGCGCCAGCCGCGGCGGTCCCTTAAATTTGAGCGAGCCGTTCACCGGATCGATCTCGTCCGGCACGGCACGAAGCGTATGCACGGCCGCAGCCGCCATCCAGATACGGAAAGTGGAGTTGTCGAAAGGGATGTCATCAACGTCGCGAAGCAGCCATGTGCGAACATCGTCCGGAGCCCGTGCCTGACCGTTGTATTCGCGCACAAGGGATCGGGGGCTGGCCGTTTTCTCGGCGGGCTCGAACGGACTGGCGGGTTCATCCCAGCTAGTGAACCGAATGCCGAGCGTCTCGAAGGGGCGCGATAGCCGAGCGACTTGGCAGACCGATCCGCTGGGCTCGGCTAGCCATGCGGCAAAGCCAACATCCGTCAGAATACGAGCCGCGTCGATGCCCGCAGGCGGTTTGACGATCGTCACGCGGAACGGAGCCAGATCCTCGTCCAGCTCGTCTCGAGTCCATGTTTCATTTGCTTGGTCAAAGATTGTTAGTCGCCACCCTTCCACCTCGACGAGCCCGCAGAGCTCGCGCGTTTGTCGAGCCGAGAGGTTCGACGCGCTTACCGTATCAGCGGTCTCGACGACGAAGGCGCCAAGCCTCGGAAGCCGATCAAGCCAGCGGGCGATTTTTGTCGCGGACAACGCGGTCCTCCGTGACGTGTCTCGTTGTAACCGTAATCACCTGGCCGCCGTCGTCAGTGTCGACGCGACGCACCGTGCGTTCGTCGGCGTCGTCCGGATAGATCAAGGTTACGCCCTCGGTCGTCTTCACCTGTCGGATGGGCGGGCGCTGAAGGATCTGCCCGCTGGGTCGAAAGGCCAAGCCTTCCAGCTTAGCAGATCTGAGCTTTCGCCTAGTCCGCACCTGGAGTTGTGACCGAATGCTTTCGTCCTCGGGATTGCCAGCGGCCGCGAGGATGGCTTCGTGCACGGCATCCTCGTCGATCTGCTGCCTGTCCCGCAGCGCAGCTTGCGCGCGCTGGATCGCTCGCGGCACGTTCCGGTCCGGCAGCACGTCCTTGCTTTCGATCAGCGTCTGGCGGACCACGTCTTTTACGGCTTGGGTCAGTTCACTGTCGCTGCGTTCACGCCGCACATGGAGGTAGCTGGCGAAATAGTCGCCGATGGCGGGCGCTGCTTTCATTCGGTCCATTGTCGAAACGGCATCTTCAACAATGCCGTCGACCACCCGGATCATTGCGGACTTCTGAATGGCCTTCTTCTCCGCGACAAACGCCTGAAGAATGCGCCGCAGCAGACTGCCTTCGTCCGCATCGGCTTGTTCGATGACTTCCTGATAGTCGTATTTGATCAGGCTGTAGATGGTGACGTCAGGCTCGTCGCAGCTTAACTCGAATATGAAGAGCGCCCCGGGCTTGTGTCCGCCATGATGCAATCTGGCGAACTCCCGCGACAGCGACTGTGCTCCCGCCTCGAAGGTGACCTCCCCCCGTGCCATCTCACCGATCTTCGCCTTGACTGCAGACTCCGGCTCGAACGAATAGACGCTTGCCGCGTCGGTGTTGCGGATGCGCTCGATGAAGAAATCGGGATGTTCAACCTCCCGCGCCAGCTCAGGGTTGAAGGGGCCGTCTCGAACCACATGCAGAATCATGTGCTCGATCTGCAGCGACGCGAATTGCTCTTCCGACAGAAAACCCATGTGCGACCTCTAATTGAGCGCTGAAGGGTAGTGGCAATCAGTGCCCTTTGACAGTGACATTCGGAACGAATATGGCAAGGGCGTTGAGAACGCAAGGTGAACATGCGGCTGTTTTGTGGATTTGGTGGCCAACCCGCTGAAAGACGAAAAAGGGCGTCTTCTTAACGGTCTGGAGCCGAGCGGTTCAAAGGCAGCTTCTGTTAGCAGCAGACGTTCATGGTAGCTGATCTGAAGGACCGTCTTTGGGTCAACAACTGCCGTCTATGCGTGGAAGGTTGAAAGGCGGCCATATGCCTCTTGTTGCCCCATAGATACAATTGCAAATCGGCCCGCTGGCGGTGACGCCACAACCTGCGCGAAGCTGCATAGGAAAGGCCGTATTTGAACGCTGCACGGCAGCTTTTCCGAAACGTTTGCCAGAAAGCTGGCGAATATTCGCCGTTTAAAGTTTCGGACGCCGATAGGCGCCGGAAAGTCGACGATTTCCGAACCCGCGGGTTGCAAGCGGAGAGTTGTAGGGATCTTCTTCTCCTCGAGACAGTCGGGGTCGAGGGGGGCGCTGCACGCGCCACTGCCGCTATCCAGCCAATCTGATGCCCACACGATCCGTTACCTCGGTCATGGCTTCGCGAAGCAACGAGGCGTATGGCACGAGCAGTTCCGACTCCTTGCGCCCATCGAGAAAGGCAAAGACGTCGTCGCACTCCACCTGCATTGAGACAATCATCGGCTCCGGCTCGATGCCCCATCGCTTAGGCCAGTCCAATGCATAAAATTTGGCAATCTCGAGGTCCAACGTCCAGCTGATACCCTGCGCAACCTCGTGGATACTGCCGGTCCCTCCCCTGTATACGGTGAGGGGGAATTCCATTGCTTCTAGCTTCTCCTCCTCTTCGTCGGTCATCAGGCTCGGTCCCCATTCTTCGGCTAACTCGTCCATGTTCCAATAGAAGTCGTCGCCCCTCTCGTGCGCAACCTTGCTCACGAACTACCCGCATCGGATCCCACCCATGTATGGTTCGCTTTCCCAGGCCTGCCGTAGTGCGCCGCTGGCCATCGCCCGGTTCAGTGGAAGCTCGAACTGCCATGCACGGATGAGGTCGGAAGTGAGACTGCAGCGCGCCGCATCATCGAGGCGCAGGAAGATCGAGACGCCATCGGCGAAGTCCTTATTCCAGCCCCTTGCGCCGCGCCTTGCGGGACGTTCGAAGTCCACCCATTGGTCGCTTATCATGGACACGCTTCAAACTCCATCTTGCTTGGCTCGAGGGCCAGCTGTTTTTCTTTAACTGTGCCACCCACCGTTCTACCGGTTTAGGCATTGATGATGAAGAAAGTGCGACCGCTTCTATGGGTGACCCTATGCCAAGTCTCTGTTGCGTCACCTTTTGCGCACCGCGGCGCCTGAAATCGAGGTAGCATTGGGCGACCCGGTGGCGTTCCATCAACAGCGCTGGATCGATACCTTGATGGCGGCAGGCTGACGCGATGCTGTCCTCTAATGGGGGCGGACGGGTTCCCGGCTATGAGCCAGGCCGACGCGCGATCCCGATACCTGCTGGGCAGCTTCAATATGTTTCCCCCCGGAAGCGGAAATTCACAAACCGACCTCATAGCCGCCCTAACTGCAGCAACTCGATGATGGCAGCAGATCGCGCTGCAACATTGGGATATTGTATAGCTTTGCCAACATTGCCCCAATGTGAGCGCTCTATGCGGCAGGAATGCCAAATCGCTTAGCCCTTGCCGCTTTCGGCCCTGCCATCCTCCTGACCGCCTGCGGAGGTGAACCCGCTGCGCCTGCCAAGGCCCCGGTCCACAGCGAGGCAATCGCCCACGAGACCGAGCTTGTCCGCCTGAAGCTTACGCCGGAAGCGCAAAAGCGGCTCGGGATTGTGACCGAGCGGATCGGGACGGGCACCGCATCGGCCATGCGCATGACAAGCGGTGAGATTGTCGTCCCGGCGGGGGTCGGCGCCGCGCCGATCAACTCCGCCAGCAATCTGCAACAGCTTGGCGTGCAGCAGGTCGGCGCTGATGGCGAACTTGCGCGGGCACGGGCGCAGCTTGCTTTGGCGCGCGTCGCCTATGATCGCGCCTCGGCGTTGGTTGATGAGGAAGCGGGAAGCATCCGTGCGCGGGATGAGGCGACGGCAGCACTCGGTGCGGCCAAGGCTGCTGCCGATGCGGCTGCGGCCCAGCGCCGCCTGCTCGGGCCAGCGGTGGCGAGCCTTGGCAACCAACGCTACGTCTGGGTGCGGGTGCCAGTGTTCGGGAGCGATCTTGCCGGGCTGCCACAAGGTCAGTCGGCGCTGGTCTCGCCGCTTGGACAGGATGGCGCGAAACGATCGGCGCGGCCCGTCGATGCGCCGCCATCGGCCAATGCGGTGGCCGGCACCGTCGATCTCTATTTCGCGCTCGACAATCGTGATCGGGCCTACCGTGTCGGCCAGCGGGTCAGCGTCGCGCTGCCGCTTGCTAGCGGGCAGAGCGAAGGACTGTCGGTGCCAACCTCCGCGATCCTGCGGGACATCTACGGCGGCGAATGGGTCTATGCCAAGACCGAGGCCGACAACTATGTGCGCCAGCGGATCGAGGTGGCAGCAACGGAAGGTGGCCGCGCGATCCTGTCGCGGGGCCTGCGTCCCGGAACGCTGGTGGTCACGGCAGGCGCTGCCGAGCTGTTCGGCACCGAGTTCGGGGTCGCACACTGATGCTGGCCTGGCTGGTTCGCTCGGCGCTCAAGCAGCGCGTGCTGGTGCTTGCGATGGCGGCGCTGCTTGTCGTGCTCGGCCTGCGCGCCTCTGCCGATGTGCCGCTGGATGTGTTCCCCGAGTTCGCTCCGCCTATCGTCGAGATACAGACCGAAGCGCCGGGCCTGTCGACCGAGGAGGTCGAAAGCCTGATCACGGTGCCGATCGAGACCGCTGTCAATGGCGTGCCCGATCTCGCAACCCTGCGATCGAAGTCGGTGCTGGGGCTGTCTTCGGTGACGATCCTGTTCGAACGCGGCACTGATGTCATCCGCGCCCGCCAGCTGGTGCAGGAGCGGGTGGCGCAGGTGCAGGCGCGACTGCCTGCCGCTGCCCGCCCGCCTGTGATGCTGCCGCCGCTGTCGTCCACGAGTCGGGCAATGAAGATCGGCATCTCCTCGAAGAAGCTCGATCAGATGCAGCTGTCCGAGCTGGTTCGCTGGACGATCCGGCCCAAGCTGATGTCAGTGCCGGGTGTCGCCAATGTCGCCGTGTGGGGCTACCGCGACCGGCAGTTGCAGGTTCTGGCCGATCCCGATCGGCTGCAAGCCTCGGGCGTCACGCTGGCCGAACTACGCGCGGCGACCGGGGATGCGGTGCTGGTCGGCGGCGGCGGCTTTGTCGATACGCCCAACCAGCGGCTTCCGGTGCAGCAGGCGGGCGCGATCCAGACCGCCGAGGATCTTTCCCGCACGGTCATCAAGATCGCAGGCGATGCGCCGGTGCGGGTGGGGGATGTCGCGCGGGTGACCGATGGCTTTGCCGCCCCCATCGGCAATGCGATCATCGACGACGGCCCGGGTATCATGCTGATCGTCGAGAAGCAGCCGACCGGCAACACGCTCCAGCTGACCCGCGACGTCGAGGCAGCGGTCGAAGAGCTGCGGCCCGGCCTCAAGGACGTCAAGATCGACACCACGATCTTCCGCCCTGCAACCTTCATCGAGAAGTCGATCGACAACCTGACCCGCGCGCTGATGATCGGCTGCCTGCTGGTGGCGATCGTGCTGTTCGCCTTCACACGTGACTGGCGGCAGGCGACGATCAGCCTTGTGGCGATCCCGCTGTCCCTGTTGGCCGCAGGACTGGTGCTGCTTTGGAGCGGGGCGACGATCAACACAATGGTGATCGCCGGACTGGTGATCGCGCTTGGCGAGGTGGTCGATGATGCGATCATCGATGTCGAGAACATCGCCCGCCGTCTCCGCCTGAACCGGGAGGCGGGCAATCCGCGCTCGGCCTTTGCCGTGGTGCTCTCGGCCTCGCTCGAAGTGCGCACGGCGGTTGTCTTTGCCTCGCTGATCGTGATGCTGGTATTCTTGCCGATCTTCTTCCTCGGCGGGGTGGCAGGAACATTCTTCCGGCCACTGGCAATTGCCTATGTGCTGGCAATTGCCGCCTCGCTGCTGGTCGCGCTGGTGGTGACGCCTGCGATGTGCCTGATGCTGCTCCCCAATGCGCCGATGAAGGAGCATCGCGACACACGCTTTGTCGCCTCGCTCAAGCGGCGCTATCTTGGCGTCCTGCCCCGGCTGATCGAACGGCCACGGCTTGCCATGGGCATCGTCGCGGGCGGCTTGCTGCTTTCCGGCGTAGGCTACCTCGGATTCAAGGACCAGTTCCTACCTGATTTCCGCGAGACCGACTTCCTTATGCACTTCGTCGAGAAGCCGGGCATCGGTATCGAGGCGATGGACCGCATCACCATCCGCGCCTCGAAGGAGCTGCGGGCCATCCCCGGCGTGCGCAACTTCGGTGCGCATATCGGGCGTGCCGAGGCAGCTGACGAGGTGGTCGGCCCGAACTTCACCGAACTGTGGATCAGCCTTGACGATGGGGCCGACTACGACGCCAGCGTTGCCCGGATCAAGGAAGTGGTTGACGGCTATCCCGGCCTCTACCGCGACGTGCTCACCTATCTGCGCGAGCGCATCAAGGAGGTGCTCTCGGGCGCAGGCGCGACCGTGGTGGTGCGGATCTACGGCCCCGATCAGGACGAGCTGCGGGCCGCAGCCGAGCGGGTGCGCGGCAAGGTCGCCAGCATCCCCGGTGTAACCGACCTCAAGGTCGAACAGCAGGTGCTGGTGCCGCAGATCCAGATCCGCCCGCGCGCGGCCGATCTGGTCACGTTGGGCCTGACGCCGGGCGAGGTGCGGCGGCAGGCACAGACCCTCGTGGCGGGCGAGAAGCTGGGCGAGATCTACCGCGACCAGAAGGCTTTCGATGTCGCCTTGTGGGGCGAGCCAGCCATTCGCGGCGACCAGCACGCGCTCGCCGATCTGATGATCCAGACCCCGGTCGGCGCGCCGGTGCGCCTGCGCGACGTCGCCGATGTGGTGATCGTGCCCGCGCCCAACGAAATCAAGCGCGAGGATGGCCAGCGCCGTCTCGATGTCACGCTCAATATCGCGAGTGATGCCGATCTCGGAGCCGTAGCGCGCGGGGTTGAGGCGGCGGTGAGCGAAGTGCCCTTCGCCACCGGCTACCATCCCGAGATTCTCGGCGAATATGCAGCGCTCAAGGAATCGCGGTCGCGGCTGTGGACGGTGGGCCTGGTCTGCCTTTTCGGCATCCTGCTGCTCGTCTGGCTGGAGTTTCGTTCGGCCCGGATCACCGCGCTGGTGGGCCTCAGCCTGCCCTTCGCGCTGGTCGGCGGGGTGATCGGGGTTGCGCTCACCGGCGGGGTTCTGTCGCTGGGATCGCTGGTCGGCTTTGTGACGGTGATCGGGATTTCGGCGCGCAACGGGATCATGCTGCTCTCGCACTATGATCACCTGCGCCGGTTCGAGGGCGAGGAGTTCGGCCCGGCCCTGATCCTGCGCGGCGCGCAGGAACGTCTGGTGCCAATCTTAATGACCGCAATGTGCGCAGGACTTGCGCTGGTGCCGCTGGTGATCGCGGGCGACAAGCCGGGTCACGAGATCGAGCATCCCATGGCGATCGTCATCCTCGGCGGCCTAATCTCGTCGACTGCGCTCAACCTGTTCCTGATGCCCGCGCTCTATGCCCGCTTCGGCAAGGAACAGCCGGCACCCGAGCCCGAACTGGCAGAGGCGGTGGCATGAAGCGCTTTGTCCCCCTCGCTGCCCTGATGGTGACCGCTTGCGCGACCACGTCCCCGCCTGCGGCAACCAAGATCGACCCCGCGATTGCAGCCGGACCGTTCGCGAGCCTGCCGGTCGCTTCGATCGAGCCGGTGCCCGATGATTGGTGGCGGCTCTATGATGATCCTGTGCTTGACCGCTTGGTCGAAGCCAGCTTTGCAGCCAATGCCGATCTCAGAGTGGCCTATGCCAATCTCGATGGCGCGCGTGCGGCGCTCCGTCAGGCGCAAGCCGCCCGGTTGCCCCAGACCACGATCGAGAGCAGCCTCGGCATCGACAATCCCGCCAATCAGCCCAGCGCCTCGGGCAATGTGCCGACGACCGACTACGATCTGGGGGTAACCGCAAGCTGGGATGCGGACGTGTTCGGTCGGCTTCGCTCAGGTGCGCTCGCTGCCCGCGCCGATGCGGAAGCGCAGGCCGCTGCGCTCGATGCAGTCAAGGTCGCGGTCGTCGCGGATACGGTTCTGGCCTATGTCGATCTGTGCGGAGCAACCCGCAGCCTTGCCGTCGTGCAAGAACAGGTCGCGCTTCAGGACCGCGCGCTGACAATCACCCGTAGACAGCTGGCGGCAGGCGAGGTCTCCCCGCTGGAAGTCTCGCAGGCTGCCAACCTTGTCGCCGCGACCAAGGCGGCCATTGCACCGCTGGAAGCAGCGCAGGCCAATGCGCGCTACCGCCTCGCCACGCTCGCAGGACGCCCGGCAGCAGAGGCCCGCAGCAATCCCGTGACTTGCACCGCGCCGCCGAAACTGCGCACTGCGGCTCCCGTCGGTGATGGAACCGCGCTGCTGCTGCGCCGCCCTGACATCCGTGAGGCCGAGCGCCGCCTCGCTGCCGCCACGGCGCGGATCGGCGTGGCGCGTGCCGATCTCTACCCCCGCATAAACCTTGGCGGCGCACTCGGCCTGCTGAGCGGTGGGCTGGTTGCAACGGGTTCACCGCTGGTGAGCTGGGCCTTCCCCAATCAGGCCCCGGCCCGCGCCCGGATCGAACAGGCTGAGGCGGCCGAGCGGGCCGCGCTGGCCGGGTGGGATGTCGTGGTTCTCCGGGCGCTGCGTGATGTCGAGACAGCGCTTGCGGCCTATGATGGCGAAGTGCGCCGGAACCGGGCGCTGACCGAGGCGCGCGACGAAGGACGCCTCTATGCCCGCCGCGCCGAGGCGCGCGTCCGGCTCGGCGATGCGGCACCGCTGCTACGGATCGATGCCGACCGGACGCTGGCACAAGCCGAACTGTCGCTCGCACAGTCCGAACTCGCCGTTGCGCAGGCGCAGGTGGCGCTGTTCCGCGCGCTTGGCGGTGGCTGGTGCAGCGGTGCCAAGCCGCTAGAATGATCGCATGAGAATCCTGATCGTCGAGGACGATGCCGATACCAACCAGTTCATCGCCCGCGGCCTTGCCGAACTGGGCCATCAGGTGGTGGCCAGCGGCGATGGGCGGGATGGCCTGTATCACGCAACCGAAGGCGGCTTCGATGCCGTGGTGGTCGACCGGATGCTGCCGGGGCTGGATGGCCTCGCTCTCGTCAAGGCTCTGCGCGCTGCCGGAAACATGACCCCGGTGCTGATGCTCACCGCCGTCAGCGGGATTGGCGACCGGGTCGAAGGGCTCGAAGGCGGGGCGGATGACTATCTGGTGAAGCCCTTTGCCTTTACCGAGCTGGCGGCCCGTCTCCAAGCGCTGGGGCGTCGGCCTTCGACGGCAGCAGAGCCTGCGCGGCTGACGGCAGGCGACATTGTGCTCGATCTGCACCGCCGCACCGTCACGCGCGCAGGCCGCAAGATTGCGCTCCAGCCCCGCGAGTTCACGCTTCTGACCGAATTGATGCGCAACCCCGGCCGCATCATGACCCGCACCATGCTACTCGAACGGGTGTGGGATTTCGACTTCGACCCCAAGACCAATATCGTCGAGACTCACCTCAGCCGGTTGCGCTCCAAACTCAACGCCGGGTTCGACAGCGACCCGATCGAGACCGTGCGCGGCGCGGGCTATCTCATCAGGGACGGCGGATGAAGCGCTGGTGGCGCGGCACGTTCGGTCTGGTGGCTGCTGTCGCTGTGGGCTTTGCGCTCGCAACGCTGGTGATCGGCGCGGTCGCATTCGAAACGACCCATGAGGCACTTGAATTGCAACTCGATCACCGCATCGCCATCGAGACGCAGGCGCTAATCGATGAAGGGCAGGACGGGCATGAGGGCGTGGCTGCCGCTATCCGTCGGCGCGAGGCGGCAAGCAGCACGGCAAGCCTCGGCTATCGGCTCGTCGATGCCCAAAACAGACCCGTAGCAGGATCGCTCGATACGACTGTCCCGCCAAAGCCCGGCTATGTCGAACTATTGCCCTATAAGGCGGGTGGCGAGGAGCGGATCGCGCAATCGCTGACCACGGTCCTGCCCGGGGACTACCGGTTGCTGGTCGCGGCCGATCGTGCCGCAATCGACGAAATGGACAGGCGTTTCATACTCCTGTTCCTCGGCGCATTCGGAGCGATGCTGTTGCTCGGCATCGGTGCCGCTTGGCTGGTGGGCATCGTCACGCAGCGGCGGCTTGCCCGCATCGATCACACGGCTGCTGCGATCATTGCCGGCGATCTCTCGCGGCGCGTGCCACTGACCGGAAGCGGCGACGAGTTTGACGGTGTGGCCACGACGCTTAACCGGATGCTCGACCGCATTACCGGGCTGATGGAGAACCTGCGACAGGTTTCCAGCGATGTTGCCCACGACCTGCGCACGCCGCTCACGCGGCTGCAAAACCGGCTCGACGAGGCCCTGCGCGAGCTCAACCCCGAGCTGCAACGCGAGGCAATCGAAGCGGCAGCAAGCGAAGCTGGTGAACTGCTGGAGGTCTTTTCCGCCCTGCTGCGGATTGCCGAAGTCGAAGGCATGGCCGCCCGCGCGCACTTCCAGACGGTGGATCTCAGCGCGGTGGTGGCCGATGTGGCGGAGACGTTCCGACCCTCAATGGAGAGCAGCGGCCACCAGCTTGTAACCAGCATTGCGCCCGGCCTGACTTTGCCCGGCGATCGCAGGCTGCTGCAACAGATGCTCACGAACCTGCTCGACAATGCCGCGCAGCACACGCCGCAGGGAACGACCGTCCACATCACCTGCGAAAGCACTCATAACGGCATCTGCCTCGCCGTCACTGATGATGGTCCGGGAGTGAGCGAGAATGAGGCGCCAGACCTCTTCAATCGGTTTGCACGGGTCGACCGCAGCCGATCCACGCCTGGCCATGGTCTGGGGCTGGCCATGGTTGCGGCAATCGTGGCCGCCCATTCTGGCAGAGCCACCATTGCCCCGCGCCCGGGCTTTGGTGTGCACATCGCGTTTTGACCTTGCCCGGCAGGTTGTCCCGATGCTGCCATTCGACTTTCCACCCAGCTCCAGCCATGAGCGTGGCCAATGGGCGATCCCGAAAGCTGCATGGCGGTTTTCAGCGGAAGCAAGCTTTGCCATTGATGCTTGGGAATGACTGGGTCTGGGTCGGGAGCCGCCCCGGCCCATAGCCGCTTGCTTCATTAACACGTCACAATCCTTTATCATCCTGAGGTGGCGGAAGTGGACTGCGGCCTCGGTTCGCATCGTGGTTCAGCCCTGTCCGTGGATCTGTCAGCGTTGCGTCCTGCTCGGTCGGGCCGGAAGGCGCAGCGCTACCTTTATCTGTCGCATTGCTGTTGCGGCTCGATACTGCCGACACTGGAGCACTGCTCCCCCCACCACTCTGCGCTGCCTGATAGATCCCGAGGCGCTGACGGTGAACGCTGGCGTCCCGCTCTAGCGCCTGGCTCACCTGATCATATTCCTCGATGGGCCACAGGCGGTTCTGGTCCGACGCATTGGCGGCAAGTTCGAACCGGCGCCTATCGGAGGTGCGAAGAGCCGTTCGCCAGGCTTCAACTGATTGTCTGCTGCGACGCAGGCCGTGTTCACGCAGATCGCGCATGATTTTGTCCCAGAGGGCCGTCTTTGCCCAAGCCTCCGCCTCCGACTGCAGATCATCGGGGAGCTTGGCGATCATGGCCTTGTTGCTCCTATTCAAATCTGATTCCCCGATCCTGTTCGCAGCGATCGGATTGAACCGACTAAGGAACGCCTGTTGCCGCTGATACATATGCGCAAGGTGCGCCTGCATGCCGGGGTCAGCGAGGTCAGCGCGCGAAAACTGATACAGGCCGCGCTCCATAAGAACCGGCAGAACCTGTCCGGTATCGACTCGCTCGACGTAGACGGCCCGCTCTTGAAGATCTTTGAGAAGTGTGGCCCTTGCAGGTTCGCGAAGCCATGGGCGCGACCCTGCCGCATGTGCTGGCGCCGCAAGGAACCCCGATACCGACGGGGGATTCCCTGACGACGAGGAGGCGGCAGGACCCGCTTGGCTTTGCGTCAGAGCACGTGTTGCGGCTCCAAACGTCACCACCGGCCGCGACTTAAGCGCACTTAAGTTGCGGGGAGACCACGGTGCCTGTTTACTCGGTGGCGCGATTGGATTGGCACCAAGGCCGAGCCGTGCCTTGATCGCGGCGTGCATCTGAGGCGCGGCCGATGGTAAAGCGGCAGCAATAGCGGCGCTTAATCTGAATGGTTTCGGAGCTGGACGTGGTGCGGGCGCTGCGGGTAAATGCTGGGCCGGTGGTTTGGCTAGAAGAGTGAACGGCTTGGAACGCGGGCGCGGCGCTGGCGCGGCGGGCGGATGCAAAGAGTGCGATACGGACGGCAGAACAAATGGCTGCGGGCAAGGCCACGGCGCGGGCGCGGTAGGAATCGCAGTTGAAGGAAGCGTCACCCGCAAAGCGAACGGTGTCGGACGCGGAGGTAATGTTGCCGCCGATGGCAGTTGAGCTGCCGGCGCCTTGGCTTTCAGAGCGAAGGGCCTAGGGCTCGGACGCGGTGCGGACGATTCTTGCAACTTGCTGACGAGAGCAGAGCCAATCGTCCAAGGGGCGGGCTTCGACGCGGAGGCGTTCCCATTGGGTGAGGCTATTGGCGCCTGCTCCACGGCAGCAGTGCGGAGAGCCCAATCTGGACTCTGCGCTGGCATTGCTGATCGCACGGCCTGCGCCATGACCGCGGCGTTCAGAGCAGCTTCGACCGCCTCGCGTGTTTTTGACACCCGCGACATCAACTCAGCGCGGAACGCCTGGGTGGCGCGCTTGAGCGCATTGCGCGCTGCGATCCGGTGATTGGCAAGGTTGAGCGCGACGTGCTCGCCGCGGCGAACCTTTGCGGTGAGGCCCTCACCCAAATGCTTTTGCGGCACCCAGTCAACGCCGGCGGCTGCGTAGCTGAGGTGGGTGTAGCGTCTTTCGAGTCCGGCCTTCTCGCAGGCGAAGTTTAACTCGGCCGCCCACAGCGCGCGCAGACGCTTGAACTGCGTCGGGGCGTCGAGGTCGGTGCGCAGGTGACGACCAATCTCCCATTCGCCCTCGTTGACGCGCGTCACGGGGCGGAACGAGAAGAACAAGTGCACATGCCAGTTGCGCTGGTCGCCCTCGGCACTCGGCGGGTGGAGGCAGACAAGATAGGGCAGCCCCTGACCTCCGAAGGTCTCTTCGGCGTAAGCTTTGGCCATCTCAAACTGCTGCTCCGGTGAAAGCTCGTGGCAGCTCTGCATGATGCCGTGGAAGAAGGTCTTGGCGTTCCTGGCAGCGGTGCGATTGACCAGCTCGACGAAATCGACGCACTCGAGGATTTCGCCCCGCGTCTCCCCCATGTTGCTGTCCACGGCCAAGGTGCCGCCGGGAAAGACGTGTGCGCCATCCATGCCGTATGATGCCCGATCGCGGCAGTGTCCCTGCTTGGTCTTCAACGATGAATAATAGCGAATGCGCTGGAATACGAACAAGCGGCCCTTCGTATCGATGATCGGATTCGAGTAGCGCGGCATGAGAGCACCGGGCATCCGCGTGGGCAGTATCAGCCGTGCCGCATGCGCCTTCACGCCTATCGTCACATCTTCCCAATTCTTGTGGCGCTTTACGCGGAAGGAACGATGCACCTTCTCGCGCTCGCGCTGGGCCTCTTGCTGCTCGCGGAGGATGCGCTCGACCGATTTGATGTGCCGGCACTCGGCCCATGCTTCCCTGCGGTGTTCTCGGTCCGCAAGGATAGCATAATAGGCGTCGCCGCGCGGGCGAGCGCAAAGCGCCTTCTGCTCCTGCGAGCCTGGCCGGACCAATCGGCAACCTGATCTTGGCTTGGTTCTCATGGGGGTGGGTCTGCAAAACGGGGGGTGGGTCTTGGCCAGCTAAAGTGGGCAACATTTATTTCGCCTAGACCCACCCCTAACCTCCAAAAACTCAGAATGATTGTCTCATATGGTTGGTAGGCCAGCAATCAAAAGCGGCAAAGTGGGACATAGAAAATGCTGTCAGATAGCGAGAGCCAACTTAAGGCCACTTAAGTATGGGTGCTGCGGATAGCTTCTTGACTGAGAACGTTCAGTTAACTGGGCAGTCAAAAGTAAAACACATTGCAGATTATCTATTGGCCGAGATTTATGTTTACGCTATGTTCCGGCGAATGAATACGATTCGACCTACCGCAAGTGAAATTCCGCTGACCGAGGTGGTGCGCGAACTGAGCCGCGTGTCTGCAGAATTGAAGGCAATAGAAAGAGGCGCGGCCTTGGAGCAGATCGTGCCTGGCGAAGTTGCCTATCGCGATCCGCAAGATGTTTACCACCAAATTACCATTGGTGCCGTCCTGACGGCTTATGGATTTTCGGCGCACGATGCGAGGGCGCTCGATGGCTTCCTTGCCATGCGGCCGAAGGACGTTCTGGATGACGATGTTGTCCTCGATCATTGGAAAGCGGGCTTCATCGCCGGCAAGACCATGGGCGAAGCACTGATGATCTTCCTCAATCGCGCCGCAGCCATGCTTGAAGATCGCGGCAGATATGAGGAATGGCGCCGCAAATACGACGCCTACGTTGATCGCACACAGGCCTTTTTGAAAACCCTCGACGAGGGAACTCTGGCTGCAATGCTGCGTAAGCCGCCGTCGGGTAAGCAGCTGTGGCTGGTGCGCTATACGGTTGAATGCCTCGACATTGAGTTTCCGGAAATACCGGACCGCAGGGCTGCGTTTCTATGGTTGCACGATGTTGCAGCCAACCCCCGTTATAGGAGGGTGAAATGACGCTGACTTGGACGAGCCCAAGCGGATCAAAATGGATCGTGGCGACCCTCGACGACTATGATTCCTGTTTTGCAGAAATAGATGCCGAACTCGACAAGGCGGTAGCAGGCGGTCGGCCTACGGACGCGGCGCAACTGGAGTCAGCTCGTTCGGAGCTCTTCGCGCATTACCTTAATGCCCAAATATCGGCTTCAAGAGCAGAGCGTTCAGAAGTCGAGGCAACGCTAGAACGGTGTCATTTGTGCCTGCCCTGGTGGCAAGAGCTGCATGGCGCCAGGTCAGACCCAGTGCCGCCTTGGGAGATCTCGTCGGCGCAGCAAGCAATCTTTGCTCGTGGTGAGATCATGCCAGGAACCTGGGAAGCCGCGAAGGCTGCGCTAGAATTGCTTCCCGAATACGCACCACCGCCGAAGTTGCCCCTAGATTTGGCGATTTCGCTTCTGGAAACCTTCAAAGAAAGTGCCATTGCTCTGCGGGACGCGCTCGACGCCAATCTCGAAGCGATCAGGAAAGCCAAAACTGACCTGCGCAGTTGGGAGAGCTTCCGAGGCACGGTTCACCCCGAATATCTGCGAGCCCGAACGGCTTTCAACTCCGCGGCGGAGGCGCTCGATGGGAATGCGTAAAAGACCTCGGTTTAGCGGGCCGCTTCGGGCTCTACCCTCGTCCGACAGCAGGCGGTGGACGGACAAGCTGGCCGACGTGATCGTCGATGAACTCGACTACCAAAGGCCCGCGCTCATTAAGGCAATGAGCAGCGCCAGCACGACAAGCAGCATGGCGGCCCTTGGCGTGACATTGCCAGCGCAGCCTTGGACGAGCGCCGGCCTCAGAGTTCCCTTGGCCAGAGGTTCTGGGAAGGACAAGGACCTCGAAAAGGTGGCGCTGCGGCTGAACCCGGCCACGGGTTACTCCAAAACAGGGCACCCGGACGAAAAGGAGCTGGCCGGGATCTGCGATTATCGTTTTCGTTATTTGCACAACTTCGCTCAAGGGGAATGGGAAGCAGCCGAGCAGTCGATAGATCCGCTGGTTGAACAGGCCTTGGGACTGTGCCGCCACCCCACACCTGCTGCTGTAGCCGCGGCATTGGGCGTCCTGTCGATTTTTCAAAAGTCGAAAGAGCGCAATTGTAAAGCGATGGCATATGCCTGGAGGGGCGATCTCAAGGCATTATTGGAGTCAGTCCGCCATGACGGGCTGGCCGCCACACCTGAGTTCGAGAGGCATTGTGGCCATCTAATCAAGCGCATGGACGTTGTCGGTGCAGTCATCTTCGTGCTCGAGCAGGCGTTGGAGTTTGAGCGGACCTGCGATTATGTCAAAGCTCACCTGAAGCTGTTTCGCCATACCTGTGTGGGAAGATCCAAGGCATTCATTTTCGCCGATCTGGAGCCTGTTTTGTTGTTTGCCGATGTTTTCGGCATTGGTGACATTACCGTCGGCGACCCGGACAATCACGCGCGTGTTGCGGCCGGTTTTCTGAAACCGCTTCGTGCAGCGCGCCATCGCGCAGATGCTCCAGAAGGCTTGCGATATCATTCGATCATGGGCTTTTCGCCCCTAGACTTTCTTTTGATATATTTCTTCTCCTGCCACCAGCGCTTCCCAGAGGTTGTCGCGTCGCAGAACTTATGCCCCTTCGGCCTTCACTCCGCATTCCTGCGACTTGCGCTCAATGTGCTTGCGCATCTGGATGTCGACGAAGCGGCTGCTGAACTCGTGGCCCGACTGTCCCACGCTCCGCAGTCACGCAAGAGGAAGGGATCGTGTTCAGACGCAGCGACCGCATCTGCGGCAATTTCCGAAACTCGTGCAAAGCCAAGGTCGAAATCTGAACGAGCGGCGCAAGGCAGGCTCGGGAGGGTGATTCAACGTAAGGCATTTGATCTGTTTCAGCCTGCTGCGGAAAGCCCTCTTCATGAATTCCTCTATGATGATCCCGATTGGGGCGCGCCGTGGGTAAACGAACTCCGCAAAAGATACGGCGCGCTTTCACGCCGAGGTTTACATGATGAGCAGAAGAACCCTTTTGCACGCGTATATCCGCTTCCGGCGGCATGGTCCACGGAGCGATCAACCGCATCGCTCGATCAGTGGTTTGGCGCTCTGACCGACGAGGTAAGCCGACTTGATCCGCTCTACAGCCCCATTATCGGCAAAACCGGAAAGTCGGTCTCCAAGATGAAGTTGGGAGAACTGACGGTGGCGTTAGAATTGTCTGCCGCCATGATCGAAGTCCCCACTTCTATCAGCCTTTCGAGGTCATTCGCGGTCGCGCCGAAAGGAGTAGGATCTGCACTGGCAAAGGCAAAGCATCGCCGCGCTCCGGTCGCAGGGAAGCACCAGCGGCGCATGAAATATTCTCTGACGCAAAAAAAGCCGAAAACATGCGTTATCGCCACTTAAGTGACTGTTTTATATAATTCGACTATATAGCGAAACCTGTTCCACAGATAGCGCCCAACTGCTTAACGGAGGTGTCCTCTAACCAACGGAGGACACCATGGAGAATACAGCAGCAGACAGGCTTTCGGCTTCAGAGCCGTTTGATCGCGACCTTTTCGGCATGCCGAACATTACGAATACCGAAGTAGGAAGTGCCCCTCCAAACTCACCAAACAGTAATGCACCGAATGGCCACAATCGCCGCGTGCAAGCTCGTGATCTTCTAGCAAGAGCGCCGCAGCATGAACGTAGGCACAAGGAAGATGGCGATCACGATGCAGCGCTGGCGAGAGCTGCGGAGCCGTGGAACTGGAGACCTTTTCCTGTGGTCGTCACTGAGTGCGGCCTGCAGGTCGTTGACGGTTCGGTGCTCCTCGCGGCGATCGTTGAGCTCGATTCCGACGCGCTCGTCGAAATTGAGATCGTCGACGCGGACGAAGCGCTACGCATCAGATCGCAAAACAACTCGGCACGCAGCAAGCGCGAACCCATGGCGCAGGCGCGCAGGGCGCTTATTCTTTCGGCAGCGGGACGGACTTACGTCCAGATCGCGCAGGAACTGCGGATTTTGGGTGATGAAACGCTCACCGTGGCCCGGATCTCGCAGCTTATTGGCGCCGCTCGGGCGGAGGATTGCTACCCGGATCTCGCCGACATAATCACCGATCCTGCACGCATCCCGGTCGGGCTTTGGGAATCTTTTGCCCGGAAGGTCAAGGATCTCGCGGCTGCGGACGAAGCCAACCCAATGCATGGTGCAAGTCGACTTGAGCAGTTTCATGAGAGGGTCCGGCAACTCATCTTGGAGTTGAAGAGTTCAGAGGACGCAATCTCGCATGCTGAATGCTGTAAGCGGCTCGATCTGAAGCAGCCCGACGAGCAACGCCCCCGCGCGCGTCACGTCGGCAAAAAACATCCAATTCCCGGCACTGATGCTCACCTCGGTTTCGCGCCAGCGCGCGCCGGAGGGGCGGCAATCTCCTTGCCGCACACCCTCACGCAGGACGAGTCCAGGCTGGTGTTCGAAAAGGTGATGGCGGAGGTCACATCGCTTTTGGCGAGCCGCGCTCTCGGCGTGAACAGCTGAGTCAATCTGGGACGGCAAGATCGGAACGGATGATCGTCATGGGCAAAGGTGCTATAAACGGCGGCCCACGTGTGTCGACCGTGCTGCCGCTCACCGACATCCCCATTGAAATCGAGTGGCAAGCGTCTCCGGTCTCGGAGGACGTCCTCGCGCGCCTGCTTCTCGAACTTCTCGGCGAGGACGGACTGAAGGAGGTATTCAATGAGTAGGACAGCGATAGGTTACCGACCGGCCCGCGGGACAAGGCCAAGGCGCGTCCGCGCTGCCAGCGGGCTCGAGGACACGATGCTGCGGTTCACGGCCCAAACCGCAGGCTATGACATGGTGGAGATAGTCCGCGATCTCGATGACGAGCATGCAGCGATCAATGTTCTGATGGACTTGGTCGCCGCACGCGACGCGGGTGCGATTTTTGTCGAAGGGGGGCGCGCAGCTTTCTCTGATGACAAAAACCGCGAAATTCTGGCTGACCGATGCCAAGCTGTGGGCGTCCAGTTGTTTGACTAAGACTGCAATAATCCTCCTGACAGTATTGGTGGGCATGCCGTCAGGAGGATGCAGGTGGGAGTAGATGTATGAGCGTCCATGAGCTGCGCCGTAAACCACGCGCCTACGCATATGTTCGCGTTTCGACTGCCGAACAGGCAGAAAATTTGACATCTCGAAAGCAACAGGCTGCCGATCTTGCGGCTTACTGCGCTAAGAACGGTTTCGAGCTGGTCGACGTTTTTGATGAACCAGGACTGTCGGGAAGCGATTGGAATCGGCCTCAGTTCAATCGTATGATCGATCTTGCGACTGGCGATGATCACCCCGTCGATTTCATCGTTGCAACTGATATGGCGCGGATCGCGCGCGACGTAGAGTTCAGCATATTGATGGAAGGCAGGCTACGGCGAGCAGGTGTCACCCTTCGCTTCGTCTTGCAGGAGTTTCAGCCCGGTCATAATGGGCTGCTGATGAAGTTGGTGACTTCATGGCAAGATCAGGAATATGTCATCAAAGCCGCCTTCAATACGAGACGGGGCCTGCGTGGAACTGCAGCAGAAGGGTTTTGGCCTGGCGGAGTGGTGCCGCTCGGTTATGAGTCGCGAACGGCTGAGGTCCGGAGCAAGAAGGAAAAAAAGAAGCTATTCGTAAACGAGGCTGAATCCGAGGTCGTAAGGCTCATCTTTGATCTGGCGGAACGCGGGTTCGACGGGTCACCGATGGGAGCCCGCGCGATTGCAGAGCATCTCAACGCCAATGGCTACACATTGCGTGGCAGGAAGTTTCACAACTCAAATGTCGCGGATCTTCTTCAACGACCGCACTATCTTGGGCGTTTCCCTGGTTCGAAGGTGGATGAGCTTGGTAACCTGCTACCTGAGGACGAGTGGATTTGGGTCGATTGTCCTCAGCTCATATCACAGGAGCAGTTTGACCGCGTTGCTGCGTTGCGCGCATCTCGCGCGCCCCGGGTCACTCCGCCCCACGTAGTGGCGGGCACCACGTTGCTTGTCGGTGTCGCCCGGTGCGGAATGTCTGGCTGCGGCTGCGGGATGACCATTCGCACTGGGAAGTCAGGACAATACAAGTATTATGCGTGCAATTCAGCCGTGAACCGTGGCGCATCATCCTGTGGTTGCCCAAAGGTTCGCGCTGAGAAGCTTGATGCACTTGTGACCCAAGCGGTCGCCGAGGAAATCTTTTCCGAGGAGAGACTGCGTCCGCTGCTCCAGAAAATGCTCGACACTTCCGACGAGGCGCGGACCCGTAAGCTTGCGGATCTTCAGCGCTCAGAGGAGCAACTCGATGAAGCGCGCAAGCGGCTCAGCAGGATCCACGATGCAATTGAGCTGGGAACAATGTCGGCGCGGGATGCTGATGTCCGGGAGCGTTTGAAGAACCGCAGAGCAGAAATCGACGGGCTGAACGCGACCGTCGCCTCCCTGCGCCAGCAGCTTGATCGCGGCCCCACTAGCATAACGCCTGCAGCCGTGACGAGGTTCGGAGAGGTCGTTAGGCAGCGGCTGATCGAAGGCGATTCGAAAGCGCGCCAAAAAATCGTTCATGCCTTCGTGAAGACGGTCCGCGTTGGCGAACGGATCAAGATCGAAGGCGAAACTGACGCCCTTGCCCAAGGGGTCGCTGCTCTCGCAAGAGCGCAGGGCTCGGTGCCCAGCTTTGACCGGAAATGGTGCGGTCGAGAAGACTCGAACTTCCACGGGCTTTCGCCCACAACGACCTCAACGTTGCGCGTCTACCAGTTCCGCCACGACCGCACTCGGGGTTTGTCGGGGCAGCCAAAGCGCTG
>JAIYEK010000201.1 GCA_027487015.1 Erythrobacteraceae bacterium | reverse complement strand
TTGCCATGTGGTTGCGGGGGCATTGGCGGGGGATTGCGCGGCTTTTTCCCCGTCATTGACGCTGCCAGACCCTTGCGAGACCCCAGCCACAATGCGACTCTGACGTTCTTATGACTCCGGCGATTTTCGGCCTTTCCGGCCCCGTCCTCACCCAAGACGAGCGCACCTTCTTCCGCGATTGCGATCCGGCGGGCTACATCCTGTTCGGCCGCAATTGCGTCGACCCGCAGCAGCTGCGCGCGCTGACCGATGACCTCAGGAGCATCCACGGGCGGGAACGGCTGCTGGTCTCGATCGACCAGGAAGGCGGCCGCGTCGCGCGGCTGCGCCCGCCGCATTGGGCGGGCTATCCGGCGGGCGAGGCATTTGAAAAACTTTATGAAATCGCCCCCGCCAGCGCCATCGAAGCCGCCCGCGCCAATGCGACCGCGATGGGACACGAACTGGCGGCGATGGGCATCACGGTCGATTACCACCCCCCGCTCGACCTGCGTGTCCCGGGCGCGCACGACGTGATCGGCGACCGCGCTTTCGGCGCCGATCCGATGCAGGTGGCGGCCTTGGGCCGCGCGGTGCTCGAAGGTCTGGCGGCAGGCGGGGTGACGGGCTGCGTCAAGCACATGCCGGGCCACGGCCGAACCGATGTCGACACCCACAAGGCGCTCCCCACCGTCACCGCCTCGGCAGCGGAGCTGGAGGATGACCTCGCTCCGTTTCGCACATTGAATCATGCGCTTATCGGGATGACGGGGCACCTCGTTTTCACCGCTTGGGACGCCGAAAACCCCGCGACCCTGTCCGAAACCGTGATCCGCGACGTGATCCGCGGGAGCATCGGCTTCGATGGGTTGCTGCTCACCGACGATATCGACATGGAGGCGCTCGGCGGCACAATCCCCGAACGCGCCGCCCGCGCCCATGCGGCGGGGTGTGATATCGTTCTGAATTGCTGGGCGAAAATGGACGACATGCAGGGCATCTGCGAGGTGCTCCCCGCCATGTCCGATGCCACCACCGCACGGCTCGACCGGGCGCTGGCAGGCACCCGCATCGCCCCGGCCATCGCCCTCGAGGCTGCCGAGCTCCTCGCCAAGCGCGACGCCTTGCTGGCGCTGACCGCATGAACGCGCCCGACCAACCTTTCATGTTCGCCCCCGACGCCGGTCGTCCGGATGAAGGCGCGCTCTATCTCGAATTGGACGGCTGGGAAGGCCCGCTCGACCTGCTGCTCGATCTTGCGCGGCGGCAGAAGGTCGACTTGCGCCAGATCTCGATCCTCGCGCTGGTCGATCAATATCTCACCTACATCGATCGCGCGGGCCTGCTGAAATTGGAACTGGCCGCCGATTACCTCGTGATGGCCGCGTGGCTTGCCTATCTCAAATCGGCGATGCTGCTGCCCAAGGCCGAGCAGGAGGACCCCTCGCCGGAGGAACTCGCGCTGCGCCTGCAGATCCGCCTGCAACGCCTCGGCGCGATGCGCGAGGCGGCCGGGCGGCTGATGGGCCGCGACCGGATCGGGCGCGACGTCTTCCTGCGCGGCGACCCCGAAGGCCTGCGCACCGATCGCAAGACCGTGTGGCGCTCCGACCTGTTCAGCGTCATCCAGGCTTACGGCCAGGTCAAGGCGCGCACCGCGCCGCGCATCTATCACGTCGCCAATCGCCCGGTGATGACCCTCGATTCCGCGCTCGAACGGGTGTCCTCGATGCTCGGCGTGACGCTGGAATGGATGGAGATCCGCGACTTCCTCCCGCCCCACGCCTCGCCCGCCCTCAAGCGCTCGGCGCTCGCCTCAAGCTTCGTCGCCGCGCTCGAATTGACCAAGCGCGGGCGGGCGGAGCTGGAGCAGGACGGCGCCTTTGCCCCCTTGCGCATCCGCCGCCTCAGGGACGCAGCACCCGCATGAGCGAGGAGCGCCAGGACGAGCCGGGCATGCTCGAACGCGCCATCGAAGCCACGCTCTTCGCCGCCGAGACACCCATGGGGGTCGAGGCGCTCGCTGCGCATCTCGGCGGGCTTGCCAATGGCGAGGTGCGCGAGGCGCTGGGCCTGCTGGAAGCGCGCTACCGCACCCGCGGCATCCACTTGGTCGAGCGGGGAGGCCGCTGGCATTTCGAGACCGCGCCCGATCTCGCCCACCTCTTGCGCCGCGAGATGGAACAGGTCCGCCGCCTCAGCCGCGCCGCGACCGAAGTCCTTGCGATCATCGCCTATCACGAGCCGGTCAGCCGCGCCGAGATCGAATCGATCCGCGGGGTGCAGACCAGCGCGGGCACGCTGGACGTGCTGATGGAGGCGGGCTGGGTGAAGCCCGCAGGCCGCCGCGAGGTGCCCGGCCGCCCGGTGATCTACGCCACCACGCCCGATTTCCTCGACCATTTCGGCCTCGCCAGCCGCCGCGATCTGCCCGGGATCGACGAATTGCGCGCCGCCGGGCTGCTCGATCCGGTCGACGAGGCGCTCGAGTCCGCGATGCGCTTCGAGCCCGACGAGGAACCCGACGCGCCCGATCCCGAAGACGACGACGAGAATCTGGCAGACTGACTCGCAATTCGCGTGGAACGGGATTAAGTGGTCGCCTATCGAGTGCCGGGCCGCCCCGGCCTTGCGGCACGCACCCCTCGCACCCCGCCGCGGTTCAGGAGTTGAGACAATGGGTTTTGGTTCGCTTTGGCACTGGATCATCGTTCTGCTGATCGTGCTGGTCCTGTTCGGACGCGGCCGCATTTCGGAAATGATGGG
>JAIYEK010000102.1 GCA_027487015.1 Erythrobacteraceae bacterium | reverse complement strand
CTACCTGATACGGGCCCTTTTCGAACGGAGTATAGAATATGCGTCATGGTATTTCGGGCCGCAAGCTGGGCCGCCGCACGGGTCACCGCAACGCCCTGTTCCGCAACATGGCCGCCGCGTTGATCAAGCACGAGCAGATCAAGACCACGCTGCCCAAGGCCAAGGAACTGCGTCCCTACATCGAAAAGCTGATCACGCTGGCCAAGCGGGGCGGGCTCTCGAACCGTCGTCTTGCGATGAGCCGTCTGGGTGACGAGACCCAGCTGAAGAAGCTCTTCGAAGTGCTCGCCGAACGCTACAGCGACCGCGAAGGTGGATACACCCGCGTGCTGCGCGCCGGTGTCCGTGCCGGTGACGCGGTGCAGATGGCGATCATCGAACTCGTCGACCGCGACGAAAGCGCCCGTGGCCAGGATTCGGGCCCGGTGCAGTCGGACGAGGAATACGAAGACGCGTAAGCCGCGGTTTCCACGAGACAGGCAAGGGGCCGGGGCAGAGACGCTTCCGGCCCTTTCCTTTTGTGTCCCGTAGGATAGGCTAGGCGCCATGATCCGCACCGCCCTCGCAGCCGCCACGCTGCTCCTCGCCGCCTTCCCCGCCGCTGCCCAGAGCCAGCAGGAGGCGCTCGATACCCGCTACGACCGCGCGCTAGCGGCGGGCTACAAGGCGCTCATGCTGTGCAGCGCGATCGGCATAGCGGAACGCAACGCCACAAACCGGCTCGCCAATAGTGTCACCGCGTGGGAGCTGAACGGCATCCCTTCCGAGCTTGATCCCATCGTGCGGACGCTCACCCACCGGCTTGTGCGGACCGAGAACCACGTTCTCACCCGGGTCGAGGTTGATTGGGCCACCGACATGCCCCCGCGCTTTGCCACGGCCTCGATGAAGACCGGGTGCCGCCTTGCGCCCATCGGATCCTCCCCCGGGGCCGCCAGCAGTGATGCGTCCGAGAGCCTGCCGATCAAGGGCTACTTCCCGATACTCCCCGACGGCACGCCGCTGTTCCCACCTGAACCCATCAGCGGAATGAGCAACGCGGTGCTCGATCCGCTCGCCACCCGCGCACTCGACGGGCGCTCTTATGGCGAAGGCTCGCGCACGACCGCGATTCTCGTGCTCCAGCGTGGCATCGTGATCGAGCGCTATGCCGCAACGCAGAGGCCCGAGAGCGGCCCGGTCAACCCCGACACCGTGATCGGCGGCTTCGGTTCCAATACCCCGCAGCGCACCTGGTCGGTCGCCAAGAGCATCGCCGCGACGCTGGTAGGCGCGGCGGTCTATCGCGGTGAGGCGGACGTCAAGGCATCGGCGGGACTGGGCGTTTCGGATGGAGATCCGCGCCGGGCGATCACCATCGACCACTTGCTGCGCATGGCCTCGGGCCGTTATTCCGACACCCCCGGCAACCGCACCGATCCGCTCTATTGGGGCGGGGCGACGGTCGAGGAGGTTGCGCTCGATTGGCCGCTGATTGCCGCGCCGGGGACCAGCTATCGCTACGCCAACAATGACACGCTCGCGGTGGTCGCCGCGATCAAGCCGACCTTTACCGCGCACCCTCCGGCCGCTTTCTTCGACAAGCTGGGGATGACCCGCACCGTGGCCGAGACCGACTGGGAGGGCGACTACATCCTGTCCTCGCAGGTCTGGACCACCGCCCGCGATCTGGCGCGCTTCGGGGAGCTCTACCTGAACGACGGCGTGCTCGCCAATGGCACGCGCATCCTGCCCGAAGGCTGGGTCAAATACGTCACCACCCCCTCGGGCCCGCAGCCGCCCACCGGCACCTTCGGTTACGGGGCGGGGTTCTGGCTGCTCAACAAGGAGGAGGGCGTGCCGGCCGATACCTTCGCGGCGATCGGCAACCGCGGGCAATATGTCGTGATCGTCCCCTCGCGGAAGGTGGTGATCGTGCGGCGCGGGGAGGATCCGGCGGGGAGCGGGTTCAACATTGCCGCCTTCACCCGCGATGTTCTGGCGGCGCTGCCGGCCGAGTAAGTTGACATAGTACATGCAGGCGGCCGCCTGTCACCGGATTCAACTTGCGGCGAGATGTTCATAAAAAGAGCCTCGAAACTTAACAATACCTGTCACCCCAATTCAGCCAAGCCTCACGCCGAATCGCGCAAAAGGTCCTCGACACCCCCGCAATCACGCGAGCGGTGCCAGACGAGGAACACCTTCGATGACCACCAAGACCAACCGGCTGGCCTCCGGCACAATGGCCCGGCTCGCTCTCGGTGCGGTCGCCGCGACTGCGCTGACCGCTGCTTCCGTTACCCCTGCCATGGCGGACGACCGCCGCGACCGCGACGGCATCGGCGCGGGCGAGATCATCGCTGGCGCAGTGGTGATCGGCGGGATCGCCGCGCTTGCGGGTGCCTTCGACGGTGACCGTGACCGCGACCGCTACGCCTACCGCGACGGCTACCGCGGTGATCGCCGCGGCGGTGGCGGCGGCTACGGCATCGGCTCGCGCAACGCGGTCGAACGCTGTGTCCGTGCTGCCGAGAACCAGGCCCGGCGCTTCGGCGGCTACCGCTATGCCGACGTGATCGATGTGCGCGACATCGACCGCACCCGTGACGGCTTCCGCGTGCGCGGCCGGATCGATGTCGGCGGCGGCTGGGACCGGCGCGGCAGCGACCGCGGCAACTTCACCTGCCGCGTCGACGGCCGGGGCGCGCCCTTTGTCGACTTCGACGGGATCCGCCGCCTGCGCTGACCCGAACTGAACCCCCTCGCGCGCGGCGTTCCTGCCTTTTCGCCGTGCGCAACCTCCCCGCCCCGCCGCCGTCCACCCGGCGCGCGGGGCGGCCCTTGTTCAGGCTCCGCGCGGTTCAGCCCAGCGCAAGCTGTGCACGCCTAACCGTGGCAAAGTCGGGCGTTGGTGGGCGCTCATGGATAGCAACAGGAGAGAGCGGACATGGCTCTGATGATCCGTGCAGGCGTGCTGGCTGGCGCGCTGTTTGGTATCACCATTCTTGCAGGCGCGCCTGCGGCCGCCGCGCCGCTGGTCGCTGACCCGGCGCTTGGCGCGCCGTCCTCGGCCTTTGCCACTGGCCCGTTCTCGCAAGCGGCGGACAGCGCCGAATGGGGCTGCCGGCGCTATTGCGGCTGGGGCGGGCGGCGCGGATGGCGCCGCGACCGCATTGATGCGGGCGACGTGCTGATCGGGGCCGCGGTCATCGGCGGCGTGATCGCCATCGCCAATTCCCAGCGCCGCCGCGAGCGCGAGCGCGAGGTTGTCGTGATCGACCGCGATCCGCGTTACCGTGACCGCGATGCCGAGCGCGACCGCCCGGACGATCGCCGCACCGGCTCGGCGGGCCTCGATAGTGCGGTCGACATGTGCTTGGCCCGGATCGAGCGCGACGTCAGGGTCGACACGGTCGACACTGTCGAGCGCACTGCGAGCGGCTGGCAGGTGACGGGCTCGATCTTCAACGGCGCGCAGTTCCGCTGCCGGATCGGCAATAGCGGCCAGATCGACACCATTGATTACGACGGCACCTTTGGCGCAGGCGACTGGCGCGATCCGCAGGCTTCTGCCGATCGCCCTGCCGCAGGGCAGTGGGACGAGCAATCCTATGCGGCCGCGCGCGCCGGACTGGGCGGAACGGTCCGCCCCGACATGGCGGTGCAGGAAGCCGAGATGCGCGGCGATGTTGCTGTCGTGCCTGCCCGTGCGGCGACCACCGGTGCGATGCCGGCCTATCCCGGCGGGCCAATCCCCGGAGAGGTGATCCCCGAGACGCTGGAAGAAGTGACCGGGGGCTAATCGCTCCCGGCGCGTTCTCCCCCGTAACTCGGCAGGCCCCATTCCCAGCGGATCGCCGCGCTCCTGAGCGCAAAGCCGCAGGCAAAGGCGAGGCCCCAGGCGATCTCGCCCGGCAGGCCTAACGGTGCCATTGCGAGCATCCCCGCAACGCTCAGCGCCGACGTGAGCGCGGCGGGGGTGACGTAGAGCTCGGGGCTCATGATGATCGAGGGCCGCCCGGCGACGACATCGCGGATGATCCCGCCCACGCAGCCGGTGATGACCCCCATTAGCGCCGCGGGCACCGGGGGGATGCCATAGGCAAGCGCCTTGGCACTCCCCAGCACGGCATAGGCAGCGAGCCCCGCGCCGTCGGCATAGGCAAAGCCCTTGCCCTCCCACCAGCTGACCGGCGTGAACCACGCGATCAATGCGGTTCCGAGGCATACCGCCGCGACCCAGGGATCGTCGATCCAGAACACCGGCGCGCGGATCAGGAGGTCGCGCACTGTCCCTCCGCCGACGCCCGTCACCAGCGCGAAGAAGGCCATCGTCACGAAGGTCTGCCGCAACCGCGCCGCCAGCACCGCTCCCGACAGCGCGAAGAGCGCGATGCCCGCCAGATCGAGCAGGTCGAGGATCGGGGTGAGGACTGTGGGTGTCACGGCGCAGGTGGCCGCGCCCTGCGGCGGCGGAACATCAGCACGCAGCCGATCAGCGCGCCGGTCAGTGACAGGGCGGCGAAGAGGATCAGCACCGGGTGGCTGCTATCCTCGCGGGTCGAAAGGTCCATGATGTGGAGGCCCCAGGCGAGGTCGAAGGCGCGCCACCAGCGGGTACGCACTGCCTCGATCTCGCCGGTGTCGCGGCCGACATAGACATTTGTGCCGTCCGCCAGCTGCACTTGCCACACCGCGAGCGGACGGCGGAAATCGAAGGGGGTGCGGTCGGCAGGGAAGAGCGTCACGCGCTCTACCTTGCCGCCGCCGGTGATCCGCGCGGCGACCAGCGCGCGCGCGGCGGCGGCATCGAGCGCAGGGATTGCCGCGCCGGTCGCAAAGTCGACGCGCCGCGTCTCGCCTGTGAGCGTCGTCAGGATCGCCACCGCGCGGCCCTGCTGCATGGTGACCCGCATCTCCTTCAATCCCGTGCCTGGAGCGGCCAGCGTGCTGCCGGGCAGTTCGAGCGGGGCGGGCTCGGCAGCGATGCGCAGATGCTCGCCGCGCACCTCTTCGATCGGGCGCGAGACCATCAGCAAGCCGGTCCCCAGCCACATGATAATTGGCACGCCGACCAGCCAGCCGAGCCAGATGTGCCACTTGGCGAGCCTGTTCATGAGGGGGGTGCGCGTGGAGACGGTCTTCATGCCACGCGCCATGACGAAGTGAACCTAACCGTGCAAGATGTTCCCGATCGCCTCGGCCGCCGCGATGCAATCGAGGTCGGACCAGCGCGGGCCGATGACCTGCATCCCGCATGGGAGCTCGGCGCCGAGATAGGTGCCTGAGCCGATGGGCAGGACGGTGGAGGGCAGGCCCGGGAAGGTCGCCATGCCCGACCACACGAGGCCGCAGCTGCCCGGCTCCTCGGCGCCGTTGATCGAGAGCGTCCCGCGGAACACCGCCTGATCGCTGTGCGGCACGGCAAGGACCGGGGCGGGCGGGGCGAGGACGAAGTCGTATGCGGCGAAAAGCGCCTCCCATTCGGCCACGCATGCGGCCTGCGCATTCAGCAGCGTGAACCAGTCGCGCGCCGTGGCCTGCTTGCCGTCAGGGGCGGGAGCGCCGCCTGACATGGTGATGTTCATCATCTTGAGATAGCTGCGGTAATGCTTCGCCTGATCGGGCAGCAGATCGCTCGCCCGGTCGATCCGCACGCCTACGCGCGCGAGAGTTTCGAGCGCGGCCTCAGTTGGTCCCATCACGCTTGCATCGACCGGCGCTTCGGGCAGGGCGGTGATCGCCAGCAGGCGGCATTGGTCAAGCTGCCGGGTGCGGCGGCGCAGCGGGAATTCCGCGCCAACCTCGGTCAGCACGGCGAGGTCCTGCGGGTTGCGCGCCAGCGGCCCTGCGATGCTCAACGGGCCATCGGCCGCGGCAATGAAGCCCTCGCGCCGCGACATGCCGGGAAAGTCGTGGCCATGCTTGGGGACGAGGCCCCAGGTGGTCTTGTGACCCCACACCCCGCAGAAATGCGCCGGCACCCGCACCGATCCGCCGATGTCGGTGCCGTAGTCGCAAGGCACCATCCCGCTCGCAACGGCCGCCGCGCTTCCGCCCGAGGAGCCTCCGGGGGAGCGCTCGGGGTTATGCGGGTTGGAGGTGCGGCCATAGACCGGGTTGAAGCTCTGCCAATCGGTGAGGTCGACCGGCACGTTGGTCTTGCCGATGATGATCGCGCCCGCCGCCTTCAACCGCCGCACCAGCAGCGCGTCCTTCGGGGCGATTATGTCCTTGAACTCTGGGTGCCCGAAAGTGGTGGGGAGCCCGGCGACATCGAAGCTCTCCTTGATCGTCATCGGCACGCCGAACAGTGGCTGGTCGAGCCGCCGCGGGGCATTGTCCATCGCCCGCGCGGTCTCGCAGGCGCGCTCGAAATCGGGGACGGCGATCGCGTCGATCTCTGCATCGAGGCGGCCTGCCCGGGTGATCGCCGCATCGACCGCCTCGGCGACACTGAGCTTGCGCGTGCGGATCGCCAGAGCGGTGGCAAGCGCGCCAGCTTTGTCGGTCAATTGCGGATAGGCCATGCGTGAATTCTCCCCTTGGGCGAGGGGTGTAACGGCACGGCTGGCGGCGCGAAAGCGCTCTAGCGCGTTCGATCCACGACTTCGATGAGCTCGCCCGCGTTCAGCTGGTCGCGCCGTGCCGTGGCGCCCAGCGCAAGGGCGAAGCCGAGGATCGGCGCAGCGCCGTAACCGATCAGCGGGAAGGGGGCGATCACCGCCATCAGCCCGAGCCCCGTCAGCAGCGCGGCGAGCGCATAGGCTTCGCTGCGCTGGATTTGCGGCTCGATCACCATATGCCACAGCGGGACCACGAACAGCAGGATCGCGAGCATCGCCGCCTGCCACAGCGATTTTGCCGCGACATGGGCGAGCACGCCCTCGGTGTAGAGCTGCGGCTCGAGGGTGCCGGCGCTGAACGTCAGGGCTGCCAGAACAACCGCTCCCGCCGCGACGAGGGCAAAGGCGATGCTCCGATGCAGCCATGCGAGCGCCGCGCTCGCCAGCCCCAGCGCCGCGAGCCCCGCCGCGTCAGGCTGGAATGCCAGCGCCGCCACTGCCAGGGCGAGCACCGCCGGTCCGCGCTTCGCCGCGCGCGCGGTCAGCACCACGATCAGCGGGAGGAGCAGCGGCCCCGATTGCAGCGTCACCGGCCCGGCAGGAAACCACCGCGTCACGCCGCCAACCTCTGGCCCTGTAACCAAGGGCACGAAGAGCAGGCTCGCCGCCGCAGCCGCAATGCCCAGGCGCACGTCGCGCCGCGAGGGCAAACGCCCCCACAAAACCCATGCAAGTCCCGCGGCCAAGGCCCCGGCGTTGACCGCAATCAACCGTGCAGGGGCTTCGAACGCCCAGAGGTAATAGAGCCCGCCCACACAGGGGAACAGCAGCGCCAGCGCCAGCCGGCGGCGGTCGAAGACGCGTGTGTAGAGGCTCCGCGTCAGGCTCACATATGGATCGGCTTGCCCGTCACCGCCATGGCCGCTTCCTTGAAGGCTTCGGCATGGGTCGGGTGCGCGTGGCAGGTGTAGGCGATGTCCTCGCTGGTCGCGCCGAACTCCATCGCTTGGGCTGCCTGAGCGATCATCGTGCCCGCGATGCTGGCGATCATCCACACGCCGAGGACGCGGTCGGTCTCGGCGTCCGCGATCACCTTGACGAAGCCGTCGGTGTCGCGGTTGGCCTTGGCGCGACTGTTGGCCATCATCGGGAACTTGCCGACCTTGACCGCGAGCCCGCGCTCCTTGGCCTGTTCCTCGGTGATGCCGACCCCGGCGATTTCCGGCGCGGTGTAGACGACGCTGGGGATCACATCGTGGTTCACGATGCCGGTGAGCCCGGCGATGTTCTCGGCGACCGCGATGCCCTCATCCTCGGCCTTGTGGGCAAGCATCGGGCCGGGGACGACATCGCCGATCGCCCAGATGTTCGGGACTGCGGTGGCGAAATCGTGGTCGATCTCGATCTGGCCGCGGTTGTTGAGCGTAAGACCCGCCTTGTCGAGCGCGAGGCCCTCGGTGTTCGGGCGGCGGCCGATCGCGACGAGGACGTGGCTGGCGGTGACGGTCTTGGCCTCGCCGCCCGCTGCCGGTTCGACGGTGAGGGTGACGGTTGTGCCGTCGACGCTCGCGCCGGTGACCTTCTGGCCGAGCATCATTTCCATGCCCTGCTTCTTGAAGATCTTCTGCGCCTCCTTGCGCACTTCGCCGTCCATGCCGGGGAGCAGCTGGTCGAGATATTCGACCACGGTGACCTTGGCACCGAGACGCCGCCATACCGAGCCGAGCTCAAGGCCGATCACGCCGCCGCCGATGACGACGAGGTGCTCCGGCACTTCCTCAAGGTCGAGCGCGCCGGTGCTGTCGACGATCCGCTTGCCCGCGTTGTCGACCGTCACACCCGGAAGCGGGGTGACCGAAGAGCCAGTGGCGATAACGATGTCCTTGGCGGTGACTTTCTCGCCCGCGACATTGACGGTGTGGGCGTCTTCAAAGGCGGCATGGCCCTTGAGCCAGGTCACTTTGTTTTTCTTGAACAGGAACTCGATCCCGCCCGTGAGCTCGCCCACGGCCTTGGTCTTTTCCTGCATCATCCGGCCGAGATCGAGCGTCGGGGTGGCGGTGATGCCCCAAGTGGCGAAATGGCCGTTGCGCGCCTCGTCAAACAGCTCGGAGCCGTGGAGCAGCGCCTTCGAAGGGATGCAGCCGACATTGAGGCAGGTCCCGCCGAGCGTCGCGCGCGATTCCACGCAGGCGGTCTTCAGCCCGAGCTGTGCCGCACGGATCGCCGCGACATAGCCGCCGGGGCCGGCACCGATGATGAGGACGTCGTAATCAAATTCGGCCATGGAAAGTCTCGTTTCCTAAGATTCAGTCGCTCTCGCGGATTTCGTAAAAGTCTTCCCAGCCTTCGGGTGCTGGATAGGAGGCGCGGTAATTTGATCGGTCTGTTGCAGATAGGTTCGAATACCATTCTGCAAAGGCGTGCCAGTAATCCTCACCAAAACCCATGCGCCAACCGATTGAGTATCTTTCGATTTCGGGGAACACCACCCAAGGCGGAAGGGCGCTGCCCTGCTCATCAAACCTCAGAGGGCTTGGAGAACGATCTGGCAGCTTGCTTGCAGCTTCTGCAATGAGTGCCCTGATCTCGTCTGGCGTTTGTGCCATCTTTGCCTCCTGAGCGGTGGTAGCTATCGCTCCACCGGTGATGAGCGCGAGAAACATCACAAATCAATCAGCATCCGGGTCGGATCCTCGATCGCTTCCTTGATGATCTTGAGCGCCGTCACCGCTTCGCGCCCGTCGATCAGGCGGTGGTCGTAGGACATGGCGATGTACATCATCGGGCGGATCACGATCTGGCCGTTGCGGACCACGGGGCGATCCTCAATGCGGTGGAGGCCCAGCACCGCCGACTGCGGCGGGTTGATGATCGGGGTGCTCATCAGACTTCCGAACACGCCGCCGTTCGAGATCGTGAAGGTCCCGCCGGTCATGTCTTCCATCGTCAGCGTGCCCGCCTTCGCGCGCGCGCCGAAATCGGCGATGTCCTGCTCGATCCGGGCAAAGCCCTTCTTGTCGGCATCGCGGATCACCGGAACCACGAGGCCGTTGGGCGCGCTCACCGCGACCGAGATGTCCACGAAGTCGTGGTAGATGATCTCGTCGCCATCGATATAGGCGTTGACGCTCGGCACGTCCTTCAGCGCGAGGCAGGCGGCCTTGGCGAAGAAGCCCATGAAGCCCAGACGGATGTCGTGCTTCTTGGCGAACAGGTCCTTGTACTTGTCACGCGCTTCGATGACGGCGCTCATGTCGACGTCGTTGAAGGTGGTCAGCATCGCCGCATTGTCCTGCGCGGCCTTCAACCGCTTGGCGATGGTCTGGCGCATGCGGGTCATCTTGACGCGCTCGGTCCCGCGCGCGCCGCCCGATGCCATCGGAGCGGCGGGGGCTGCAGCAGGCGCAGGCGCCGGGGTCGCCGGGCCCTTGGCCTTCGCTTCGGCCGCGGCGAGCACGTCTTCCTTGGTCAGGCGGCCGTCCTTGCCGGTGCCCTTGATGGTCGAGGGGTCGACCCCATGCTCGAGCACCGCGCGGCGCACCGCGGGCGACATGGTCTGGGCGGCGTTGAGCAGTTCTTCCGAAGCCGCGGCGGGGGCAGGGGCGGGTTCAGCCTTGGCGGCGGCAGGGGCTGCGGCGGGAGCCGGGGCAGGCGCGCTCGCGCCGTCCTCGATGATCGCGATCACCGCGCCGACTTCGACCGTGTCGCCCACCGCAACGACATGCTGCGACATGACGCCTGCGACCGGCGAGGGCACGTCGACCGCGACCTTGTCGGTCTCAAGACTGGCGATCGGTTCGTCGACCGCGACCGCCTCACCGGGTTGCTTGAGCCATTCGGCAATCGTGCCTTCGGTGACGGATTCGCCGAGGACGGGAACTTTGATTTCGGTAGCCATTTG
>JAIYEK010000193.1 GCA_027487015.1 Erythrobacteraceae bacterium | reverse complement strand
GCGCCATAGGCGAGGATGCGGGCATTGCCTTCCTTGGCGTCCTCGATCCCGTCCTTGTCCTCGTCATTGTCGGAGGCGACGGTGTCGGTCGGCGCGATCTCGAAGATGATGCCGCGCGCGACATTGCCCTCGATCACCAGCGCGCTGCCGCCCTGGAGCAGGTCGTCGGCATCGAGCTTGGAGGTGTCGGCCGGCAAGGTGGTATTGCGATAGCCGGTGACGGTGATCGCGCTCTGAACGCGCAGCGCGCTGCCGTAGTCGCCGCTGAGCACCGCGCCCTGCGCACCTGACCCGCGCACCGTGATCTCGCCCGCGAGCCTCACATTGCCCGATGCGCCTGCGAGCCCCACGCCCAGCGTGTTGTTGCCGGTGACGGTGGTCTTGCCCTCGATGGTGACCGCGCCGGTGATCGGCGCGCTCGCCCGGATGCCGGCGGAGTTGTTGCCTTCGACCACGATCGTGCCGGTGTGGCTGAGGTTGCCGGTCAGCGGGCCATCGATGCGGATCGCGGTGCGCCCGGTGCCGAGCGCGAACAGCCCGTCGAGATCGCCGTCATTGTCGGTATCGGTGGGCGTGTAGGTCTCGTCGATGGTGATCGTGCCGGAATTGGTGATGTTGGCGGTGCGCGCGCCCGTCACCAGGATGCCGGTGGCATTGTCGGCATTGCTGATCGTGATGGTTCCGGCATTGGCGACCGAATTGTTGCTGTCGACCGTGACCGCGGTGCCGCTGGTGACGGTGACCGACCCTGCGGTTTCGATCCGCACATCGGCAGGCGCGCCGCCGTTGACCGTCGAGGTGACCACCGGCGTGGTGCGCGCGGTGCTGATGACGGTCTGCGCGGAAACCTTCGATGCGATGAAGGGCGTGACGATGGTGGCGAGCGCGGTTCCGGCGAAAAGCAAACGGGGATTAAGCAAGGTGGTCCTCCTGGTCTTTCGATCAAGAGACGGAGCCCGCGCGCCGGCACCTTGGCTCGGGGCGCGAAAAAATTCAGAAGCGCGCGTCGAAACCGATGCGGATGGTGCGCGGCTGGAGCGGCGTGATCTGCGCGCGCCCCGTGGCGAACGGCGTGCCGAGCGCGAAGCGGTTGCCTTCCTCGCCCGCAATATTGGTGACCGACAGCGTCAGCCCCGCGTTCTCGCGCCCCCAGCGCACAATCGCCCCGCTGTCGAGATAATCGCCCTGCAGGTCGCCCAGCTCCGGCCCGATCCCCAATCGCGATGTGCCGACATAGCTCACCCAGCCATCGGCCGAGAGCGCGGTGCCGTTGTCGAACTCGCGCCGCCATTGGATACCTGCCCGGCCCGAGAATCGCGCGATGTTGGGGATGCGGCTGAGGCGCGGCGCGGCAAGGAAGCGCGCGGCCGCATCGGCACCGGCGGGCGCAACGACATCGAAGCCCGCCAGCGACAGGGGGGTGGGTGCGAAGAACACCGGCTCGTCGACCCGGCTGTCGTTGAGGGTCGCCCCGGCCTCGGCGCGCAGGCTGGGGGCGATGCGGACGGAGCCGGAAACGCTCGCCGCCCAGATATCGCCATCGCCGATATTGGCGGTGGAGGGGAGACCGCCGACATCGATGAAATCGGCCTGGATGTCGCGCCAGCGGGTGTAGGAAAAGCTCGCCGAGAGGTCGAAGTCCCCGCGCCCCGGCTCGCCCCAGCCCCCCCCCAGCTCCACCGTGCGCGCATGATCGGAGCGGAACTGGCGCACGAAATCGCCCGCCACGGCCAGCCCGCCGGGGCGGAAGCCTTCCTGATAGCGCAGGTAGGCGCGCCCGGCCTCGCCGATATCGAGCAGCGCCGAGGCCGAGGGCAGGTAGGCGGTCTCGCGCCGCTTGGCGGTGATCGCGCGGGATGATGCGGCAAGGGCAAACACGGGCAAGACGTCCTCGCCCGCCCCGCCGAGTTCGACATTGGTGACGCGCAGCCCCGCTGCCAGCGTCAGCCGGGGCAGGACGCGGTAGCTCGCCTCGCCATAGCCGGTGATCTCGAACACGGTGTTGCGCACGCCGGTGGAGCTGGGCAGCGCGGCGATCAGCGCGGGCGCCTCGTCCCCCGCCGCGACCCCTGCCACCGCGCGTGCGGCTTCCAGCTCGCCGAGCCTGCGGGTGACAGTGTTGCGGTTGTCGATGATGCTGGTGCCCAGCACCCAGCCGAAGCCGCGCGCGCCGACCGGCTGCCACACCCGCGTCTCGTTGGCGATCATGCGCATCTCGTTGCGCTGGCGGAACAGGCGCGGCTGGCCGCCGGGGGCGGTCGCATCGTAGCGTTCGGTGAGGTCCTGTGCGCCGATGCCGGTCGAGGACTTGATGCGCACATCGCCGATGCGTCCGCTCACCACCAGCTGCGCCTGCCCATATTGCGCCGCCGAGCCCTCGGTCACCGCCGCCGAGCTTTCGAGCCGGCGTCCGGCGCGGTCGGCATATTGGCTGTCGTCGGCGCGGGTGTCCTGCCCGAGCAGGATCACGTCGGCCTGCCAATCGGGCGCAATGTCCACCCTGAGCGCCGCGCGGCCCGAGAGGATCGCGGTGCGGTTGACATCGCGCCGGCCAATCGTGGGCTTGTCGATATAGCCGCCGAGGCTCGCCGCATCGAGGTTGAGCCGTAGCGTCGCGGTCTCGCCCGCCAGCGGCAGGTTCATGGTCGCATGGGCATCGGCGCCGGGCTCGCCGCGGGCAATCGCGCTCGCCCCGCCCGAGACGGTGAGGCTGGCCTCACCGGGTTCGGGGGCGCGGGGGACAAGCCGGATGATCCCGCCCAGCGACCCTGCGCCGTAGAGCGTGCCCTGCGGCCCTTCGAGGATCTCGACCCGCTCCATGTCGGACAGGCGCAGGTCCGGGTCGGGGGCGTTGTAGGAGAGGCGCAGGTCGCCGAAATACTGGCCGACCGTCGCCTGCGTCGGCCCGGTGAAGCTCGAATCCGCGATGCCGCGGATGAACAGCTTGTTGCGCCCGCTGCCGAGATAGGTCGAGCTGACGGCGGCGGTGCGCTGCATGATCTTCTCGGTGCCGCCCACCCCGCCGCGTTCCAGCACCGCGCCATCGAGCAGGGTGACCTGCCCCGGCACCTCGGCGAATGTGAGGTCGCGCTTGGAGGCGGTGACGATGATCGGGGGAGCCTCAGCTTCGGGCAGAGACGGGCTGACCGTGGCGGCCGCGCGAACCATCCGCGCCTGCCGTTCGGGGCGCGGGCGCGACACCGCGCGGCGGGGCGCGGCGATCAGCCGCCAGGCATTGGGGCCGACCCGCACCGCCTCCATCCCGCCCGCGCGCGCAAGCTTCCTCACCGCCGCCTCCGCCTCCATCCGGCCCTTGATGGCCCCGATGCGGGTGCGCCCCATCGCAGGGTCGGCGATGACGATGCTCGCCCCCGTCGCCCGCGCGAGCGCGATTGCGGCCTCGGACACCGTCCCCGCCGGAAGCGCCAGCTCGACACCGCGCGCCGCCAGCGGTGATGCCGCTGCGAGGGCTGCGATGGCAACAAAGGGGACAATCGGTCTCATGGCGCGGGGTCTATAGCCGCTATTTTGCGGCAATCATCCAGCCATCGCCTGCGCGCGTGACCCGCACTGCGAGAAGCGGCCCCAAGGCCTGCGGATCGGCGCGCACCGCATCGAGCGCTATGCTGCCCGACAGGCGCGTCGCCGTATCGGTGCTGGTGAAGCGGGTGCCGGTTGCGCGAGTGAGTTCGGCGGCGATCTCGGCAAGGCTCGCGGCCTCGAAGCTGATCCGCCCGCGGCGCCATTCGCCCACGGCTTCGCTGTCGATCTCGGCAAGGCGGAAGCGCCCGCCTGCCCGCACCGCCCGCTCGCCCGGATCGAGGCGGATGCCCTCGCCATGCGGGTCGACAATCACCGCGCCCTCGGCGACCGCGACGTCGAGCGTTTCGCCCGCCAGCCGCACGTCGAACACCGTACCCGCATCCACCAGCCGCTCGCCGCCCGCATTGAGAACGAAGGGATCGGCCGCATCGTGGCGGATGGTGAACAGCGCTTGGCCTCCCTCGAGCCGCGCCGCGCGCGGGCCTTCGAGCGCGAGGGTGCTGCCGCCCGCGAGTTCGACCGTGCTGCCATCGTCAAGCGCGATCAGCTGCGTTTCGCCGGGAGCGGTGCGGTAGAGCTTCTCGCCGCCGGGCGCGAGCCACAGCACCGACGTCAACGCCACCGCCAGCGACGCGGCAATCGCCCCGCCGAGCCATCCGCGCCGTCCGGCGAGCCATCCGGGCGGGTTGTCATTTGCAGCGACAGGCTCAGGCTCCGGAAGTGCCGCCAGCACCGCGTCCGCCTCCTCCAGCGCATATTGCACAGCATCGTAAGCAGCCGCATGCGAGGCGTCCGCTTCGAGCCAGGCGGCAAAGCCCTCCCAGTCCGCAAAATCGGGCGCGCGCGTCGCCATGGCCCAGGCAAGGGCGACATCGCGGATCGGCTGGTCAGTGGTCATCGCACAGGTTCTCCTACCTGCAAGACGGAGCCGGATGCTCTTTGCCTCATTCCCCGCCCTCCCTGACCGCAAGGATCGCCGCATAGGCGCGGCGCAAATCGCTTTCGACCGTGCTGAGGCTGACGCCGAATTCGGCGGCGATGTCGCGCTGGGTGAGCCCGTCGATCCGGTGGCGGCGCAGGATCGCGGCGGCGCGCGGGCCGAGTTCGGCAAGCGCCCGTTCGACCCGCGCCACCTCCTGCCGCGCGGCCAAGGCGCGCTCGGGGCCGGGCGCGGGCGCGATGCCTTCGGCCATGCCCGGCTGCGCCTCGGCCCAGGCCTTTTCGCGCAAAGTCGCCTGACGCTCGGAGCGGTAGCGGTCGATCATCAGGCGGTCGGCGGCGCGCATCATGTAGCCGAGGCCACTGGCGGCAGCAGGATCGGGCGCGGCGGCGAGGCGCAGCCACAGGTCCTGCAGCAGATCCTCCGACGCCTCCCCGCCCCCGCGTGCGCGCAGGAAGCGCAGCAGACGCTCGCGGTGCGCGAGGTAGGCCTCTTCAAGCGGGTCAGTGGGGGCCATGGGCGGATCGATCGGCGGTTGCAGTCAAGCGGGCAGCGGATGCTTGTCCGCCCCTAGCATGAACGCGGGCCGAACACGAAACGCGCCCGCCTCTGGCAGGCCTCCGCAAGGCTCGCAAGCGCGCGCGCCGCCGGCAGATGCACGGCGGCAGAGCTTCAGCAGAAAAAGAGGCGCGCCGGGGGCCCCTGATGCGCTTTCCTTCCCGAGGCTTCTTTCGCGATGGCCCGCGTTTTTCGGTTTCTCGCTGTCATCGCCGATTGACAGGCCCGCATGTCGCAATCACGGACGGCCGGGCGCAAGAATTCGAAAGCCGCCCGGACCGGGGCGGGACTAAGCAGACCGCGAAAGGTATCCGTCGACTATGCCCTGGCTGAGGTGGATCGAGTGGTTTTCCGGGCGCCCCAGCGGGCTGCTCGCGCCGAACATGGCGATCACGCTCGTCACCTTGCGGATCGCGCCTGCCGCGGTCACCGACGAGGTCAGCTTCTACCGCAGCGCCGAGTATGATGCCTTGCTCGACTGGGCGAAAATGGGTCGCTTCATCCTCGCTCTGGCCAGCACGGAGCGGGACGAGCTGACCTTGCTGTGCATCCAGTCACCCGAAGAAATGCGCGCCGCGGTCGCCGAACTGCCCTTGGTGGCAGCCGGGTTAGCGACAGTCGACATCCGGCCGGCCATGTCCTTGAGAATGGACGAGTTCGACTCCGGCATCCTGCAGTAAGTCGCGGAAATTCCTGCATCCGCCTTACCCGGCTAACGGCGCGGGAGGGCTTTCGCTATCTTGCGCATTTGTCGCCGCGGCGGCCCCGCGGCCTGTCAAAGTGTCACATCCAGACGTATGATTGCCGTGTCACAGCGATCGGACACCTTGCATCGATAGCGTTGGGAGCACAACCATGGCGACGGGCGGAGAACCGAGTTTTCACATCGGGGCAGGCAACGCACCCGGCTTTTTCCGCCACATCCACTGGTCGGACCAGCCCGATCTCACCATCTTCGACACCGGCTCGCTTCCCGTCTTCGCGATGCGCCACCACCGCACGCTGGCGCGCGGCACGGTCGAGATCATCGCCGATGCGCCCGAGGCTGATGATTGGGATGCGCTGTTCGTCAATCGCAACGGATCGGGCACCTTCGGGATCGATTTCTGCGGCACCCACAAGTCGCTCGCGCTGCACCGTGACCTGTGCGTCTTCCTTCCGGCGGGCGCCGACAGCCGGTTGCAATTCGACGGGCAGGCCGGCTCCTTCGCGCTCTATTTCCGTCCCGGGGTGATCGCCTCGCTGCTGGAGAGCGAGGGCAAGGGCGCCGATGCCCTCGCCCCCATCGTCGGGCGGCACCTGCCGCGCGTGGCGCATCTGCTGGGGCTGATCGAGAGCGAACTGCGCCGGCCGAGCCTCGGCTCGCAGCTGATGATCGACGGGCTGCTGCGCGCGATTGCCGGCCTGCTGGTCAGCAATGACGCCATGCCCGCCACCGGACCGGCCGAGCGGATCTACCTCTCCCCGCCCAAGCTCAAGCGGGTGATCGATTTCATCGAGACGCACCTGCAGGACAGCATCGGGCTCGATGATCTGGCGCAAGCGGCGGGGCTTTCGGCGAACCACTTCCTGCGCGTCTTCAAGCTCGCGACGGGCGAGACGCCCTACCATTTCCTGCGCGCACGGCGGCTCGAGCGGGCGCGGCAATTGCTGTCCGACAATGCCATGCCGCTGGCCGAACTCGCGCTCGAATGCGGCTTTGCCAATCAGGCCCATTTCACCGCCGCCTTCAGCCGCGAAGTGGGCATCTCGCCCGGCCGCTACCGCCGCGCCGTGCGCGCCTGATCGGGCCTGCTCCGCCCGCGCTCAGCGCATGATCTTGCGATAGGCGCTGGGGGAAATCCCCGTCAGCTGGCGGAAGCGGCTGGCGAATTGCGGGTGCGAGGCGAAGCCGGCGGCATCGCCGACCGCCTGCACCGGCAGGCGCGCCTCATCGAGCAGCCGGCACGCCAGCGCGATCCGGGCGCGCAGGATATAGGCATAGGGCGGCAGGCCCGTCGCCGCGCGGAAGCCCCGGGCGAAGTGGAAGCGGCTGTATCCGGCCAGCCCCGCCAGATCATCGAGCGCGATCGGCTCGCGCAGGCTCGCGCCGATATAGTCGCGCACCCGCGCCACGCTGGCGGGCGAGATGATGATCTTGTTGTCCTTCGCCGTGCTCGCGGACTGGCGTTCGAACAGGCGGTGGAGCGCCGCCTCGAGCTGGCATTCCTGCTCCATCAGCGCCATGTCGTCGCACTCCGAAGCGCGCACCAGCGCGGTCAGCAAGCGGCTCAGGAGCGGGTCGAATTCGCCGAAGACTTCCTGAAGCTGGACCTTGGCGGGGTCGCAGTCGAACTGCTCGGCGATGGTCTGGGCGTAGAAGCCGGGTTCGAGATAGATGTGGCCGAAGGCGATCGGCCCCTCGGTCAGCCAGCTGTAGGAACTGCCCGCCTCGATCGCCGAGAGCGCCCGGTCCTGGGTCTCGCGCACCAGCGTTTCGGTGCGGCGGCGGCGGGTGATGCGCTTGGGCCCGCCCATGTGGACGACGAGGTAGTGGTGATCGAGCGGCGGCTGCACCATGCGCCGCGCGCTCTTCTCCCAGCGCTGGATGATCGCGCCGCGGATCTGGCGCGGGGCGCTCGAGATGCTGCGCGATGGCGTCGCCCAGTCGCGCCATGCGAGCGGGTGCATTGTGCCCGGTTCGGAAAGAGGCGGGTCGACATGGGCCATATAATCGCCGGTTAGACAGGATGGCGGACCGCTTGTCCATCGCCGCGGGCGTGCGGACGCAGCGGCGGTTTGTCTGAAATCCGCGCGGGTTTGCGGTTTTCCCCCGACAGCGCGCAGGAGGTGCTATGCTCGTCCCAGTGCCCGCGTGGGCAAAGCGAAAAGGTGCGCAGCATGGTCACAGCAAAATGGAACGGCGCAGTCATCGCCGAGAGCGACGAGACCGTGGTGGTCGAGGGCAACCACTATTTCCCGCGCGCGAGCGTCAAGGCGGACTACCTCGCCCCCAGCAGCACCCAGACGCGCTGCCCGTGGAAGGGCACGGCCTCCTACCACTCGCTGGTGGTGGATGGCGCGACCAACAAGGACGCAGCGTGGTTCTACCCCGAGCCGCTCCCCGCCGCCGCCGAGATCAGGGACCGGATCGCCTTCTGGAAGGGCGTCGAGGTCGGCTAGCGCCCCTGCCTAGTTGGGCCAGTAGATGTATTCGTCACTCTTGCGGTAGGGCTCGGCCAGGGTCTTGTCGATCGAGACCGGGGTGTCGAAGGTGCTGGCATAGAGCGGCGGCTTGCGGCCCGCTTCATGCGCGGCGATCATGGCCATGAGCCGCTGGCGGACTGCGGGCTCCCTCTCGGCAAGGTTGACCTTCTCGGTCGGGTCGGCGGCGAGGTTGAAGAGCCAGACCTTGCCCTGCTTGCCATTCACTTGCAGCTTCCAGTCACCCGTGCGCACCGCCCGGTAATAGCCGCTGTTCCAGAACAGCGGGGCATCGGCGCGGGGCTGGGCGCCCTTGCCAGTGAGGGTCGCAAGCAGGCTCCGCCCGTCAATCGCCACTCCGGTAGGCAGGGCCGCACCCGCCACGGCAGCGAAGGTCGGCATCAGATCGACCTGGCCGACGGGCAGCGCGATCCGCGATCCCGCCGCCACCTGCGCCGGCCAGCGCGCCAGCAGCGGCACGCGGATGCCGCCTTCGAAGAAGGTCCCCTTGCCCCCGCGATAGGGCGCATTGAGGCCCTGCAATCCGACATAGCCCGGCGCGCCGTTGTCGGACGAGATCACCACCAGCGTGTTCTCGGCCAGCCCCTGCTCCTCGAGCTTCGCCATGATCCGCCCCACGCTGCGATCGAGCGCGCGGATCATCGCCGCGTAGACGCGCAGGCGATCCGGACCGCCGATATCGCCCACCGCATCGTAATCGGCCTTGGTCGCCTGCAAGGGCGAATGCACGCCCCACTGCGCCAGATAGAGGAAGAACGGCCGGTTGCGGTTCGCCTCGATCACCTCAAGGCTCTGGTCGGTCCAGTAGTCGGCGAGATAGCCGCCGGGCGCGAACTTCTCCCCGCCGTTGTAGCTGGTGGCATAATGCGCCGAGGCCCACAGGAAGCGGTCGATGGGGTCGAAATCGATCGGCGCGTTGACGACCTGCGGATCGTCCTCGGGCAGGTGCAGCAACCCGTCCATGTTGAGGCTCTCGTCGAAGCCTTGCGCGCCGGGCAGGAACTTGGGCGCATTGCCGAGGTGCCACTTGCCGATATGAACCGTGTGATAGCCGCGCGCCTTGAGCACCTCGGCGACGGTCACTTCCTCGGGCGGCAGGCCCTGCTCCTCGAATGGCGGCGCGGAGGCTTCGGCAGCGTCGTTGGTGAGGATCGGCGGGCGGTCCGGGTGCATCTGGTTCCAGACCATCGGCACGATCCGCGGGAAGCCCGCAGGCGTCGGCGTGAACTCGAACCCGGTGCGGGTGGCGTAGCGCCCGGTCATCAGCTGCGCGCGGCTCGGCGAGCAGGTGGCGTTGCCCGCATAGGCCTGCGTGAAGATCGCGCCCTCGGCGGCGAGCTTGTCGATGTTCGGGGTCTTGACCTTGCCCCCCGCGATCCCGCCGCCGAAGGTCGAGAGGTCGTTCATCCCCAGATCGTCGAACAGGATGAAGACGATATTGGGCGGGCGTTCGGCCGGGCTCTGCGCGGCCTGCGCGGGGCCCTGCTGCCACGGCACGGGGCGGTTCGGGCCGATCGGCTGCGCGCTGCGCCAGCGCACCAGCGCGAGCGCGAGGTCGGTGCGGAAGGTCCACGCGCCGCCCGCGGCCAGCGCCAGCCCGGCGAGCGTGCCGAGCAACGCCTTGTGCCAGCGTTTCATTGATCCCTGTCCCGCGTGCAGATGTTGAGCTGGCCCGCCAGCCCCGCCTCGCGGTGCTTGGTGATCGCCTGATATTCGGGCGATTGCACCATCGCCATCATCGCCTTGCGCGACGGGTATTCGGCGATGGCCACCATGTCCCACAGCTCCTCGACTTCGCCGAGCAGCAGGCCGGTGACCGGCCCGCCAAAGCGCACCTTGCCGCCCACCGCTGCAAGGCAGGCGGTGACCCCTGCGGCGTAGCGGGCATAGGCCTCGGCGCCCGAAAGCTCGGGCTCGGAGCCGTCGGCATAGGTCGCCTTGTCCTTGAACTTCAGCAGGTTGACCATGCAGATCGGCTGGCCATCATCCGCGCCAAAGAAGGCCATCGCCTGTTCGGGCTTGGGGTGGAGTGCGTTGGTGACGATCATTGCGGGGCTCCCTTGGCGGCGACATCGAGAATGGCGGCGACGAAGCCTTGCGGATCGTCCTCCTGAATGAAGTGCCCGCCTGAGAGGGTGCGGTGGGCCTGCTCCGCGGTGCCGGGGACGCGGCCGATGAAGCGCGTCTCGCCGGTGCGGGTGATCGGATCGCCGTCGGAAAAGGCGCAGAGGAAGGGCTTGTCGAATGTGTCGAGCACCTTCCATGCCGCCCGCTGGTCGGGCACGGCCGCGTTGCCGGCGAAGGGCACGAAGCTCGGGAAAATCCGCGCGCCCGCCTTGTAGCTGGCGTCAGGGAAAGGCGCGTCATAGGCGGCGATTTCGGCTTCCGAGAGCGCGCGCTTGGTGCCCTTGGCGATGATCTTGCCGATCGGGAACAGCGGGCTGTATTTCGAAAATGCGCGCCAGATCGCGAAGGCGCGGGGGGCGGGGCCGCCCTCGGGCAGGCCGCCATTGGAGAGCGCGACGGCGCGGAAGCGCTCGGGCGCGGCGGCGACGAGGCGCAATCCGATGAGCGAGCCCCAGTCCTGACAGGCCAGCGTGACGTCCTTGAGGTCGAGCCCCTCGAGCCACTGGAGCATCCATGCGACGTGGCGGGCATAGGAGTAATCGGTCTTGGCGGCAGGCTTGTCCGACTTGCCGAAGCCGACGAGGTCGGGGGCGATGACGCGGTAGCCCGCTTCAACTACGGGCCCGATCATGTGGCGGTAGAGGTAGCACCAGGTCGGCTCGCCGTGCATCATCAGAACGACCGGCGCATCGCGGGGCCCCTCGTCGATGTAATGGATGCGCAAGGGGGTGCCGGTCTGGGCGTCGCGCACCTCGGCATAATGGGGCGCATAGGGGAAGTCCGAAATCGCGCTAAATGCCTGTTCCGGCGTGTGTAGGACTTTCACGGTTGGCCCCTTCCCCAACAAATTGGCACTATGCATGCCATTAGCAGCCCTTTGCGTCAATCCTGCGGCGGCGGGCGACGGGTGTCGATCAGGCGGAATCCGATGTGGTCGGTCCCCAGCCCGCGCTCCTGGAACTGCCGCGCAGCAGGGCGGTAGCGGGCGCAGTAATTGGCCGCGCACAGGAAAGAGCCCCCCTTGATGACACCACTCATCGGCGTGTCGTCGGCATGTGGTTGCGCGGTGGATGTCCACTCCCAGACGTTGCCGATCATGTCGTGGAGGCCCCACGCATTGGCCGAAAAGCAGCCGACCGGGGCGCGGCCCGTGAAGCCATCGGTGCCGAGGTCGCGGGCCGGGAACACGCCCTGATAGTAGTTCGCCTGCGCCTTGCCCTTCCCGTCGACCGGCTCGGGCAGAGCGGCCGCGCCGGCGCGGGCGGCATATTCCCACTGTGCTTCATCGGGGAGCGCCTTGCCGGCCCACTTGGCGTATGCGAGCGCGTCTTCATAGGCGACCTGCACCACCGGCGCGCGCTCCTGCCCCGCGATTCCCGCTGTGTCACCCTCCGGATCGCGCCACTGCGCGCCCACCGCCCAGCGCCACCATGTGCGGTCGTCCGGCGTCGGCACGCGGAACACGGCGGAGCCCGGCTGCGCCATCTCGGGCGGCGCGCCGGGGAGGACGGGAGGCTCGCGCTCGGCGACGGTGACATAGCCGGTCGCCGCGACAAAGGCGGCGAACTGGGCGTTGGTGACCTCGTGGGCGTCCATCCAGAAGCCCTTGACCGTCACGCGGCGCGGCGGGCCTTCCTCGGGGTAGCGTGGGTCTTCGCCCATGGTGAAAGAGCCGCCGGGGATCCACACCATTGTGTCATCGGCAAGCCCGGTGCAGGCGCTTGGGCTAGGCGCGTCGGGCGCCCCCGCCTCGCCGCAAGCCGCGAGCAGCGCGCAGGCAAGAAGGACGAACCAGCCGCGGATCATCCTTGCGGCCAACGCGCCAGCGCGTCGCCCAGCATCCGTCGCACCACCGCTGCCGCCGCCTCGGGCGGCAGGTTCTGGTCATGGCGCAGCAGCCGCCAGGTCGAGAAGCTGAGGATCACATTGAGCCCCCGCGCCCCCGCCTCGTCATCCTGCACCTCCGGCGGCAGGTGCGCGGCGAGCGCCTCGGTCTCGAGCCGCAGCTGGCGGCGGTAGCCTTCCATCAGAAAGGCGGACTCGAACCGCCGGACATTGGCCGAGATGCGGTAGGGCATGATCGTCTCGAACATCCGCGCGCGGCGCGCGGCGATGTCGAACAGGCGCTGCTGCCAGGTCGCGCCCTCGGGCGGGCGCATCAGGATCGGGAGAAGCTCGCCCTCGATCGCCTCGGCCATCTCGCGGTAGAGCGCGTCCATGTCGCGGAAGTGGCGGAACACGGAGCGAAGACCCACCCCCGCCACCTCGGCCACCTGCGCAGCGCTCGGCGAAACTTCGCCATTCGCCACCAGATCGAGCATCGCGGCAACGATCTTGGCCCGGCTCGACCGGCTGCGCGCACGGCGGCCGTCAGAGGCCGTGGCAGGCGAGGTGCGCGTGGTGTCCGGAAGGGTCATTGCCGGGCGAGCCTAAGATTTGGCACTCACCCTGTCAATTCCGTCCCGCAATGCCCGAAAAGCGCTCAATCGAGGTCGGTACGCGGGAACAACCACTTGCTGACGAGCGGCGCACGAAACGGCAACCACGTGCCATCGGGCTGCGCCAAGCGGTCGGCAATCGCCATCATCACCGAGGGGTTGACCCCAAGCCCGCAATGGCTGGCATAGACCTCGATATTCTCGCTCGGCGTGGCCGAGGGCTTCTGCACCGATCCGCGCCAGTGGACGATCCCATCGGTTTTGGTGAAGATCGAGGTGGTCGGCACCGGCGGCGCTTCGTCCAGACGGCGGAAGCGCCCGCCCTTCATCGCCTCGGGCTCCTTGCCGTTGAGCAGCTCGAACAGCCGCGCAGCGCTGGTGTGGCTGCGGTCATCGGAAATCGGGCTGCCGAGGCTGATGACGAGCCGCACCCGGTCGGGGTGCAGCTTGGCAAGCTCGCGCGCCAGCACCCCGCCGAGGCTCCACCCGACCAGCGAGACCTTGCGCCCGCTGGCATCGTTCAGCCGCTTGAGCTGGTTTTCGAGCCGCGCGATCAAGGCATTGTCGACCCGCACATTGCGCCCACTGTCCCAGCCATGCGCGTCATAGCCGAGCTGCCCCAGCAGGCGGCGCAGCGGCACGGTCGAGGTGTTGCTGGCCATGAAGCCCGGAAGCACCTGCACCGCGTGGCCATCGCCCTTGGGCAGGTGCGCCAGCATCGGGCGAGTCATGTAGAACGCGCCGAGTTCGAACAGCGCGCGCCCTTCCGTCAGGGTCAGGATCGGGTTCGGTGGGCGGGCCACGAGGTCCGGTGAGGTTTTCAGCGAAGCTGCTGCGGCCATTTTCTTATCCTTCTTCGGTTCGGTTGTGCGGCCGGTCATGCAGGCTTGGTCTTTGCAGAGGCACGTTTGGGTGCCGCTTTGGCCTTGGATGCGGGCTTGGCCTTGGTCGCGGGTTTCGGTTTGGGCGCTGGTTTCGCTTTGGGTGCGGGTTTCGCTTTGGGCACGGGCTGCGCTTTGGGCGCGGGCTGCGCTTGGGACGCGGGCTTCGGCGCGGCGGTTGCAGCCTTTGTAGCAGCAAGCAGCTCGGCGAAACTATCCTCGATACACTTCACGTAGAAATCGGGGTCGGGGAGCAGTTCGCGGTCGGCGGTGAAGGCGATGGTCGCCTCGTCGCAATAGGACTGCACCACGTGGCCGAGGCCGAGCCCGTCGGTGAGGCACAGCAGCCCCATCATGCTTTCGAGCCGCGCGGCCGCAAAGTGGATCGGCACCGGCGGGCCGGGGACATTGGTCACCACCGTGGTGAACGGCGGCGCGACCCCGCGATTGGCGAGGCCGAGGCGGGTGTAGAGCTGCGCGCCCAATGCCATGAACAGCGCGGGCGAGACCTTGCTCATCTCGGTCATGTTGCGCGCACCGATCGCGTCGGACATCGCCTTCGAGTTGGCGGTCTTCGAAAAGACGAAGGCCAGCCGCTCCGCCGGATCCTCGATATGCGTGCCCAAGGGCGCGATCATCGCGGCGACCTGATTGCCCATGTCGCCCTTCTCGCCGCTTGCGCGCACCGAGATCGGGGCCATGGCGGTCAGTGTCTTCTTGGGCAGATCGTCCTTCGCCAGCAGATATTTGCGCATCGCCCCGCCGATGATGGCGAGGAACACGTCGTTGACCTTCGCGCCCTCGGCCAGCGCGCGGATCGCCTTGATGTCGGCGAGCTTGAAGCTCCGCCCCTCGACCACCCGGTGCGGGGAGATCGCGCGGTTGAAGCGCGATTTGGGCGCGAGCATGTCGGCGCTGACGGTGAAGTCCTTGACCACCAGGCCCTTGATCGCCTTGGCGAGGCCCGGTGCTGCCTTGGCGGCGACTTCCAGCTGCTTCAGCGGGTTGGTGACCGCGTTGAAGTAGCTCTTGCCGAGCAGTTCGATGGGGTTGGGAATGCGCTCGGGCTTCCATGTGTCGGGCTTGTTCGGCGGCGGATCGGTGGGGCGTAGCGTGTGGAGCGCCTCCATCAGGTCGATCCCGCTCATCCCGTCGATCGCGGCATGGTGGACCTTGGTGACCATCGCGAAGCTGCCGGGAGCAACGCCGGGGACATTGTCCAGCCCCTCGACCACGGTGAACTCCCATGGCGGCCGGTCGAGATCCAAGGGCCGCGCAAAGATGCGCGCCGCCTGAATGCAAAGCTGCCGCCAGTCACCGGGCCTCGGCAGCGCGACATGGCGCACGTGATATTCGAGATCGAAGTCGGGATCCTCGACCCAATAGGGGTAATCGAGGTCGAACGGCACCCGCACCAGCCGCTGGCGCATCGTCCGGCTTAATTGCGCACGCGCGCCGATGAACTGGAGGATGTCCTTGAAGCGCACGAAGCTGCCGGGCGCGGTTTCGGGGTTGTAGACGAGGATCGAGCCGATGTGCATCGGCGAGTTGCGCGTCTCGAGCGCCACGAAAGACGCATCCATTCCCTGCAATTGGCGCAAGGTTCTCTCCCCGTTGACACCCCTTTGTGGGGTTTTGTTGCGCGCGAGGCTAACAGACGCAGGGGCGCGGTCAACTTGCCGTCCCCGTAAAGCAAGGGGCGTCAAGCCTTGCCGCTAGGGGTCGCGGGGTGCAGCGCGAGGAGGGCAAAGCTCGCCAGCCAGTGTTCGCCCATGTAGTCGCCCGCCACATGGGGGAGCGCGGCGCCGAGGTGGTCTTCGGCAAGGCGCTGGAGCGGGTCTTGCGGATCGGTGCGGCCGAGCGCGCGGGCGATCTCGCGCAGGCACCAGGCGCGGCTGAGGTTCAGCCCGTCGAGATGGGCGATCTTGCCGTCCGAGCGGTCGGAGACGGTGACGGGGCGGCATTCGCGGGTGAGCCAGCCGTTCTCCTCCACCAGCGCCGCGAACCACGGGGCGAAGGCGAGGTGCGGCATGGTCTCGCTCATCAGCAGCGCGGCGGTGAGGACGGGGGAGAGGAATTCGTCACCCCCCGGCTCCCACCCAGCATAGTCGCGCCGGTGGGCGAAGGCGCGCTCCGCCCAATCGTCGATCAGCATGACCAGCGCGGGGTCGTTCGTGATCGCCCAGCGCCGCGCGAGCACCAGCGCGAAGGCGGTGTTGCCATGCGTGCCGACGGTGATCGGATAGGTGAGGATGCCGAGATAATCGCGCAAACGCGCCGCGAAGGCCCGCGCCAGTGGTTCGAGCCGCGCACCCCATTCGCGGTCGCCGTGGCGCGCGGCCTCGTGGTGGAGGTACATCAGCCAGCCCCAGCCATAGGGCCGCTCGAACCCGCGCGACGAGGGTCGTTCGAGATAGGCGAGCTCTGCCGCAAGCTTCTCAGCGGTGAAGGTGGTGTCGGCCAGCGCCGCGATCTGCGCGGCCTCGGGCGTCTCGGGGTAAAGCCGCCGCAGCGTCAGCAGGGTCCACCAGCCGTGGACGCAGGAATGCCAGTCGAAGCTGCCGAAGAACACCGGGTGCGCCTCTTGCGGGAGGCGCAGATCCTCCGGGCCGGTGAAGACGTGGTCGTCCTTGTAGGGAAAGGCCCGCGCCACATGGCCCAGCGCCACGCGCGCAAAGGTGCGGGCGATGTCCTCGGTCAGTTCCACAGCAGGAACGCCCCGACGTAGATGATGAGCACGTTGCACACCCACAGCGGCACGGCAGTCCCGATCTGCTGGCGGATCACCGCGTTCTGGTCTTTCAGCTCGAGCAGCGCGGCGGGGACGATGTTGAAGTTCGCGGCCATCGGGGTCAGCAGTGTGCCGCAGAAGCCCGCCAGCATGCCGACAGCGCCGATCACTGCGGGGTTGCCGCCATAGGTCTGGATCAGCAGCGGAATGCCGATCGCGGTCGCCATCACCGGGAAGGCGGCGAAGGCATTGCCCATGATCATGGTGAACAGCGCCATCCCGGCGGCGAAGACCACCACGGTGAGGAACACGCTGCCCTCCGGGATCACGCCCCGCGCGACCCCGCCGATGATGTCGCCCACGCCTGCGAGCGCAAACACCGCGCCGAGTGCGGCGAGCATCTGCGGCAGGATCGCGGCCCAGCCGATGGAGTCGATCAGCCGTCGGCCCTCCTGTGCCGGGGCCATCAGCGGCGGGCGGAGCCACGCCATCGCTCCGACCAGCGCGGCGAGGACGCCGATGCCGAACAGGATCAGCGTCTCACGCCGCGCCTCGAATAGACCCGTCTCACCAAGCGGCGTGTAGTTGTAGAGCAGCGTCCCCGCGACCGCCGTCAGTGGCACCACCAGCGCCGGGAGGAACAGCCGGTTGCCGAGCCGCTCGGCGTGGGCTGTGCGCTCCTGCGGCGCGGTGGTCGGCGGATCGCTGCGCTTGAGGCCGCCCAGCCCGGCGATGGCGACCAGCGCCAACACCAGTACGCCGTTCGCCAGATCGGACAGGTGGCTGCCGGCGAGGAAACTCGCCGAGAGCAGCGCCCAGAAGGCGGCATTGCCCCAGCGCCCGTCCTTGGCGGAGAGCGCCGCCCACACCGCGAAAGCGGCACCGGCCAGCAGATAGAGCCACTCATAGGTAATCACCGGCCCGCCCTCCCCAGCCGCCGGTCGAAGGCGAGGATGCGGCCTGCGTGGATCGCGAAGGCGGCGAGCGCGGTGGGGATCGCCCAGACCGAGAGTTCCAGCGGGGTCAGCGGATAGCCTGCGGCCTCGAACACGCCCTGGATCAGCAGGATCGAGGCGATGGCGAAAAAAATGTCCTCGCCGAAGAACAGCCCGACATTGTCGGTCGCGGCGGCCATCGCCTTGACCTCGTCGCGTGCTCCCTCGGGCAGGTCGCCGTGGGTCTTCACCGCCGCCGCTTCGGCCATCGGCGCGACCAGTGGGCGCACCGCCTGCGCGTGCCCGCCGATGTCCTTCATCCCCAGCGCCGAGGCAAGCTGGCGGAAGGCGAGATAGGCGACCAGCAGCTTGCCCATCGTCGCCCCGCGCATCCCCTCGATCACCGTGCGGGCGCGCTGCTGGAGGCCGTAGCGTTCCAACAATCCGATCACCGGCAGGATGATCCACGTGACCGAGATATAGCGGTTGTCGTTGAAGGCCTTGCCCAGCGCCGCGATCACCGCGAGGGGGTCAAGCCCCGCCAGCACCCCGGTCGCCAGCGCCGCGCTCACCACCACCAGCAGCGGATTGAAGCGCAAGGCAAAGCCCAGAACGACGATGGCGATCCCCGCCAACGGCCAGTAGTTCATTGGTCCCCCTCCCCGAACCCGCCGCCGCCGGGCGTCAGGATCACGAATGTGTCGCCGGGCTGCATCTGCACCGAACCGGTCGCGCCGAGGAGTTCCACGGTGCCATCTGCGCGCTCGACCCAGTTCTGCCCAGGTGCCGCATCGCCCCCGCCGGCCAGCCCGCGCGGCGCCACCTTGCGGCGGTTAGCAAGCATATTGGCGCGCATCGGCTCCAGAAAAGTCACGCGCCGTACCACCCCGTCGCCGCCGCGGTGCTGCCCCTCGCCCCCGGAGCCGCGCCGGATCGCGAATTCCTCGAGCCGCACTGGTAGGCGGGTTTCGAGGATCTCGGGATCGGTCAGGCGGCTGTTGGTCATGTGGGTCTGCACCGCGCTTGTCCCCGGATGATCCGGCCCCGCGCCGGAGCCGCCGCAGATCGTCTCGTAATACTGGTGGGCTTCGTTGCCGAAGGTGAAGTTGTTCATCGTGCCTTGGCTCGGCGCGAGGCGGCCCGTGGCCGCGAACAGCGCGTCGGTGACCACCTGACTGGTCTCGACATTCCCCGCCACCACCGCCGCTCCGGGCTTCGGGTTCAGCATCGAGCCCTCGGGCACGATCAGCGTCACGGGGCGCAGGCACCCGTCGTTCATCGGGATCGCATCGTCGATCAGCGTCCGCAGCACATAGAGCGCGGCGGCGCGGGTG
>JAIYEK010000269.1 GCA_027487015.1 Erythrobacteraceae bacterium | reverse complement strand
GCCCACACTTGCGCCAGATGGCGAGCCATGAGCTGGAACACCTTCGGGCGCGTGCTGCGCTTTACCACCTGGGGAGAGAGCCACGGGCCCGCGCTGGGCGCGGTCGTCGACGGGTGCCCTCCGGGGCTCGCGATTTCCGAGGAGTTCATCCAGCCCTTCATGGATGCGAGGAAGCCGGGCACCAGCCGCTTCACCACCCAGCGGCGCGAGGATGATATCGTGCGCATCCTGTCGGGCGTGTTCGAGGGCAAGACCACCGGCACGCCGATCTCGCTGATGATCGAGAATACCGATCAGCGCTCGAAGGATTATTCGGAGATTGCCCAGCAATATCGCCCGGGCCATGCCGACTACGCCTATGACGCCAAATACGGCATCCGCGATTATCGCGGCGGCGGGCGGTCGAGCGCGCGCGAGACGGCGGCGCGGGTGGCGGCGGGCGCGGTGGCACGGTTGGTGATCCCCGAGGTCACCATCACGGCTTACGTCTGCGAGTTGGGCGGCGACCGGATTGATCCAGCTGCCGTCGATTACAGCGAGATCGCCAATAACCCGTTCTTCTGCCCCGATGCGGCTGCGGCCAAGCGCTGGGAAGAGAAGGTCGATGCGGCGAGGAAGGCCGGATCGTCATTGGGCGCGATTGTCGAATGCGTCGCAACCTGCGTCCCCGCAGGCTGGGGCGCGCCGATCTATGCCAAGCTCGACAGCGATCTGGCAGCCGCGATGATGAGCATCAATGCGGTGAAGGGCGTCGAGATCGGCGACGGCTTCGAAGCCGCACGCCTCTCGGGCGAAGAGAACGCCGACCGGATGCGACCGGGTGCGGATGGCACGCCCGAATTCCTCGCCAACCACGCGGGCGGCACCGCGGGCGGGATTTCGACCGGGCAGCCGGTGGTGTGCCGCGTGGCGTTCAAGCCGACCTCCTCGATCCTCACCCCGGTGGAATCGATCAACTCTGCGGGCGAGGCGGTGGAGGTGGTCACCAAGGGCCGCCACGATCCGTGTGTGGGCATCCGCGGGACGCCGGTGGTCGAGGCGATGATGGCGCTGGTGCTGGCGGATCATAAGCTGCTACACCGGGGTCAGGTGGGTTAGCGCGCCAGCTCTTTCGGCGGGATATAGCCCGGATCGTGGGTGAAGGGCAGCGGCCCGCACTCCCGAAGCGCCGTCAGCACCGCCGCGAAGTCGGTTGGGCAGCGGAAGCCTAGATCACGCTCGATCGCCGAGGGGTCGTAAACCCGCCCGATGCTCTGCGGCAGCTCCCACCCGCGTGCGGCGTAGAGCGAGGGTGCGTCGGGGAAGCGTTCCGCGATCAGGCCCGCCGCATCGCTCTTCAGCCGCGCGGCATCGGCAGGGGTGAAGGGCGGTTTCGAACTCACCACATACAGCCCCCAGCCCACGCGCGGCGCGGCCTCGAGCGCGGCGAGGTGCGCGGCGGCGCAGTCCTCCACCGTCAGGCGGCGATTGAGGAACTCGTTGGCTTTGAGGTTCTCGCCCGAGGGCACGGCGTGGGTGTCGTCATCCTCCGGGAAGAAGCGCGCGGTGCGAAGCACCACCACCGGCAACCCATGAAGGTCGTGGTAGAGCCGGCACAGCTCCTCCGCCGACCGCTTGGTCACGCCATAGATATTGCGCGGCGCGAGCGGCCCGCTCACTTCATCGAGCCACACCGCCGCATTGCCCGTCTCGGCACGGATCGCGCGCGTGATCATCAGCGAGGTGGTGGACGTGAACACGAACCGCCCCGTCCCGTGCCGTACCGCCGCCTCGAGCAGGTGCAGCGTGCCCGCGACATTCACGTCGACGAAGGCGCTCGCCGGATAGCGGACAATGTCGGGCTTGTGCAGCGCGCCGGAGTGCACCACCGCTTCGAACCCACGTTCGGCGAACAGCCGCTCGATCAGCGCGCCGTCGGCCACGCTCCCCAGCACATCCGTGTGGAGCCCCGGCGAGATATCGAGCCCGGTCACGTCGTGCCCCGCGCTCGCCAGCAGCGGCGCAAGGAAGCGCCCGAGCCAGCCTGACGATCCGGTGAGGAGAACCTGCATGGCGCCAACGCCTATCATTGCGCGCGTGCGGGGCAAGGGCATCAATGAGCGGCAAATCCGATTGGTTCCCGCGTTTTCGAGTGAAAAAAGCGATTTGTGCAATCGCAACAATCAGCTTTTGTGCAGCGCAAAAATTCCTATTTGGGCAGTGTCGGCAACGACCCCCTTTCCTCACGACCCAACATAAGGACAGACTCCCATGGGTATCATCGGTTCGACTCTCACGCCGTTCACCGCGACCGCCTTCCAGAAGGGCAAGGACTTCTTCACCGTCACCGACGCGGACCTCGCAGGCAAGTGGTCGGTGTTCTTCTTCTACCCGGCCGACTTCACCTTCGTGTGCCCGACCGAGCTCGAAGACATGGGCGAAAAGTACGGCCAGCTTCAGGCGATGGGCGTCGAAGTCTACGCCGTCTCGACCGACACGCACTTCAGCCACAAGGCCTGGCACGACACCTCGGACAAGATCGGCAAGCTGACCTTCCCGTTCCTCGGCGACCAGAACCACGTGCTGTCGAACAACTTCGGCGTGCTGCGTGAAGGCGCCGGCCTTGCCGACCGCGCAACCTTCGTGGTCGATCCCGATGGCGTGATCCAGATCATGGAAATCACCTGCGAAGGCGTCGGCCGCAATGCCAACGAACTGACCCGCAAGATCAAGGCCGCGCAGTATGTGCGCGCCAACCCCGGTCAGGTCTGCCCGGCGGCGTGGGAAGAAGGCAGCGACACGCTGGCTCCCTCGCTCGACCTCGTCGGCAAGATCTAAGCCGTACAAGACCGACCAGCGCGGGGCTTCTCCCCCTCCCCCTCGGCCCCGCGCCGGTCGCAAAATCCCGAAGGCTCTCAACCGCCCTCGGGTCGTAGCCGGGACCGGATGTCCCCCGCCCCACCCCCCCCCTTTGCGGGCGGCGGCGGCATCCGGCCCCGCGTTACCCTGACCCACGGATCACACCATTCTCGCGCGAACCGCCCCGCGCCCGGAGGACATCATGCTCGACGCCGCCATGCAGGCCCAGCTCAAGACCTATCTTGGCAATCTTCGCGAAGGGATCGAACTGGTCGCCTCGCTCGATGATAGCGAGAAGTCGCGCCAGACCCGTCAGTTGATCGAGCAGATCGCGGCGCTGCACGACCTCGTCACCGCGCGCTTTGACGGGACCGATGCCCGCAAGCCCAGCTTCGTCATTCGCCGCGCGAGCGACGCCAACAAGTGGGTGCGCTTTGCGGGCCTGCCGATGGGGCATGAATTCACCAGCCTCGTGCTCGCGCTGCTGTGGGCCGGCGGCCACCCGCCCAAGGTCGACGCCGATCTGATCGAGCAGGTCCGCGCGCTCGAGGGCGATTACAATTTCGAGATGTTCTTCTCGCTCTCGTGCCACAACTGCCCCGACGTGGTGCAGGCGCTCACCCTGATGGCGCTCGAGAACCCGCGCATCCACGCGACGCTGATCGAAGGCGGCACCTTCCAGGACGAAGTCGAGGCGCGCGACATCATGGCGGTGCCCGCGACCTTCCTCAACGGCGAGCCCTTCTACAACGGCAAGATGGAGCTGGCCGAGATCCTCGCCAAGCTCGACAAGAATGCGGGTGCCAAGCAGGCCGAGAAGCTTGCCGCCAAGGCACCGTTCGAGGTGCTGGTGGTCGGCGGCGGCCCGGCGGGTGCAGCGGCGGCGGTCTACACCGCGCGCAAGGGCTTTCGCACCGGCATCGCGGCCGAACGCTTCGGCGGGCAGCTGATGGACACGCTCGGGATCGAGAACCTCCCCGGCACGCCCTACACCGAAGGGCCGAAGCTGACCGACAGCCTCAAGAAGCATGTCGGCGAGTACGAGATCGACCTGATGGACCTCGCCCGCACGGTGGAACTGCGCGCGGCCAAGGACGTCGGCGGTTATCACGAGGTGGTGATGGCCAACGGCGCGACCCTGCGCGCCCGTTCGCTGATCCTCTCGACCGGCGCGCGCTGGCGCAACCTCGGCGTGCCGGGCGAGGCGGAGTATCGCAACAAGGGCGTGGCCTATTGCCCGCACTGCGATGGCCCGCTGTTCAAGGGCAAGCGCATCGCGGTGATCGGCGGCGGCAACTCGGGCGTAGAAGCGGCGATCGACCTTGCCGGGATCGTCGGCCACGTGACGCTGATCGAGTTCGACACGAAGCTGCGCGCCGACGAGGTGCTTCAGCGCAAGCTGCGCTCGATGACCAATGTCGAGATCATCACCAATGGCCAGACCACCGAAGTGCTGGGTGACGGCACCCGCGTGAACGGCCTTGTGGTCAAGAACCGCGCCAATGGCGACGAGCGCCGCATCGATCTGGAAGGCGTGTTCGTCCAGATCGGCCTCGTCCCCAACACCGAATGGCTGCGCGAAACGGGCCTCGAACTTTCGAAGTTCGGCGAAATCGTGATCGACGACCACGGCGCGACCAACATCCCCGGCATCTACGCCGCGGGCGACTGCACCACCGTGCCGCACAAGCAGATCGTGGTCGCGATGGGCGAAGGCGCGAAGGCGGGCCTGGGGGCGTTCGACTTCCTCATCCGCAACGAGCCGGTCGAGGAAGTCGCGAAGGCGGCTTAAGCGGGCCTAACGAACGGTTCGAGTATTCCGGATTGCTGGGCGAAAGCGGCAAGCTTTTCGCCCAGCTTATCCGGGTCCTCCCAGAATTCTCGATCAAGCGCGTCCAATTCTGGGGTGACCGGCTCCTCGTCGCTCTTCGGCTGAACGTAACGCATCATGACGTCCCAGCGCTGCTGCCGGTCCAATGGCGGGGGCTCCTCTCCAAACAAGAGCCGCGCCGCGTCCTGCAGAAGGCGCCGCGATGCCTCGGCCTTCAGCGCCTCCAGCCCCTCGACAGCCAGAGCGTAGTAGGCGCCTGAACTGTTCGAGAAGAACTGGTCGAAGCCGCCATTGTAGACCTCGCCCTCAAGCACCCCCACGGCGAAGTAATGTCGGTGGGCTTCCGAGAGAGTGGCAAGGCCAAGGTCGGCCTGCGACTTTCCGACCAGCCAGATCCAAAGCTCGCGATACGGATCGTACTCCTTGAGCTTCTGGTAGAATTCCCGTGACGCCTCCATGCTGGCGCGGATGCCCTGCTTGCAGGCCATGCAGATACCGCCGGTCTCCGCGGCGGTGCGCGGCAGGATCATGGCCCCGCATTGCGTGCAGGCGACTTTGCTCATGCTGGAGTTATGGAGTGCGCACGCGGGCCGAACAAGATCGCATTCCTACCCGCCCGCACTGATCGCCTCACTCAATCAAATCTTCCGCATTAATCGATTGGACGCAATATCCTGAAAGCGTCATCCTCCCCACATAGACTACGCTCCCAAGCGAGTCTGAACGTGAGAGGAGACACATCATGGACGCAAAAACCGGAGAGATGAGCGGGGGTTGCCCCTTCCACGGCAGCATGGACATGCGCAATCTGCTGGGCCGCACCAACCGCGATTGGTGGCCGCAGGCGCTGCAGGTCGACATCCTGACCGAGCAGGGCAAGAGCGCCAATCCCTATGGCGAGGACTTCGACTATGCCGAGGCCTTCAACGCGCTCGATTACGCCGCCCTCAAGGCCGACCTCACCGCGCTGATGACAGACAGCCAGCCCTGGTGGCCGGCGGATTATGGCCATTACGGCCCCTTCTTCATCCGCATGGCCTGGCACGCGGCGGGGACCTACCGCACCGGTGACGGGCGCGGCGGCGCCAACTCGGGCCAGCAGCGTTTTGCGCCGCTCAACTCGTGGCCTGATAACGGCAACCTCGACAAGGCGCGCCGCCTGCTGTGGCCGATCAAGCAGAAGTACGGCAAGAACATCAGCTGGGCTGACCTGTTCATCCTCACCGGCAATGTCGCGATTGAATCGATGGGCGGCCCGGTGTTCGGCTTCGGCGGCGGCCGCGCGGACGTGTTCGAGCCTGAAAGCGTCTACTGGGGCACCGAAGAGCAGTGGGTCAACGAAGGCGTCGCCACCCGCATCAACGCGCAAGAAGGCAAGGCGCTCGAAAACCCGCTCGCCGCGATCCAGATGGGCCTCATCTACGTCAACCCCGAAGGTCCGCAGGGCAACCCGCATGATCCCGAGGGCATGGCCCGCGACATGCGCGAAACCTTCGCCCGCATGGCGATGAACGACGAGGAAGTCGTCGCGCTCACCGCAGGCGGCCACGCCTTTGGCAAGGCCCACGGCGCAGAACCTTCTGACACCTTCGGCGGCGCTCCCGAAAGCGAAGACCTGCACCTGATGGGTTTTGGCTGGCTCAATGATGCCGACGACATCGCGCGCGGCAACATCACCACCTCGGGGATCGAGGGCAGCTGGTCGAACAACCCGATCGCGTGGAGCCACGACTACTTCCGCCTGATGTTCAAGTACGACTTCGAGCTGGTAAAGTCGCCCGCTGGTGCCCACCAGTGGACGCCGATCAACCCCGATCCGGAAGACCTCGCCCCCGACGCGCGCGACTCCAACAAGCGCGTGCCGACGATGATGACGACGGCCGACATGGCGCTCAAGAACGACCCGGAATATCGCAAGATTTCCGAGCGTTTCCTGGCCCATCCCGAACAGCTCGACGATGCCTTCGCCCGCGCGTGGTTCAAGCTGTGCCACCGCGACATGGGACCGAAGGTGCGTTACCTCGGGCCGGAAGTGCCGGAAGAAACGCTGATCTGGCAGGACCCGGTTCCGGCGGGGGCCACCCCCTCGGATGCCGAAATCGCCCGCTTCAAGGACGCGATCCTTGCCTCGGGCCTGTCGGTCCGCGAGCTGGTCAAGGCGGCTTGGGCCTCGGCCTCGACCTACCGCAGTTCTGACCACCGCGGCGGTGCCAATGGCGCGCGCGTGCGGCTCGAACCGCAGCGTGGCTGGGCGGTCAATGACCCCGAGGAACTCGCCAAGGTGCTCGACACCATCGAAGCGCATCGCGGCAGCCTCTCGATGGCCGACGCGATCGTGCTGGCGGGCTCGGCAGCAGTCGAGAAGGCCGCGAAGGATGCCGGCTTCGACGTGTCCGTGCCGTTCCTCGGCGGGCGCGGCGATGCGACCGAAGAGCATACCGATGCCGCAAGCTTCGAGCCGCTCGAGCCGTTTGCCGATGGCTTCCGCAACTACCTCAAGACCAAGGCGCAGGTCCGCACCGAGGAAATGCTGATCGACCGGGCGCACCTGCTCGGCCTGTCGGTGCCCGAGATGACCGTGCTGGTCGGCGGGATGCGGGCCCTGGGCGCGGTGAGCGATCACGCCCACCACGGCCACCGCATTGGCGTGCTGACCGAGACCCCGGGCAAGCTCACGCCCGACTTCTTCCGCAACCTGCTCGACATGGGGACCAAGTGGTCGCCGGTCGATGACAGCGGGGACGAGGAATATGTCGGCGTCGACCGTGCGACGGGCGAAGAGAAGTGGCGCGCGACCCGCACCGATCTCGTGTTCGGCTCGAACTCGATCCTGCGCGCGCAGGCCGAGGTCTATGCCGAGAGCGGGAACGAGGGCAAGTTCGTGTGCGACTTCATCTCGGCCTGGAACAAGGTGATGAACGCGGACCGCTTCGATGTAAGCTGGGCGAAGTATCACGCCTGAGCCGCTCTGATGCGATGAAACAAAAAGAGGCCTCCGGTGGCGACACCGGGGGCCTTTTTGCGCCGTCTGCCAATCCGTTGGCCCGCCCTGTCTTGCCTTGCGCAAAGGGCGGCATTAGTCCTCGCGGCAAGGACCAACAGGGGGCAGATATGATGCGGATGACACGGGCTATTGTGGCAGCGGGATTGATCGGGCTGGCGGTGCCGGCGCTGGCGCAGGAGGCGCCGCCCCCTCCTCCGATGGAAGTTGCGCCGGCGAGCCCGGCTCCTGCCGCCTCGGCCCGCACGCTCGAACTTTCGAAGGTGGTGCTCGACACCGAAACCAACCGGATCAAGGCGCGGGTCAAGGGCGGCACCTTGTGTGTCTTCCCGAGCCACATCGAACTTCCCGCCGAGAAAAAGACCCAGGATCAGGAGCGCTATGACGGCCTCGTCGCGCGCGCGCTGAACGATCGCGGGGTCAGCCTCATCACCAAGGCGAACGACCTGTTTGCCACTGAATCCGCCGCCAAGGGTGACGTGCTGCTTGGCGCGGTGATGGCGCCGACCGCGATGAACATCTGCTCATCGGTCGATGGCTTCAAGGGCACGATCGACATCTCGGTGCAATGGCAGCTGTTCGACCGCGCCAAGGGCACCGTGGTGCAATCGGTGACCACCACCGGCACAGGAACGCTGCCTAAGTTCTCGATCTCGGGCTTCGAGGAGATGTGGGATCTCGCTTTTGTCGACGCGCTGGTGAAGCTGCACGATCAGGGCGCGATCCGCACCGCGCTGGGCGAGCCGGGCGAAGCGGCAGCCGCGCCCGCCGTGGCTGTGGAAGCGGCACCGGCACCGGCGCCTACCGCGCCCTGACGCGCTGCCAAAGCGAAAGCGAATAAGAGGCCTCCGGTGGTGACACCGGGGGCTTTTTCGTTCCCGCGGTCAGATCCAGCGCGCGTCGCGCAAGGTCGTGATGTTGGCGCGGGCGACGGGGGCCTCGATCCCGCGCGCAAGCCTCAGGCGGACATTGCGCCCCTCGCGCACCACGTCCTCCACCGCGGCGCGCGCGACCCACCAGCTGCGGTGGACCTGCATCCCCTCGGTCTCGCCGACCAGCGCCATCGCGTCGCGCAGCCGCATCAGCACCAGCGCGGAACCCAGCACCGTGTGGACGCGGACGTAGTGGTCCTCCATCTCGAGCGCGACGATCTCGCTGCCGAGTTCGGGCGGGAGGGTGTCGAACAGCGGATTGGGCGAGAGCGCAGGGGGCGCTGGTGCGGACACGGGCGCGGGTGCGGGTGCGGGCGTCGTCATCGGCACGGGCGCCGGAGCATCACCCTGCCGCTGGATAAGATTGAACAGCACCGTCACCGCAGAGCCGATCACCAGCACCGAGAAATAGGTGCCCAGCCACCCCTCCAGCCCGGCCCAGCGCCACTGTCCCGATCCGAGGCTGTTCACCGCGATCACCGCGAAGGTCATCGGCACCGTCGCCACCAGACAGGTCGCCGCCAGCATCCCCCAGCGCGGCAGCGCCAGCGCGCGCTCGCCCCAGCTCACCACCGTCTGCATCGGGCGGTAGCAAGCATAGCCGAGCCACGCGAAGCCGAGCCATGTCACCAGCCGCTCGGGGAACGGTGCGGCGATGCTGCCGAAGGGGCCGATGATCGCAAGGAAGATGCCGATCACGGTCATCACCGACAGATCGATGATGATCCGGCGCAGCAGGGTGTGGCGGGGCGAGACCGGTGGAGCGGACATGGCGGCAGACTGGCTGCCCATTCGCGCTTCGTAAAGTGGCAGGCGGGCGGATTTGGGGACATTTCGCGCAATGCCCCGCCCGTCCGCGAAGGCGCGATTGCCCGCGAACGGGGCGGCGGCATTCCGGGTCTCAGCAACCACGCACCGCTTCGAGGAGACCCGCCATGACCGCCATCACCCTGCCCTTCACCGCCCGCAGCCGCGCCGGCGCCAAGCCCGGCTTCGACATCGGCCCAGCCGCGCGCACCGCGATCAGCCTCGCCTGCTTCACCATGAGCTTTGCAATCCTCTGGGCACTGTCACGCTGGGCGCTGGGGCTAGCGCCGGACGTGGGCGGCTACGCCAAGCTGCCGGTCATCATTCACGTCGCCGCCGTCCTGCCGACCATTCCGCTGGGCGGCTGGCTGCTGCTGGCGCGGAAGGGCACCGCGCTCCACCGTCAGCTCGGCAAGGTCTGGATGGTGCTGATGCTGATCACCGCCACCACCGCGATCTTCATCCAGACGAGCGGGAGCTTCAGCTGGATCCACCTCTTCGTGCCGCTGACCTTTCATGCTGCGTGGAAAGTGATGCAGACTGCACGCGCCGGGAACATCACGGCGCACAAGAACCATCTGGTGCGCACCTACCTGCTGGCGCTGATGCTCCCGGGCTTGGCCGCCTTCCTCGTCCCCGGGCGCCTGATGCACGTGCTCTCCTTCGGCTGAGGCTTGCGCGGGGGCGAGCGGGGGTTAGGGTGCGCGGCATGTTGATACGCGCTTCCCTGATCCTCGCCGCCTCCGCCCCCATACTCTTTGGCGCCCTCGCGCCGCTGGCTGCGCAGGAAGCCCCCGCCCACACTGGCACCACGCCCGAGGCGACCGCAGGGATCGGCCCGGGCGCGCGGCCGGTGGGGGCGGGTTGGAGCCGCTCTCCGGTGGTCGCCCCGAACGGGATGGCCGCCACCGCCCACCCGCTCGCAACCCAGATCGCGCTCGATATCCTGAAGCAAGGCGGCTCTGCGGTCGATGCCGCCATCGCCGCCAACGCCGCGCTCGGGCTGATGGAGCCGACCGGCAACGGCATCGGCGGCGATCTGTTCGCGATCGTGCTCGATCCGGCAACCGGCGAACTGGTCGGTCTCAACGGCTCGGGCCGCTCGCCTGCCGGGCAGACGCTCGAGCAATTGAAGGCGAAGCTCCCCGCAGGCGCGACCAGCCTGCCCCCCGTCGGCCCGCTGCCGATCACCATCCCCGGCACGGTCGATGCGTGGTTCGAACTCCACGCGCGCTACGGGAAGCTGCCGATGGAACAGGTGCTCGCGCCGGCGATCCGCTACGCGCGCGAGGGGCACCCGGTCGCCCCGGTGATCGCGATGTATCTCGACCGGGGGCTGAAGAATTACGAGCGGCAGCAGAAGACGACGAAGTTCGAATTCGACAACGCGCGCAAGGTCTGGTTCGCCAATGGCCGCGCGCCGATGCCGGGCGAGATGTTCCGCAACCCCGACCTTGCGAACACGCTCGAGACCATCGCGACAGGCGGGCGGGATGCCTTTTACAAGGGGCCGCTCGCCAAGGTGATGGTGGGCTACCTCCAGCGGCAGGGCAGCGCCTTCACCCTCGCCGATTTCGCGGCGCATGACAGCGAGTGGGTCGACGTCGCCTGCGTGAACTACCGCAAGGGCTACGAACTGTGCGAATTACCCCCCAATTCGCAGGGTTTTGCCGCGCTACAGATGGTCAACATCCTCAAGAATATCGACCTCACGCAGTGGGAGCGCGGCAGCCCGCAGGTGCTCCACTACATCACCGAGGCCAAGCGCCTCGCCTTCGAGGATGCCGCGCGCTTCTATGCCGACCCTGCCTTCGCCAAGGCCCCGGCAGAGCTGCTCACCGATGACTATGGCAAGCAGCGCTTCGCCCTCATCGACCCCGCCAAGGCCACCCCCGCCTTCACCCCCGGCGCTCTGATCGCGCCCAAGTTGGAGGGGGAAGGCGACACCACCTACATGACCGTCGCCGACAAGGACGGCATGATGGTCAGCCTTATCCAGAGCAACTACCGCGGGATGGGCGGGGGACTGGTGCCCGACGGCCTCGGCTTCATGTTCCAGGACCGGGGAGAGCTCTACAGCCTCGATCCCGCACACCCCAATGCCTACGCGCCCGCCAAGCGGCCCTTCCAGACGATCATCCCGGCCTTCATCAGAAAGGACGGAAAGCCCTGGGCCAGCTTCGGGCTAATGGGCGGCGGGATGCAGCCGCAGGGGCATGTGCAGGTGCTGGTCAATCTCGCGGACTATGGCATGAACCTGCAGGAGGCGGGCGACGCGGCGCGGCTCCACCACGATGGCGGCCGCCAGCCGACCGATGCGCTGGCCGGAAGCCCCGCCGACACGGCGCCGGTCGACATGCTGGGCGTGCTGCAGGTCGAACCCGGCATTCCGGCCGCAACCGTCGAGGCGCTCAGGGCGATGGGCCACAAGATCGAGGTCGAGACCACCGGAATCCCCTTCGGCGGCTATCAGGCAATCGCCCGCGATCCGGTGACCGGCGTCTACACGGGCGCGACCGAAATGCGCAAGGACGGGCAGGCGAGCGGATACTGAGTGCTGGCGCGCCAACATGGCTAAAGCCCAGCGTTAACCGGCCTTTCACCCGATCGCGCGTAAAGCTCTGAATAATCGAGCAGGGTTTCTCGCACAGGGCCGCAATCATGTCGCTGATCGACCCCATCTCGGTGCCATCCGAGGGGCTGCGCAATGGGCGCGGGGCGGCGGGTGCGCACCATGATTTCACCCCTCTTGCAGGGGACGGCCGGCTGCGCGCGGACCTCCTCGACGCAGGCCAGCTCGCTGTGCCCGACCATCGGCACTGGGCCGAGCTGAGCGGCAATGCCGCACCCGGCAACATCTTCGCCGCCGACTGGCTGATGGCCCCCGCGCTGGCGCTGACAAGAGACCACCTGCGACTGGCGACGGTCTGCGATGCGGCGGGCGCGTGGCTCGGCGCGCTCCCGCTCCGCCTCGGGAGGCTCGGCGCCCTCCCGGTGCTGCGCAGTTGGCAGAACCCCGCAGCCGGAATCGGCACCCCGCTGCTGAGGCCCGGCGGCGAGCGCGCCTTCTGGGCGGCGCTGCTCGCCCGGCTCGATCGGCGCCCCGGCTTTGCCGCAGGACTGATCGTGCAGGACCTGCCGCTCGATGATCCCGCCACGCTCGCGCTCGACAGCCTGTGCGCCGAGCAGGGCCGCTTCCTGCAAGCCGGCAAGCGCATCATCCGCCGCGCGCGGATTGCCGGCCAACCGGGCGACCCGCGCGCCGCCGCCGTGTTCGAAAAGCGGTTCGCGGCGCTCGAGGCGCGGCTCGCTGCCCATGCGGGGCCGGTGCGCCTCGCGCTGCACAGCCGTGCGGGCGATTGCGAGCCGTGGCTTGCCGCCTTCCTCGCGCTTGAACGCGGCGCCGGGATCGTGCGGCCCGCGCCCGAACTGCTGCGCGCCGCGATCCGCGAAGGCCACCGCCGCGGCGCAGTGCGGCTGGTCAGCCTCAGCGCGGGCGAGACCATCGTCGCCATGTCGGGCTGGCTGGTCGCCGAGGGACGCGGCTATGGTCTGGCGAGCGCCTATGACACCCGCCTTGCCGCCTATGCGCCGCACCGCCTGCTGGTGCGCCGGGTGACCGAGCTTGCCGCGCTCGAAGGCCTGACTCGTTTCGATGCCGGTGCAGGATGCGATCCCGCCGCCGACATCCTGTGGCCCGCAGCCCGCGACGTCGCGCCCTTCGCCATCGCCATCGGCGGCCCGGTCCGGCGCGCGCTGTTCGCGCGGGCGATGCGCGCGGCTGCCTTCTAGGCGGGCAGGGCGAGGTGCTTGGCGCCGAACACCGCCTGCCAGCTCGCGATCTCCTCGACCACAGCTTCATCGAGCGCATGGATCACGTCGGACACCGCGCCATAGGTGAGCAGGCTGTCCGCGCCTGACAGCAGCAGGCCGATCCGCTCCTCGATCGCGCCGAGCTTTTCCGCCGCCACCCGCGAGATCGCGCCAAAGCGCTCGAAATCGCCGAAATAGCGGATGCCCGAAAGGTTCGCGCCCAGTGTCGGGAAGGCCACCCCGAGGAAGGTGAAGAGCGGCGACAGATCGCTCGCAAGGTGCTTGGGCACCCAGCCCATCACCCCCGCGCCCTTGAGGACGAGATAGGCCAGCACCGAGGCAACCGCGAGCGCGAAGCAGGTCTCGGCCGCCTTGTCGAGCCGGTGGTGGACCGTCTCCAGCTTGTGCGCCTTGGCGATGTGATAGATCCGCTGGCCGGTGACATGCGGCAGCACCGCGCCGGCAAGGCCGCTGCGCAGATAATCGCGCGTCACCGCGACCTGCGGCAAGCCGACCGCGCGCAGGGCATGGCGGGCGAAATGCTCGGGCCAGCGCGCCGCGCCTCCGCCTCTGGGCCAGCGCCCGGTCGGCCGCACCACGCCGAGCAAGAGCAGCGCGGGTGCATGGCGCAGATATTCCGCCACCCGCCGCGTCGCAAACCAGCGCCGGTGCCAGCCGAGCCGCGATCCCGCCGCCGTCATCGCCAGAATGCCGCCCAGCAGCAGCAGCTCGATGAGGGCAAAGACCCATTTGTATCCGGCCATGTCCGCCGGCAGGAACAGGATGCCGACCATCACCGCGAGCGTCGCCAGCACGAAGTTGACGCACATGCCCGAGCGGTAGGCATCGGCAAGGCGGTTGGCGACGCCGTCCGCCCAAGCGAACATCGGCATCACGTCCTCGGCGAGCTGGCGGGTGACCGCGGGATCCTCCCCCGGCATCGCGCGCGCGGCCGCGATCATGCTCGCCCCGCTGCCTGTGGCAATCGCCTCGGGCGCTTCGTAGGTGGTCCGCAGCGAGCCGAACCACCCGCCTCCGCCGAACACCCGCTCGATCCGGCGGTAGAGGCCGAAAGCGCGGCTTGATCGCGGACGCCAGCGCTCGCGCGCCAGGAGATCGGGGCTCCAGCCTTCCACCACCACCGCAGCGCGGATGATCGCTTCAAGGCGGTCCACATCGGGCGCAGCATCGGGCGCGGCGCTCTGCCCCAGCTCCTCGGGCCGGCTGAGGATGCGCCAGGTATCGGGCCGTGCGGGATCGATCAGCAGCACCGGCGCGCCGAGCTTCAAGGCCTCGGCAACCGTGTGGCCGGTGCCCCCGGGAAGGTTCGCGACCTTGCCGTCCCACACGGCGATGACAAGGTCGGTGTGCTCGATCATCACGCGGCCGGCGAGCGCGACATTGTCCGATGCCAGCGCCTCGAAAGCGCGCGCGGCGGCGTGGTCGGCAGGGTCAGCGAGGTGGGCGCGCCACAGCGCCTCGATTGCGACGTCGCGGTCGGCCAGCGCGAACAGGTGCGCGCGCGCGGTGATCGCGCGGATCGCGGCGGCCTTGGCCTCGACCGCAGGATTGGCCGCCGCTCGCCCGCCGAGCAGCGCATCGACATCGGCGAGGGTTTCGGGATGGGCGTTGATCGCGCCATTGAGCGCAGGCCCGAAGGGCAGCGGCACGGCAAGGTCCCAGCCGCGCGCCAAGGCAAGCTCGCCTGCAACCTGATCGGTCCCGTCGACCAGCAGGCTGTGCAGCCGCACCTCGCCGCGTGTCCCCGGGAGGCCCGCGCAGATCGCGTCGATCCGCGCGAACAGCGCTTCGAGCGCGGCGGCAATCGCGGCGGCGTGGGCGGAATAGGCGGGATTGGTCGCGCGGTGGCCGGTGATGCCGAGCGCGAGATGCGGCTGCCAGCTGGCACGGATCGGGTCAGGCAGGCTGGCTGGCTTCGGCACGAACATGCTCCCCCTCGCCCCCGCCGCACGGCAACGGGCGTCGCCCCCGTGCTTAATCGCACCCCCCGCCCGCTTACAAGCGCGAAGCGCGGCCGGTTTGACGCGCTGCCGGCAAAAGCGCATATTTCGTGGGGTTTGCGGGGGAGTGCGGCTGATGCGCGGAAAGCTGGCGATAGGCATGGCGGCGCTGATGGCGCTGTGGCTAGGGGGCGCGCCGCTCGCCGCGCAGGACCTGCTGCCAACCCCGTCCTATGTCTATGAGCAGCGGATCACCTACTCGTCCGACCTCTTCGGCACCAAGCCGGAAACGCAGCTCGCGCAGGAAAAGGCCAAAGCCGATGCCGCCGAGACGGCATGCCTCACCGGCGATGCCGCGGCCTGCACGCGGCTGGGCGAGGCCTTCATGCAAGGCGCAGGCCGCCCGTTCAACCGCCCGGTCGCCGAGCAGGTCCTGCGCCGCGCCTGCAACGCTGCCGAGGCGCGCGGCTGCTACCTGCTCGCGGCGTTGCTGCCCGGCACGGTCGACAAGGTGGGCATGCCCGAAGCCCTCGACTTCGCGGCCCGCGCCTGCCGCCTGGGGTCGATCGAAGGCTGCCAGCTGGATGCCGACAACATCGAGAACCGGCGGTTCGAAGGTCGCGGCCCTGACGACGCGATGGCGCAACGGCGCGAGAACTGCGCGCGCGGTCTGACGGCGCTCTGCATCGATCTCGGCGACCGGCTGGCGGGCTCCGACGCCGCGCCGGAGCAGCGCATCGAGGGCCGCGCGCTGCTCGGCGGGCTGTGCGACAAGGGCAATGCCGATGCCTGCCGTTCCCTCGCATGGTCGCTCAACCGCTTCGGGGACGGAGCTCAGGACAAGGCGCGGGCGGCTGCGCTGCTCGACCGTTACTGCCGTGCCGGCCACGAGCCCTCCTGCACCGACGCCGCCGCCAATGTGCGCGACAGCGTGGGGGCGAGCGACCCGCGCTTTGCCGAATACAAGGACCTCGCCTGCTCCGCCGGCGATGCCTTCGCCTGCGTCTACCTTGCCGGGGTGCGCGAGCGCGGCGGGCCCGAAGGGGTGCAGGCGGCGATCACGCTCTACGACCGCGCCTGCCCTGCCAATGGCTATGCCTGCACCCGCGCGGCGGACCTGCGCGCCTACCCGGGGCTTGCCGCAAGCTGCGAGCGCGGCGAGCCGCAGGCCTGCGCTGCGCAAGCGCGATGGCTGGCCAACGAGAACGGGCCCTATGCGAACCGCCCGCGCGCTGCGCAGCTCTATGGCGCCGCCTGCGAAGCGGGCGTCATCGACGCCTGCCTACCCGCGGGCCGGCTGCTGATCGATTTGGCACCCAGCGCGCAGGCCGATGCCGCGGCGATCGAGCGCCATCTTGCGCGCGGCTGCGCCGCCAGCGAGGGCGCGGCCTGCAGGACGCTTGCCGATGCCCTCGCCGAGGGCACCGTGCTGGAGCAGGACCTGCCGCGCGCCGCGGCGCTTTATGCCGATGCCTGCGACACCGGCGACACGCGCGCCTGCCAGCACCTCGCCGATCGCGAGGCGCGCGATCCCGCGATCCCGCTGACCCTCGCCACGGATCTCATGCCCCCCGTTCTCACCCCCGAGGAACAGGCCGCCGCCGCGCGGGCCGAGGCTGAGCAAAGGGCGCGCGAGGAGGCGGAGGAGCGTGCCCGCAGCTGCCTCGCTTCCGTGGTCGCGTGGGAGGGCCGCACCTATGCCGACGAGGCCTGCATCAATATCGCGGCCTCGATCGGCGGCTTTGCCGTGAACCGCGTCGAGCTTGCCCCGTTTCAAGCGCTGCTGTGGCGTCCGGCCAAGCTCGGCCGGCAGGTGGTCGGCTTCCGCGAGGCGTGCGGCGGATCGGTGGTCGCGACCGGCTGGATCATCACCGCCGCGCACTGCACCTACGACCAAGGCTACAAGATCGAAGAGCACGATTACCGCATCCGTCTCGGCGTGATCGAGCCCGCCGCGCCCGAGGGCAACACCTACCCGATCCTCCGGGTGATCCGGCACCCGGACTACTCGCCCAAGACCTTCCAGTTCGACATTGCGCTGGTCCAGTATGATCCCAAGCGCGGGACGCGGGGCGATTTCGCCTTCGGGGCGCGGCGCATCGCGGTCGACACGCGCTCGCTGGCGGAGCGGCAGGTGCGCCCCGCGGCGCCGGTGTTCGCCTTCGGCTGGGGCCGGCAGTCGCTCGATGATCCGACCCCGTCCAAGACCCTCCAGGGCGTGCGGCTGGAGCTCGAGGATCCCGCGACCTGCACCGCGCGCACCGCCTATCGCGACTGGCGCAAGGATTCGGTGCTGTGCGCGATGGGGGCGAACCGCGAACAGGCCTGCACCGGCGACAGCGGCGGGCCGCTCGTCACTTACGAGGACCAGCGCGGCGTGCCGACCCTGATCGGCGTGGTGAGCAGCGGAGACAAGTGCAGCACGACCGGGGTTCCCAGCCGCTATATCCGCATCGGGCACCCGCGGGTGCAGACATGGCTGCAGGCTAATCTGCCGGGCTTCAAGCCGGGCGCACCGGCAAACCGGGCGCGGTGACCGGCACAAGAAAAGCCCCGCGCAGGAGAGCAGCCGTCATGCCACCATCCCGCGCGGGGCTTGCATTAGCGCGTGCTTACTCGGCGGTCGCTGCCGGACCACCCTTGCCCGGACCGATGGGGTTGCCGGTGCCTTCCTGACCTTCGGCGGCAGCCGCGGCCTCGTCGGTCGCGTCGGCGACAGGCGTCTCTTCGGCAGGCATCATCATTTCTTCGGCGGTCGGCTCGGCCGCGGGGGCCTCCTCCGTCTTGCCACCGCACGCCGAGAGAGCCAGCGCCGCCCCGGCAACAACCGCGAACGTCATGATCTTCTTCATTCTCGTTTCCCCTGTTCAAGCCCCCTGTGTCCGGGCTGCAAAATGCTATCACGAGCCAAGCCGCGAAAGCAATTCCCCGAACCGCGGCTCGGCGCGCAAGGGGTCGAGCAGCGGATCGTTGCGGATCCACAGCAGGCCCGGATCGCGCGCGACATAGGCCTTTTCGAGCACGTCGAGCGCCGCCGGAACCACGCCGCGCTGGGCCTGCACCTGCGCCTGTTGGTAGAGCCCGGCGTCCCCGTAATCGGCCACAAGCTGGGCGAAGGCAGCATCGGCTGCCGCCGCATCGCCGAGCTTGGCATGGGCAATCGCGCTCGCGGTCAGCCGGAACATAGGCACCTTCTCGGCCCTTGCCGCGACCAGCGCGCCGGCCGCATCGCCCTGCATCAGCCGCGCGACCGAGATCGCGAATTGTGCGCTCACGAGGCTCGGATTGAGCTCCAGAGCGCGCTTCATGTTGCCGAGCACCGCAGCATAATCGCGCCGGAACAGCGCGATATTGCCGGCCGAGCGGAAGGCGCGGGCATTGAGCGGGTCAAGCTTCAGCACCTCGGCGATCAGCTGCTGGGCCCGCTCACGCTCGCCCGCCTGCTTCGCCCCGAAGGAGTAGAAGATCGCCACCGACCGCAGCGCATCGGCATCACCGGCCGCCAGCTTTTCGGCGGCCTCATAATGCGGCAGGGCGGCCCGGCGGTTCAGCTGCCCGTTGCTGAGCACGAAGCCGAGCGCGATGTGCCCCTGCGCCAGCCGCGGCTCCAGCGCGATAGCGCGCTCGGCGGCGGCGATCGCCTTGTCATAGAGCGCGCGCACCTCGTCGTGATCGGTCGCCGCATTGGCGATGGCGGACAGCATCGTCGCGCGCATGGCGTGGGCGGCGGCGTAGCCCGGATCCCCGGCAATCGCGGCCTCGAACTGCACCAGCGCCGCGCGGTCAGTATCGCCCCCCGCCCCGAGATCATAGAGCGCCATCCCGCGCAGGAAGGCTTCGTAGGCCGCGACATTCTGCGTGCCGCCGACATCCTTCTGCGCCGCGATCGACTGCTGCGCCTCGCTGTCCGACGCGATCCCCGCCACCAGCGAGAGCGCGACCGTTTCGGCGATCTCGGATTGGACTGCAAAAACATCCTCGAGCGCGCGGTCATAGGTCTCCGCCCAGCGCACCAGCCCGCCCTCGATCTCGACCAGTTCGGCCGAGACCCTGACCCGCGCGGTATCGCGCTGCACGCTGCCGCGCAGGATGTGGCCGACGCCAAGCTTGCGGCCGATGGCGAAATCATCCTCGCCCTCGATGGCACTCGATGAGGTGGGCGCGGCGACCTTGAGGCGCGGGTTGCGCGAGAGGATAGTGCGCAGCTCGCGCGCGAGGCCATCGGAGAAGAACTTCTTGTCCGGGTCGCCGGTCTCGTTGGCGAAGGGCATCACCACCATCGAGGTCGCCGCCGAGGCGGGGCTGCCGAAGAAGCCGGATTGCCATGCGCCGAGCCCGCCCCCGACCGCCGCGAGGCCGATCCCGCCAAGCACGAGGGTGCGCCGCGAGAGCACGGGGCTCTGCGGCAGGGGTGGCGGCGGGGGCGCGGCCGCGGTGACCGGCGCGCCCGCATCTCCGCCCAGCCGCGCGCGCACCGCCACGAGGATGCGCGCAGCCTCGCCACTCTCGGCCCGGCCGTCCCAGCCGGTGATGTCGAGCAGCTGGAACTGGCGGAAGCCCAGCGGGGCCATCGTCCCGTCAATGGTCAGCGGCACCAGACACCCGCGCTCGCGCCCGCGCTGGGCCTCGTCGCGCACCCAGTGCGAGGCCACCGACGTGGCCGACCACAGCACCACCACACAGGCGCAGGTTTCGAGCGCGGCCTCGGTGGTCTGAAGATAGTTCTCGCCGCCCTCCAGCCGCCCGTCCCACCACACCTCGAAACCCGATTGCTCGAGCAGCGCGATGACCGGGCGCGCGCGCTCCAGATCAGTGCGCGAATAGCTGACGAACAGCAGCGGGCGCGCGGGCGCAGGAGCCGAGGTGTCGCCGCTGTCCATCGCCAATGCCCCCTTTCCCCGCGCGTCATGCTGCCGCGGCACGTGTGCTACCGCGAAACGCCCGCGCGCGCCAAGCGATGATGCACGCCGCGCGCGCTCCCGGGCTTTCGAATCCGCTTGACGATCCTGATCCATGATATAAAAATGATATCGCAATTATATCGGAAAATGGAGATTCGTCATGTCCTCTGCTGATACTCCCGCTCTCAACCGCAGCCGCGAATATCCGGCTGCGACCCAGAGCGGCTATGTGATGCTGCTGCTCAGCCTCGCGCTGGCCGCGCTGGCCGCGTGGCTGTTCGTCATGGCGGTGCGCGGCGATGGCCCGCCCCATGGCATGTTCCTGGTCAGCGCGCTGGTCACGGCCTTCTTCAGCCTGTTCTGCCTCACCGGTTTCTACATGATCAACCCCAACGAAGCCGCCGCGATCCAGCTGTTCGGCGCCTACAAGGGCACCGACCGCAGCGAGGGCCTGCGCTGGGTGCTGCCGTGGCTCGGCCGCAAGAAGATCGCGGTGCGCGCCAACAACGTCATTTCGCAGACCATCAAGGTCAATGACGCGCGCGGCAACCCGATCGAGATGGCAGCCCAGGTCGTGTGGCGCGTCACCGACACCGCGCAGGCGCTGTTCGATGTCGACGACTACCGCGAATTCGTCACCGCCCAGATCGAGGCGGCGGTGCGCGCGATCGGCTCGCGCTACCCTTACGACGACATCGAGCACCTCGAAGTCACGCTGCGCGGCAATCACGACGAGGTCGCGGTGGAACTGCGCGCGGCGCTGATCGAGCGGCTGTCGGTCGCCGGGATCACGGTCGACGAATGCGGCCTCACCCACCTTGCCTATGCCCCCGAGATCGCGGGCGCGATGCTGCGCCGCCAGCAGGCCGAAGCCGTGATCTCGGCCCGCAAGAAGCTGGTCGAGGGCGCGGTGACGATGGTCGAGATGGCGCTCGCTCAGCTGAGCGAACGCGGCGTTGTCGACCTCGACGACGAACGCAAGGCGGCGATGGTGTCGAACCTGATGGTGGTGCTGTGCGGCGAGCGTGACACCCAGCCGGTGGTCAATGCAGGGTCGCTCTACTGATCCGGCCATGACTGCAAGGAAGGCCTTTCCCCTGCGCCTCGATCCGGCGCTTCACGATGCGGTGCAGCGGCTCGCCGATGCCGAACTGCGCAGCGTGAACGCCGAGATCGAGGTGCTGCTGCGCGAGGCGCTGGCGCGGCGCGGGGTGAAGGTGGCGCGCGCCGAGCCGCAACGGCGCGGTCGCCCGCCCTCCGCCGACCGACTAGGGGGGGATTCAAGATAGCCGGAAAAAATTGTTTGTAATTGGCAAGTGGCCCGCGCATCTAGCCATAAGGGGGCATTGACCGCTGTCAGCGCCATTTTTACCAACCATCGCAAATGACTGACTCCCGCAAGACAGCGTCGCCTAAGAAGGGGAAGCCCTTCGTTGTGTACAAGCGTGCAGCGGGCCATTTCACGATAATGCCGCGCGGCCTATCGGGATGGCTCCAGTTCACCGCATGGTTGGTGCCGCTCGGTGCGCTGGCCCTGTGGTTTGCGTCCCATCTTGAAGCCAATCCTGACGGTCCCGATTTCGGTGGCGGGGCGTTCCTGTTTTGCGCTGGGCTCATCGGATGGCTCGCCGGCCTCCTCTGGTGGATGTTGGAGCGCGCAGAGGTGGTGGATGTGGTGGTCCTGGAGCGGGACCGCCGGATGGCCGAACGCAAGCGCCAGCGCAGGCAATAGGAACACCGCCGCGCCCGGGTCGTTGCTCGATCATGGCCGCGCGCTCATTCCCCCGTATCGCTCTGGTGCTCACCGCCGTCGCCCTGATTGCGGTGCCGGCGTCCGGCCCCGTCGCGCAGGAGACCGGCGCCCTGCCTGTCACCCCCGCCCCCGCCGCGCTGCCGGATGAACTGGTGCTGCGCGGCGACAATATCATTGCCCTCACTATCAACGGCGTGCCCGTCCGGCTCGAGGTCAGTGCCGAGGCCTTCGGGCCGCCGGTCGTCAACCCGGACGTGGCCGCGCGGGCCTTGCTGGTGGCGGAAAACCGGCGCGGGTGGCGCTTCGGACCGGTGGTGGTCGAAGGCCAATCCGCCCCCGCGCTCGCCGATTTCGGGGCCGGGCCGGTGCCGCTCACCGTCGCCTGGGCGCCCCGCGCGGCCTCGGCGAAGGCCGACGGGGTGATCGGCGTGCACAGCCTGCCCTATGCCCGCGTGACCTTCGCCTACCACGAGGCCACATCGGCCGAGACCCTCCAGCGCTTTGCCTTGCAGCGCGCCGGCGGCAGCAACACCCGGCTCGGCACCGTGGTGGTGGTCGGCAAGAAGAAGCTGATGATGATCTTCGTGCCCGAACGCAGCGAGAACCTCATCACCGCCCCCACCGCCAATTTCATCGCCACCCATCAGGAAGGCGGGTTCGAGCCGGATTCGGGCGGCATTGCGGTAATGGACTTCGGTGTCGAGCGCCCGACCCGGATGATGCGCATCGCCGAGCCGATCATGCTCGGCGATCTGGCGCTGACGCGCTTCGCGGTGCGGGTCGAGGATTATGGCGAGCCGCGCCGGGTGGGCGAGATCGCGGCGGATGATCCGCGTTTCGACCCCAGCACGATCCTCGTCAGCCGCCGCAAGGGGCGCGGCAAGCCTGATCTCCTCACCCGCATCGGCCGCGAGCAGATCGCGCATTGCTCGTCGATCACCTATGATCTCGCGGGCGGGGAGATCCGCCTGTCCTGCGCTGCGCGCTAGCCGCGAGTGATGGCGTAGCTGCGCGCCATGTCGCACGGGGCGGCAGGCTCGATCATCCGGCAGGCGCAATCGGGGGCGACGAGCACGCTGTAGAGCCGGGTGAACACCGCCGCATACCACGCGAACAGGCTCTCGGGCGGGGGCAGCGTGTCAACGGCAGGGCTGCGGTCGATGGCGAAGTGCCATGCGTCCGTTGGCGCGAAGGTGCCGGCGCCGATGAAGGTCCAGGCGTGCTTCCTGATCGCGGCCATCAGCAGCGGCGCGGCGGCGCGGGCGGGCAGATGGCGCAGCAGCCACGCGGCGGCGCGCGGGATGCGGTGGGCGATGATGTAATCGGCGGTGCGCGCACCCGCTTCCTCGGCGATAACCAGCGCCCCCATCGGATCGTGGAGCGCTATCCAGCGGTGGAGCCGCAGCGCCTCGATCTCGGGTATCATGTGCTCGCCGCTCGGAAGGCGGGCGATCTGCGCGTCGGCGAGGATGGCGGCGGTGTCGGCGTGTCCCAGCCGCTCCTCCATCACCGCCACCGTCTGGAGCACCGCGTTGGGCCCGATCAAAGCGCCGGGCTTGCGGCGGCCGAGGATCCGCGCCTCAATCGACATCGATCCGATCCCGTTTGCGGCCTTCACCCCGCTGCTTCATCTGCGCGCGGACAGCCTCGCGGCGCTCCTGCGCCTGTGCGGCACGGTCGGCTGCGGTTTCCCAGTCGCCCGCGGCGTCCAATGCGGCGGCGCGGCTTTCGTCGAAGTGGAATTCGACCTTCTTGGCGGTCTGCGGACCCCAGTAGCCCGCCTTGCCGAGATCGTAGAAGGTCCGCTTGAAGCCCGCGCGCAAGAAGGCATAGAGGCATCCCAGCAGATAGCGCCGCCGGAATCCGGTTCCGCGCCACGGATAGTTGAACAGCGCCTTCCTCATGTAGAACCGGCGGTAGTTCTTCATCACCCCGTCGAGCAATTCGCCTCGCTCCATCGCGGCGGGCTTCATGATCGGGGTGACGAAATTGTACTTGCTGAAATCGTGGACCTCGACCTGGTCCTTCAGCGTCTCGAACAGCGGGGTGTACGGCCAGGGTGTGTACATCGCCCAGTTGGCGAGATCGGGCTGCCAGTCCCACGCCATCTGGAAGGTGTCCTCTAGCGTCTCGGGGGTCTCGTTATCGAGCCCGACGATGAACTGCGCTTCCACGAAGATGTCGGCATCGCGCAGCAGCTTGATCGCCTGCTTGTTCTCCTCGACCTTGGTTTCCTTGTTGAACCGGTCGAGCTTCATCTGCGCCGCGGCTTCGGTACCCAAGCTGACATGGACGAGGCCGGCCTTGCGGTAGAAGGGCAGCAATTCCTTGTCGCGGTAGATATCGGTGACGCGGGTGTTGATGCCCCACTTCACCTTGTCGGGCAGGCCGCGGTCGATCAGCTCCTGACAGAACTTGATGAAGGTCTTGCGGTTAATCGTGGGCTCCTCGTCCGCGAGGATGAAGAAGCCGACGCCGTGCTTTTCGTGGAGCTCCTGGATCTCGTCGACCACGTCCTTGGGATCGCGCACACGGTAATCGCGCCAGAACTTCCATTGCGAACAGAACGAGCAGGTGAAGGGGCACCCGCGCGCAAGGTTGGGGATGGCGACCCGGGTGCCGAGCGGGATGTAGGTGTACTGGTTCCAGTCGAGGATGTCCCAGTCTGGCTTGATCGAGGCCATGTCCTTGATCGTGTCGGCGGCCTCGGTGGCGACCACTGTGTCGCCCTCGCGGAAGGCGAGGCCCTTGATGGCGCGCGCTTCGGCGGGGAAGCGGCCTTCGCTTATCGCGGTGAACAGCTCGACCGCGATCTCCTCGCCTTCCCCGCGCACGATGACATCGATATGCGGCGCCTCGGCGAGGACCTGCGCATACATGAAGGTCGCATGGATCCCGCCGAGCACCCGCACCGCCTTGGGCACGGTGAGCGCAGCGACCTCCAGCACGCGTTCGGCGGCGTAGATCGAGGGGGTGATCGCGGTGGTGCCGACCACATCGGGCTGGAGCGCGGCCATGCGCTCGGCGAGGTCCTCGTCCGACAGCCCCTCGGTCATCGCGTCGACGAACGTGATGTCGTCGAAACCGGCGCGGCGCAGCGGCCCGGAGAGATAGGCGACCCACGCGGGCGGCCACGTCCCGGCAATCTCGGCCCCGCCTGAGCGGTAATTGGGATGAACGAACAGAATGCGCATGGGCCGACTCCCCCTCTTGGATGGCCCAAGGTGGGGGAGCGGGCGGGAGAGCGCTTTGCGTCAGATCAAATGTGGACGCGTCAGCCCTTGGCGTGTTCCGCCCGCGCAATCTCGTGGAGCCAATCGGCGTGGCGCGGCGCAGTCTTGGTCTCGGACCACTCCTCCAGCATCACCGGGGCGACGCGGGCGAGTTCGGCATATTGCTCGGCCGTACCGATATCGGCGGCGAGCTCCACCCGGTGACCGTTGGGGTCGAAGAAGTAGATCGACTTGAAGATGCCGTGATGCGTCGGGCCGAGCACGTCGATCCCCAAGCCAACGACATGCGCCTTGGCCGCCAACAGCGCCTCTTCCGAAGGCACCTTCAGCGCCAGATGCTGCACCCAGGCGGGCGTGTTGGGGTCCTTCCCCATCTCCGGCTGGTTGGGCAGCTCGAAGAAGGCGAGGATGTTGCCGTTCCCCGCATCGAGGAAGATGTGCATGTAGGGATCATACTCGCCGGTCGAGGGCACGTGATCCTCGGCAAAGGCGGTGGTGTAGGTCATGCCCAGCACGCGGGCGTACCATTCCACCGTCTCCTTGGCGTCCTTGCAGCGGTAGGCGGCGTGGTGGATGCCCCCAAGCTGGACGGGATGGTTTACGGGGTGGGTCATGGGTCGGTTGCCTCTCACTCGGGATGGCGTTCAAGGATAATGTCGCGGGTGACGGACCAGCGTCCGCGCGCGTCGCGGGTGGCAGGGACGATCCCGTTGCCGCCCTTGTTGGTCATGCTGCGGCGGTACTCCGGCGTCACGCCGAATTCGCCGTCGAACACGATGTCGTCAATCCAGTAGGGACGCTTGCCCGGCTCGAGGATCGTGAAGTGGATATGGGCGGGGATGGTGTCGTCGGGATAGGGCGCAGGCTTGATCGTATCGAAGCTGTAGCGTCCGTCCGCGCCGGTCTTGACCCAGCCGCGCAGGCGGCCATGGCGGCGCGAGGCCTCGGTGCCCGGCTTGCCACCTGCATAGAGGCCCTCGGCATTGGTCTGGTAAGCGTAGATCACCACGCTCGCCGCAGGGGTCTTCCCGTCGGCGGTGTAGACGGTGCCGTCGATATGAAGCGGCTCGCCCGGCTCTCCGGCGGACGCCATCGCCGCATGGTTCGCCAGCGATGCAGCATCGGCTTCGAGCGCGCCTTCGCAGCCCTCGCACTGGTAGAGGTCGGCGCGGATCGCTCCGTCTGCGGGCGCGGCGTCATCGCCCTTGGCCCCGGCCATGCTGCATCCGGCAAGGCCCAGCGCCGCCAGCGCGGCAAGCCCCAGCCGGGCGCGGGTCACTCCGCCGGTTCCTCGATCGTGAGCACCCCGCGCTGGATCTGATCGCGCTCCATGCTTTCGAACAGGGCCTTGAAGTTGCCCTCGCCGAAGCCGTCATCGCCCTTGCGCTGGATGAATTCGAAGAACACCGGGCCGACCTGCGCCTGCGCGAAGATCTGCAGGAGCAGGCGGGGGGAGCCGCCTTCGGTGGTGCCATCCAAGAGGATGCCGCGCATCTTGAGCGCGTCGACATCCTCGCCGTGGCCGGGCAAGCGCTCGGCGAGCATCGCGTAATAGGTCGCGGGCGGGGCAGTCATGAAGGGCACGCCGAGCTTTTGCAGGCGGTCCCAGCAGGCGGGCAGATCTTCGCAGATAAGCGCGATGTGCTGGATGCCCTCGCCGTTGAAGGCGCGCAGGAACTCCTCGATCTGGCCCTTTCCGCCCTCGCCTTCCTCGTTGAGCGGGATGCGGATCTTGCCGTCGGGCGCGGTCAGCGCCTTGGAGGTGAGGCCGGTATACTCGCCCTTGATGTCGAAGAAGCGGATCTCGCGGAAGTTGAACAGGGTCTCGTAATAGTCGGCCCAGTACTTCATCCGCCCGCCATAGACGTTGTGGGTGAGGTGATCGATGGTGTGGAAGCCGGCGCCCTCGGGGTGCTTGTCGACGCCGGGGAGGTATTCGAAATCGATGTCGTAGATGGTGAGGCCGTTGCCGGTCTGCGCGCCTTCGTAGCGGTCGACCAGATAGAGGATCGCCCCGCCGATGCCGCGGATCGCGGGGATACGCAGTTCCATAACCCCGGTCTGGACAGCGACCGGCTCGGCGCCCTTGGCGATGAGGTGGTCATAGGCCGCGGCAGCGTCGCGCACCCGGAACGCCATGCCGCAGGCCGAGGGGCCATGCTCGCGCGCGAAGTACCATGCGGGCGAGCGCGGCTCGTAATTGGCGATCAGGTTGATGCCGCCCTGCCGCCACAGGTGGACGTCCTTGGAGCGGTGCTGCGCGACGCGGGTGAAGCCCATCGCTTCGAACACCGGCTCGAGCACGCCCTTCTCCGGCGCACAGAACTCGACGAATTCGAACCCGTCGAGGCCTGCGGGGTTGTCGAAGAGGTCGTGAGCCTCTTGAGTCTTGGAAGGCGCGTTCATCGGCAGGGTCCCCGCTGGCGAGATAGTTTCAATTGAAACTACTTACGCCAAATTGACGATTCGCGCAAGCACCGCCTCCAGCGGTGTTTCATCAACTAGAGGGGTGCAATGCGGCCCACGGTGCGCCCGCGCTCATCCTGCGCGAGGCTGAGCCGCAAGCCGAAAGGCTCACCGCTTTCGAAGGCTGCGCTGGTGGCGGGGTCGGTGAGGTCGGCGTTGCCCACCACCCGCTCGCCCGCGTCGCTCTTTCCAACGAAGATCGCCTCGGCGCCCTTGGGGCCGCGGTTGATGGTGTAGGTCTCGACCGTCGCGGCATCGACCGGTTCGCGCGCGACGGGCACCTTGTCGGTGGCCTTGGGGAGCACGGCGAAGCGGTCGTTGGCGGACCAATCCGCAGGCTCGGTGGAGTAGATGCCGGTAGCGTATTTGCTCATCCACCCGCCATTCGCGCCGACCAGCGCGAAGCTGCCCCGATCGCCGCGCACACGCTGCACCGCTTCGGCGATGGCGTGGGCCGAGTAGTTGTTCCCCGCCCCGCCGAAGAAGGGGAGGCCGCCGGTGAGCGTCAACCCGCGCGGGTCGTCGGCGGAAAGGCCGAAGTGGTCGCACTGGTTGAAGACGGGAATCGCGAAGCAGGAATAGAAGTCGATGTAGCGCATCGCCTCGATGCCCTTCCCCGCGCGCTCCAGCGCCGCATCGACGCTGGCGAGCGAGGCGGGGTTGCCCGCTAGGTCGGGCCGCTGCGAGAGCTTCAGCTCGGTCGCGGCGGTGACGGCGTGGATGTGGACCCACTTGTCCTCGGGCACGCCAAGTTCGCGCGCCAACCCAGCCGAAGCGACAATGATCGCCGCAGCCTGATTCACCTGATCGCGCGCGACCGTCATGCGCGGATAGGGCTCGGCGACGATGCGATTGCGGTCGGTGACGGTGGCGAGTTCCTCCGCGCTGCGCTCCACCGGAGCCGCCGAATGCGGGTTGGCCGCCGCTACCTTGGTGAAGGGCGCAAACAGCTTGCCGATTTCCAGCCGGTATTCCTCCAGCCCTAGCCCCAGCCGGTGCCGCCGCGCGTTCTCCGCAAGCGCATAGAGCGGGATCGCCCCGCTCGCGCCGTGCATGAACAGCACGGGCTCCATCAGTTCCTCGACCCCGAAACCCTGATCCTCGAAGTCGCCTTCGATTGCCTCGGACCAGTCGGGGATCTCGCCCTTGGCCGAGAGCGCCAGCACGGTCGAGATCGCCTCCGAGCCGACGATCACCGCGCACTGGCTCTCCCCCGCAGCAATGGCCGAAGCAAACTCGCCCACCAACTGCTGGTTGGTCTGCCCGCCGGTCGTGGTCAGGATTGCGCGGGCAGGGTTGGCCCCCACCCGCTTCGCAATCGCGCGCGGCACATTGTTCGCAGCCCCGAACGGCGGCTTGCGATCCGGGCGCGACATCTCGAAGGCGCGGATCGCGGCGAGGGTGTCGATGGCACCTGCCACCGACCCGCTCGCCCCCGAATCCGCAATCGCCGCCCCCAGCGCCCGTCCGGCGAGGTCCATATAGGACAGCGCTTCGTAGCCGGGCTCTCCGACCCGTTCCGAATACTGCCCGACCCCGATGATGACGGGCGTGGTGTCAGCGATCATGTGCGCGCCCTGCCGGGTCAGTCGACGAAGCCGTCGACGCGCTCGACGATGATTGCCGGGGCCATGCCGCCCGCTGCGCACATCGTGACGAGGCCGTAGCGACCGCCGCGCCGCTCCAGCTCGTCGATCACGGTGCCGATCAGGATCGAGCCCGTCGCGCCAATCGGGTGGCCGAGCGCAATCGAGCCGCCGTTGACGTTGACCTTGTCCCAATCAAGCTCAAGGTCGCGCACGAACTTGGCGGCGACGACCGCGAAGGCCTCGTTGATTTCGTAGAGGTCGATATCGTCGGTGGTGAGGCCCGCCTTCGCCAGCACCTTCTTAGCCGCAGGGACGGGCGCGTTGAGCATCAGCGTCGGATCATCGCCCATGTTGGCGGTGGCGACGATGCGGGCGCGCGGCTTCAGCCCGTGCTTCTCGGCATAGGCCTTCGAGGTGATCAGCACCGCCGCTGCACCGTCCACGACGCCCGACGAATTGCCCGCATGGTGGAAGTGCTGGATGTCGAGATCAGGATACTTGTTGTTAATCAGCTTGCGGAAGGTCGTGCCCTCCCCGTCCAGCGGCACGTCGGCGATCTTGGGGAAGGCGGGCTCCAGCTTGGCGAGGTCTTCACGGGTCGTCTGCGGGCGGGGATATTCCTCGCGGTCGAGCAACACGGTGCCGTCATCCGCCACCACGGGGACGACCGACTTGGCAAAGCGGTTCTCGGCAATCGCCTCGGCAGCGCGCTGCTGCGAGCGGTAGCCGACTTCGTCGAGATCCTCACGGGTGAAGCCTTCCATGCTGGCGATGGCGTCGCCGCAGATGCCCTGGTGCGACTGCGGGTGCACCTTCTGGAGACGCTCGTTGTAGCTCCCCATCATCGGCGGCTTGATCCCGGCGCGCATCTTCTCTTGAGACATGGCGGCGGTGAGGCTCATCATCTCGGTGCCGCCCGCGATGACGCAATCTTCCATCCCGCTCATCACCTGCGCGGAGGCCAGCGCGACGCTGGTGATGCCGCCGCCGCAGAAACGGTCGAGCGTGGTGCCGGACGAGGTGATGTCATAGCCCGCATCGAGCGCCGCCATGCGGCCCATGTCGCCCGCCTGCATCCCGTCCTGAGTCGAGACCGACCAAATCACATCGTCGACCGTCTTGGTGTCGAGATTGTTGCGGTCCTTGATCGCCTTCAGCACGGTCGCGGCGAGATGCTGCGGGTGGCATGCGGCGAGCGCGCCCTTGCCCTGCTTGCCGATCCCGCGCGGGGTGCGCACTGCGTCGATGATGTAGGCTTCAGCCATGTCGGTCCTCTCCACTTATAGCGAAATTGCGGTTGACGCGTCCGTAAACCGGCTGCACCACTCGCACAAGAATTGCGTTTCAAATCGCAATCACATTTTCGATAGGAGAGAGAGCCGTGAGCGATACCGCCGCCCCTGAAGTGCTGACCGAAGTCGAGGACGGCGTCCTCATCGTCACCATCAACCGCCCCGAAGCCAAGAACGCGATGACCAGGGCTGCGGCCGAGGGAATCGCGGCGGCGATGGATCGTCTGGATGCGGAAGACGACCTGCGCGTCGGCATCATCACCGGTGCGGGCGGGACGTTCTGCTCGGGAATGGACCTCAAGGGCTTCCTGCGCGGCGAATCTCCCTCGGTCGAGGGCCGGGGCTTTGGCGGCGTGGTGCAGGCCCCGCCCGCCAAGCCGCTGATCGCTGCGGTGGAGGGCTATGCGCTCGCCGGGGGCCTTGAGCTGATGATCGCCTGTGACCTCGTGGTCGCGCACGCGGGCGCGAAGTTCGGCATCCCCGAAGTGAAGCGCGGCCTTGTCGCGGCGGCGGGCGGCGTGATGATGCTCCCCGACCAGATCCCCGAGCGGATCGCGCTGGAACTCGCGCTGACGGGCGATTTCATCGATGCCCCCCGCGCCTACCAACTCGGCCTCATCAACGAAGTGACCGAAGGCTCGGCGTTGGAGGGTGCCAAGGCGCTCGCCGCGCGGATCGCGGCGAACGGCCCGCTGGCTGTGAAGGTGTCCAAGCAGGTGATGAAGCAATCGCGCGGCTGGGCGATGGAAGATCGCTACGCCAATCAGGGCAAACTGATCGGCCCGGTCTTCGTCAGCCACGACGCACGCGAGGGCGCCGCCGCCTTCGCTGAAAAGCGCAAGCCGAACTGGACGGGCAAGTAAGGCCTGTCCCGGTCCGGGCGCGGCGCGTCATCAATTGGTTGTCGCCTCGTAGCCTATCAGTTGCCGTCCCGTTCCCCCATTGGCCGGTGTTCCACGTGAAACACTCAGGCCTTCGCTGATCATCAGGAGAGAGAAATGCCCGTCATCGACGTGCCCCAGCCCGCCTTCATGGAAGACGAGGAAATCGCCATTTTCGCCGACGCGGTCGGCAAGTTCTACATGCAGCACGCGCCCCAGAAGCGCATCGAGAAATGGCGCGAGGACGGCATGGTCGAGCGCGAATTCTGGCGCGAGGCCGGAGCCGCTGGCTTGCTCGGCGTCTCGGTGCCCGAGGCCTATGGCGGCCACGGCGGGGACTTCCGGCATGACATGGTGGTGATCAACGAGCAGGCCAAGCACGGCGTCGACGGCTTCGGCGCTTCGCTGCACAACACCATCATCCTGCCCTACCTCGTGCGCCACGGCACCGAGGAGCAGAAACTCAAGTACCTCCCCCGCCTTGTCAGCGGCGACCTCGTCAGCGCAATCGCTATGAGCGAGCCTGATGCCGGGAGCGACCTCCAGTCGATCAAGACCACCGCCTTGAAGGACGGTAATGGCTACCGCTTGAACGGCTCGAAGACCTGGATCTCGAACGGGCAGCTCGCTGATTTCATCATCGTCGTCGCCAAGACCGATCCGGCGGAAGGGGCCAAGGGCATCTCGCTGCTGCTGCTCGAGACCGAGGGCGCCGAGGGCTTCCAGCGCGGCAAGAAGCTCGACAAGATCGGGCTCGACGCTCAGGACACCAGCGAACTGTTCTTCGACAACGTCTTCATTCCGGGTGACAATCTGCTCGGCGGGATCGAGGGGCGCGGGTTCTACCAGCTAATGGGCGAACTGCCGCAGGAGCGTCTGGTGATCGCGATGAACGCCATCACCGGCATCGAAAAGGCGCTCGATGTGACGGTCGAATACGTCAAAAACCGCAAGGCCTTCGGCAAGACGATCTGGGATTTCCAGAACACCCAGTTCACCCTCGCCGACCTCAAGGCGCGCGGCACTGCGGCCCGCGTGTTCGTCAACGACTGCATCGCCAAGCTGCTCGAAGGCAAGCTCGACGTCGCGACCGCAAGCATGGCCAAGTACTGGGTGACCGAGCTCCAGAGTGAGGTGGTCGACAAGTGCCTCCAGTTCCACGGCGGCGCGGGCTACATCAATGATTACGCCATCGCCCGCATGTACCGCGACACCCGCATCGCGCGGATCTACGGCGGCTCGAACGAGATCATGAAGATGCTGATCGCGAGGAGTATGTGAGTTTGTTGGCGTGCCCGCATCCGCGGGCATGTCCTCGCTAGACGTCCTCCGCTTCGCTGCGGACCCGCTGCGGGCGGCCGTTCGGCCTTGCGGTCGCTGACGCGACCGGATCAGCGCGATGAAGAGAAAAAGAGAAGGCGGCCCCGCAACGGGCCGCCTTTTTCGTGCTCACCCACCTAGTCGAGCGGCGCCAGTTCGACGCCGCAGGCGTCGCGAGCGCACGCGCGCGAGCCGCAGGTGCTCGATCCCGCAGGGATCGAAACAGCACCGAGGACGAACCCGCGGAGGCGGGTTCGCAAAACAAAAAAGAAGCGGCCTACCGCAAGGCAGGCCGCTTCCCTCTCCCGCTCCTTTGCGGAGCTAACTTGTTCTACGCGCTTTAGAATTTCGCGCGCAGGGTCACGCCGTACTGGCGCGGGGGCAGGGTGAAGGCCGAGCGCGAGTTGTTCGCGCCGGTGCTGCGCAGCGTGGTGTTGAAGGTCACCCCGCGCACCACTTCGTCGGTCAGGTTGTTGACCCAACCTTCAAGCGCATACTTGCCGCCCGCAAAACGAAGCCCGGCGCGCATGTTCACGAAGGCCTTGCCGTCCTGGATGTCGGCCACGATCAGCGGCTGCGCAGCGACCGCCGCATCGACACCGAGCGCGGTGATCTGTGCAGCGCTGGGCGGCACGATCGCCTGGGTCGAGGTGCGCTGGTCGTCCTCCACCCGGACCTGGCCCGAGAGGAAGAACTCGACATCGTCGCTGATCGGCTTCTCCCACATCGCGCCCGCCAGCGCGATGATGCGCGGAGCGTTGGTGAGGTCGTTGCCGCACAGCGAGACCACCTGCGGCGCGATCTGGGTTCCGGCGCAATCTTCCGGGTAGCTCGCTTCAAGGAAAGTCGCGGCCAAGTTGATGGTCAGGCCTTCAGCCGGGCGCAGCAAGCTTTCGATTTCCACGCCGCGGGTCTCGGCGACCGGCACGTTGAAGGTGGCAAACGCGGTCCCGGTGAATTCGAGCACCTGGAAGTTGGTGAACTCCTCGTAGAAGGCGGCGACGTTGAGCGTCAGCGCCCGGTCCGGGGTCTGCGCCTTGACGCCGATTTCATAGGCATCGACCTCTTCCGACAGGAAGGTCGGGTTGGCCCCGCCCACGGCCGCAGTCGTATCGAGGTTGATCCCGCCCGCCTTGTAGCCGTGGGTGAAGCTCGCGTAGCTGCTCACGAAGGGGCTGAACTCGTAACCGAGCTTGACGGTGTAGATCAGCTCCTCGTCCTCGAAGGTGGACTGGAAGGTGCGCGGCAGCGGCAGGGCGGCAGCCTGCGGCAGGTTGGCCGGCGCGGTGAAGCCGAAGCAGCCGATCCCGACGAAAGCCGGCACCAGCGCGGCGTTGATCTGGCCGATCGCACCCAGTCGCCCGAGCGTTGCCGGGCAAACCGTGTTGTTGGTCGCGACCTGCGTGTAGCCGCCCGACTTTTCTTCCCACGAATAGCGCGCGCCCACCGTCAGCTCGAGCCCGTCGGTGATTTCGAAGGAGTTGTGGGTGAAGGCCGCGTAGCTCTTCGCATCCTGCTGGAAGCGGTTGGTAGTGCGGGTGCCGGTGGGGTTCACGCCGACGAAGGTCTGGAGCGGCAGCGGCCCCGCGGCCGCGCCGAGGAAGGCGCCGAAGTTGCGGTCGAAGTCCGCGCCGAGCGAAAAGACCTGGGTCTGGTCGATCGTCTCGTCGGAATAGAAGCCGCCGATCATGTAGTTGAGCTTGCCCTCGAACGCCTCGCCCTGAAGCCGCAATTCGGCAGTCCAGTTGTCGATCTCGAGGTTCAGCGCATCGACGTTGAAGATGTCGAGCCCGGTAAAGTCCGAATCGTAGTTCTCGAAGCTCTCGTACTTGCGGTAGGAGCCGATGAAGATGAGGTCGGCGCTGTCCGAGAGCGGGAATTCGAGCTCGCCGGTAACGCCGTAGTTATCGATATCGGCGACAGGGGCGAAGTTGGCCGAGACCACCCGGTTGTCCATCGCCCGCTCGAACCCGGCCTGATCGCGCGGGGTCGTGGCGACGAAAGGCTGGCCGTTGCCGCCATTCGCCCCAAGGCCGACGGCTGCAAAGGCACCGCCGGTCACCAGCGGAGACTGGTAGAGCTCGATCGCGCCGCAGCAGCTCGACTTGCTCTTCGAATAGTCGGCGATGATGCGGCCACGCAGGCCGCTTTCGGTGTCCCAGCCGATCTGGCCGCGCACCAGCCACTGGTCGACATCATTGGTGTCGCCGACCTTCACGCCATTGCGGTTGACCACATCGAGGAAGCCGTCACGCTGGCGATAGGCGCCGGTGAGACGCAGCGCGACCGTGTCCTGCACGATCGGCACGTTGATCGCGCCCTGCAGGCTCTTCTCGTCGAAATTGCCGTATTCGGCGTTCACGAAGCCGCTGAATTCGGTCACGTCGGGGCGGACATTGGTTATGTTGAGCGCGCCTGCCGAGGTGTTGCGGCCGAACAGCGTGCCCTGCGGCCCGCGCAGCACTTCGACGCGTTCAACGTCGACAAATTCGCTCAGCGCGACGCCCGGGCGCGCCTGATAGGCGCCGTCGATGAAGATGCCGACCGCGCTTTCGAAGCCGATATTGTTCGAGGTCGTCCCCACGCCGCGCACACGCAGCACCACCGAGCCCGAGGCGAGCTGCGCCTGGCTGGCAGTGAAGGAGGGAGCGAGGGCAGCGATCTGCTGGATGTTGACCACGCGCTGCGCTTCGAGCTGCTGCGGCGCGATCGCGGTCACCGCGAGGGGAATGTCCTGAACGTCCTGCGCACGGCGGGTCGCCGTCACGATGATGACGTTGTCATCCTTGGCGACGGGAGCGTCGTCGGTATCCTGGGCAAAAGCGGGGGTAGTCAAGGCGCTGCAGGCCATCAGGCCGCAGGCAAACGTAGCGAACTTGCGCGTCATCAATTTCCCTCTCTCCACATACCAGCCGG
>JAIYEK010000166.1 GCA_027487015.1 Erythrobacteraceae bacterium | reverse complement strand
GCGACACCCCGGTGCGGATCGTCGAGCGGCGCGGCTTTATCGGTGGCGTAGTGCTGCGCAACATCATTCTGCCCGACCTCGACATGGTGATCATCATGACCTCGAACCGGGCCGAGGCCGAGGCGGCCTTTGGCGAAATTTGGCAGCAGGCGGGCATCACCCACGATGTGATGCGCGCCGCGGTGTGCTCGACAGGAAACCCGCTTTGACACTTACCCCCTCCCACCTGCGTCTCGGCGTCAACATCGACCATGTCGCCACCATCCGCAACGCGCGCGGCGGGGACCATCCCGATCCGGTGCGCGCAGCCGAGATCGTCGCGGCGGTCGGCGGCGACGGCATCACCGCGCACCTGCGCGAAGACCGTCGCCACATCCGCGACGAGGACTTGGCGCGCATTCAGGCGGCGACCAACCTGCCGCTGAACCTCGAAATGGCCGCGACGCGCGAGATGCTCGCCATCGCCCTGCGCCACAAGCCCCACGCTGCCTGCATTGTCCCCGAAAAGCGCGAGGAGCGCACAACCGAGGGCGGGCTCGACGCAGCGGGAATGCACAACACGCTGGTGCCTATCTGCGAGGAACTGCGCGCCGCGGGCATCCGCGTCTCGCTGTTTATCGAGGCGGATGAACGCCAACTCGACGCCGCGCTGCGCCTCGGCGCGCCGGTGGTGGAATTCCACACCGGCGAATATGCCCACGCTTTTCTGGATGGCGACGCGGCCAAGGTGGAGCGCGAACTGCGCCGCATTTCGGACATGGCCGCGCTCGCCGCCAAGAACGGAATCGAACCGCACGCGGGCCACGGCCTCACCTTCGAGAATGTCCAGCCGATCGCCGCCATCCCCCAGATCGCGGAATTGAACATCGGCCACTACCTGATCGGCGAGGCGGTGTTCGTCGGTCTTGAGACCGCGATACGCCGGATGCGCGAGCTGATGGATGAGGCGCGTTGAGCGAGCCTGACCTCCCGACGCTGACGGGCGAGCAGAAGCGCTGGGCTTTCGGCGCGGCAGCGCTGTTCCTCATCGCTATCGGCTTCCTCGGCTTTGCGCTGAGCACCAAGGTCATGATGGTATTCGCGGTCGGCTGGATCGCGCTGATGATCTTCGGCTTTGTCGGCGCGATCCGTGTCGCCAAGGGGGACTTCGCGCACCCGCTGTTCAAGGCGCAGGTGATGCTCCACGTCGTCGCCATTGGCCTGCTGGTGGCGGTCATCATAAGGGCGTTCAAATGATCATCGGCATGGGCTCCGACCTCTGCAATATCGAGCGGATCGCCAATTCGCTCGCCCGCTATGGCGAGCGCTTCGAGAACCGCGTATTCACCGAGATCGAGATCGCCAAGGCCCGCCGCCGCCCCTTCACCATCGCGGGCACCTATGCCAAGCGCTTTGCCGCCAAGGAGGCGTTCAGCAAGGCGGTGGGCACCGGGTTCAAGCGCGGCGTGTTCATGAGGGACATCGGCGTGGTCAACGCCCCCTCGGGCGCGCCTACGCTTGCGCTCACCGGGGGCGCGGCTTTGCGGCTTGAAGAAATGACGCCGAACGGCCATGAGGCGCGCATTCATCTGACCCTCACCGACGATCACCCATGGGCACAGGCCTTCGTGATCATCGAAGCCATACCCCTGCTCTAGGCCCTCCCCATGGCGACCCCGATTGCAACAAGCGAAAGCCCGCAAGTGACCGACAGCGACGCCCCTGAAAAGATCAACTGGTTCGCCGAGATCCGCGGCCTTGCGCTGATGCTGCTCGCGGTGCTGGCATTCCACAGCCTCGTCGCCAAGCCGTTCTACATCCCCTCGACCTCGATGATGCCGAGCCTGTGGGTGGGCGACCGGCTGGTGGTGAGCAAGTATCCCTACGGCTGGTCCTGGGCCTCGGCGAGCTTCCACATCCTGCCCCGGTCGAGCACTCGCATCTGGGCCGGCACCCCCGAATATGGCGACATCGTCATCCCCGTTCACCCTGAGCGGGACGAGGATTACATCAAGCGCGTGGTCGCGCTGCCGGGCGATACCATTGAGGTGCGCGGCGGGCTGATCTATCTCAACGGCACGCCCATCAAGCGCGAGGTCGTGCCCCCGGTGCGCCTGCCTTTCGAGCCCGAGCTTATGTGCAAGGACGATGCGGGCGAGCACCCCTGCCTCGATGCCTACGAGCAGTTCCGCAAGACCGGCCCCGACGGCAAGGACTACTTCGATCCGCCGACCTGGCGCGAGACCTTCCCCAATGGCGCGACCTTCCTCACCATCGACTTCGTCAATCAGGAGCTCGACACTTTCGGCCCTTACAAGGTGCCTGAAGACAGCGTGTTCGTGATGGGCGACAACCGCGATCTGTCCGCCGACAGCCGCGCAGCCCTGCCGCGCGGTCTGGGCGGTGCGGTGCCGCTCGCCAATATCGGCGGGCGCGCGGAGTTCATCACCTTCAGCCTCGACGGCTCGACCAGCTGGAACCCGGCGACCTGGTACACCAGCCTGCGCGGCGACCGGGCATGGACCACCCTGCGCCCCGCCATCGCCGAGAACCGGGGCGCCGAGGGCGCGGCGGCGAAGTAAACCGAAGGGCGCGCACACAGTTATGGCCCGCAAGTTCCTCTATTTCTTCTCCTTCTGCATCATTCTGGTGATCGCGGGCGCCTTCCTGCTCGCGCGCTTCCCGACCGAGCTGACGAAGCTGGCGATGGTCCCAACCGCCCCCTTCACGCCGGTCACGCCGCTCGAAGCCAATGCCTATGAAGACCCCAAGCTGTGGTACTCGCGCCCCGGCATCGGGGTGAGCGATCCGGCGCGCTGGCAGCCCGCCTATGCGGGGGACCGCGGCTTGCTGCCCACCCCTGCCGAACCCAAGGCGCAGTTCGCGGTCTTCTTCGTCCACCCGACGAGCTACGTGAACCGCGCCAGCTGGAACGCCCCGCTGGAAAACGGCGGCGATCCCGAAGCCGAGCGCATCGCCCGCATCTACCTGCGCGGCATGGCGAGCCCCTTCAACGCCGCATCCGAGATCTGGGCCCCGCGCTACCGCCAGGCGACGATGGGCGCCTTCCTCACCGACGCGTCCGAGGGCCGCCAAGCGATCGACGCCGCCTATGCCGATGTGCGCGAGGCGTTCCGCTTCTTCCTCTCGACCGTCGACCCCGGCACTCCGATCGTGCTTGCGGGGCATTCGCAAGGTTCGCTGCACCTGAAGCGCCTGATCGCCGAGGAGGTGAAGGGCAAGCCGGTCGCGGCGCGGGTGGTTGCTGCCTATCTGGTCGGCTGGCCGGTCTCGCCGCTGCATGACCTGCCCGTGATGGGCCTGTCTGCCTGCACCGCGGCCGACCAAACCGGATGTGTGCTCAGCTGGTCGAGCTTTGCGGAGCCCGCCGACCCTGCGCTGGTACTGGACGCCTATGCCACCGCCCCCGCGCTCGACGGCAAGGCTCCGGGTATCGAGCCGATGCTGTGCACCAATCCGCTCACCGGCCTCACCGGCGGCGCGGCTGACAAGAGCGCCAATCTGGGCACGCTGGTCCCCGAGGATTCGATGGAAAAGGGCGAGCTTGTCCCCGCCCTCGTCCCCGCTGCCTGCGACAAGCGCGGGCTCCTGCTGATCGGCGCTCCGCCCGAGATGGGCAGCTATGTGCTGCCGGGCAACAATTACCACGTCTACGATCTGCCGCTGTTCTGGGCGAACACACAGGCAGACGTGGCGCGGCGGGTGGGCGCGTGGAAGCCGGCACGCTGATCTTCGAGGACGCGCGCGGCTTCGGCGAGGCCGTGGGGGACGGCGGCGTGCTGCTCGGGCTCGACCTTGGCACCAAGACGCTCGGCACCGCGACCTGCGACGCGGGCTGGCGCTTTGCCACCAACGGCACCACGATCCAGCGCGGTAAGTGGGGCAAGGACCGCGAGACCCTCGCCGCCCTCATCAAGAGCCGCAGCGTGCGCGGGATCGTCCTCGGTCTCCCGCGCAACATGGACGGCTCCGAAGGCCCGCGCGCGCAAGCCTCCCGCGCTTATGCCCGTAACTGCGCCGAGGCCTTCGCCTTGCCGGTCCTCCTGTGGGACGAGCGCTGGTCGACCCAGGCCGCCGAAGCCGCAATGATCGGCCAGGACATGAGCCGCGCCAAGCGCGCCGCCGCGATCGACAGCCATGCCGCAGCGGTGATCCTGCAAGGCGCGATCGACCGGCTGGCGGGGGGAGTGCTCTAGATGGTTGAGGAAGTAGGGGAAGTGATCGTCGGAGCGGTCGAAGTCGTAGGCGACGTGCTGGGCGATCTTGGTTCTTCGGATAGCGACAGGCGTCGGCGGCGACGTATAGGCTGCTGGTGGCAGCTGCTGATCTTTCTGGCGGTGGCGCTGATCGTGTGGGGTATCGCCGCTTACGCTTAGCAGCCCTTGTGAATTTAGCGATTGTGCGCCCGCCGCCCCTCGCCCTATGCGCTCCTCCATGAACACCCCCACCCCCCGGTTCGACGCGCGCGAAGCGTCCAAGTGGTTCTTCCGCCACGGGCACACCGGCTGGCTCGGCCTGCGCTTCACCGATCAGGGCGACAACTGGGTCGAACTCGAACTGCCGTGGCGCGAGGATTTGCTGGGTGATCGCAGCCGCCCGGTTCTGGCCTCCGGGCCGATCATCAGCCTGATGGACATGGCGAGCGGCATGGCGATCTGGCAGACGCGCGGCACCTTTCAGCCGGTGGCGACGCTTGACCTGCGCGTCGATTACCAGCGCCCTGCGCGTGAACGGGCGAGCGTCCGGGGCCGCGTCGAATGCTACCGCATCACCCGCTCGGCCGCCTTCGTGCGCGGGGTCGCGTATGATGACGACCTCGCCGATCCGGTCGCCCATGTCGCAGGATGCTTCATGACCATCGGCGCCGACCCGCGCGAGGCCAATCCGGCACTGGGGGGCGGCGATGCCTGAGCCGCTCGAACTTCCCGCATACGCACGCTCGCTCGGCGTAACGCTAACCGGCGAGAGCGAGGGCGGGATGCCGGTCCTGACGGTTGATTTCGGCCCCATGGTCGAAGGCCGTCCGCAGCATTTCCACGGCGGAGCAACCGCAGGACTGCTCGAGAATGCGGGCTATGCCGCGCTACGCACCGCGCTGATCGCGGCGGGGCGCGATCCGATGCTGAAGCCGATCAACATCACCGTCCAATACCTCGCCGCGGGCAAATCGCAGGCGAGTTTTGCGGTGGGGCGCATCACCCGGCTCGGGCGGCGCAACGCCAATGTGACGGTTGAGGCGTGGCAGTCAGACCGCGCGCGGCCCATCGCGACCGCCGTCATGAATATCCTGATGGTCTAAGGCGGCGGTGTGGGTGCTGGCGCGGGTTGGACCACCACCCCGCCCCCATCGACCCTGACCTCGACCGGCACGCCGTCCTGCCGCAGCGACACCCCGTTCTCGTCGACGCGCAAGGACGTGCCGTCCTGCCCGAGCGGGATCTCGCCCCCCTCGAGCACATCGAGCGGCTGGACCGGGCCTTCGGGATCGGGGGTGTCGTCGGCCGCGGGCGCGGGTGCGGCCTCGATCTTCAATGCAGAGAGCATGAAGTCGCGCCAGATGCGCGCCGGCAGGCTCCCGCCGGTCACCCCGGCAAGCGGCGTGTTGTCGTCCTTGCCGATCCACACCCCGACCACCAGATCGCCCGCGTAGCCCACAAACAGCGCATCGCGGTAATCTTGCGTGGTGCCGGTCTTGCCGTAGTTGGCGATCGGCAGCGAGGCGCCCCGGCCCGTTCCGCGATTGATCGCGGCGCGCAGCATCTCTTCGAGCTCCTCGTGATCGCCCGAGGACATCGAGCTGGTGCGCGTTGTCATCCACTCCCAGAAGCCGCGGTCGCCGCGCGGGAAGGCGTGGGGCTCGACGGGGTACTCGTTGGCGGCGATCCCGGCATAGGCGGCGGTGAGCTCCATCAAAGTCATCGACGAGGTGCCGAGCGCGAGGCTCGGGTCGCCCTCGGTCATCGGCGCGGAAATGCCGAGGCGCCGCGCGGTGGCAATCACCTTGTCGCTCCCCACCGCCTGAAACAGCCGGACCGCCGCGACGTTGCTGGAGGAGGCAAAGGCATCCTCCAGCGTGATCTGGGGCGAATACTGCTCGCGCGCGTTCTTGGGGCGGTAGCTGCCTTGGGTGATCGGCGTGTTGGGGATGGTGTCGTCCGGCCCCCAGCCCTCCTGAAGCGCGGTCAGGTAGACGAAGGTCTTGAAGGTCGATCCCGGCTGGCGGCGCGCCTGTGTGGCGCGGTTGAAGGGCGACTTGGCATAGTCGCGCCCGCCGACCATCGCGACGACCTCGCCGTTGCGGCGCATCGCCACCAGCGCGACCTGCGCCCCGCCCAACGGCGCGCGGGCGACGATCCGGCTGGCGAGCGCTTGGAGCCGCGAATCCAGCGTCGTCGTCAGCACCTGCTTAGAATAGCCCGCCTCCATCCCCTCACGCGCGAGCGGCAGCGCCCAGTCGGCGAAGTAGGTGCCGGTCGGCAGGTTGTCGTCGCGGGTGCGCACATCGATGCGCGGATCGGGCAGCGCCTTGGCCTCGGCCGCAGTAAGGTAGCCTTCCTCGACCATCGACTGCACCACCAGCTCCATGCGGGCCTTGGCCTTGTCGTAATGCTTGGTCGGCGCAAAGCGCGAGGGCGCCTGGAGCAGCCCCGCCAGCATCGCCGCCTGTTCGGGCCGCAGCTTCTCGGGCTGGCGGTAGAAGTAATGCAAGGATGCGGCGCGCAGGCCGTACTGGTTGTCGCCAAAATAGGCGTTCGACAGGTAGCGTTCGAGGATCTCGTCCTTGGTCAGCCAGCCTTCGAGCCACAGCGCGATCAGCGCCTCGCGCGCCTTGCGAGTGATGCTCTGTTCGGGGGTGAGGAAGGTGAACTTGGCGAGCTGCTGGGTGATCGTCGAGCCGCCGCCATAGCCGGTCCACGCCGCCCGGGCGATGCCGCGCGGATCGATGCCCCAATGCGAGTAGAACCGCCGGTCCTCGATCGCGATGAAGGCCTGCGCGACATGGGGCGGCAGATCCTTGATCTTGACCGGCGCCTCGACGATCGCCCCCTGCCGCGCGATCGGGGTGCCGTCGCTGGCGAGCAGCGTGACCTGCGGCGGGGCGATGGGCTCGAGGCTCTTGGAGAGCGGCGCAGTGACGGTCAGCCAGGCGATCAGCAGGGCAAGTGTCACGAAGGTCGCGAGCAGCCCTCGCCCCGTCCACCACAGCTTGGAGCGCGCGCGCCAGTAATCGCGCTGCCACCAGCGCAGGCGCTTCTTCTCGGTCGCGGCCAGCGCCTCGTCGACCAGACCGAGCTTGGCGTCCCATTCGTCGTAGGAAGGCGTGCCCGATACGCGCGGTCGCGGGAGATCGTCGTCATCGTCGTCGTCATCGGGACGCGAGGATTCGTAAAGCGGGAAGAACCCCGCAGGCGCGCCCGCACCCTCGTCTGCGCGCGCCCGGGAGCCTTTCCAGAATCGGTCAAACAACGCCATGGTTAGCGCTGTGTTATCAGGCTAGGACAGCGGCTAGCAAGCGGTCAGAACGAATTGACCAGATTGGCATAGGCGCCAGGTTGATCGACCTCTTCGAGCATGAGCCGCGATGGCTTCTTGCGGCAGCGCTTTATAAGCTTGGCCCACATCACCTCACGCATCGCGCGCGATTGAAGGCGGTCCTCCCTGCTCGGCGTGGTCCCCAGCCGCATCGCCTCGATCGAGGTCAGCGAGGTGTAGGCGTTATGCGGCCAGAACAGCTTGCGCCGTCCGGCATTGGCGGCGGTGAACCAGTCCCATTCGCGCACCAGATCGCCGCAGGTATAGGTTGCGATCCCGCCGCCCGGACTGTCGGCATCGTGACGGGCATAGGTCATCGACACATCGACCGTGCCCTGCACCTTGTTGCCGTCCTTGTCGGTGGCCGGAAAATACCTGAGTGTCTCCGCACGCGCCTTCACGGCAGCGTCGATAGCGGGCGACATGCTGCTCTCCTTTAGCACCAAAGCGACCAGCTTGCCGTCGGGTCCGACCGTGGCGGAAAAAGTCGCCCGGCCATTATGGCCCGCATCTTTCGCAGCCTGCGGAATGTCGACGGCCTTAACGCTTTGAGCGCCCGCCCGCTGCGGATGGCGCGGCGCGGGCATGTAGTCGACCCGCGGCGGCGGCGGAGCGATCTGAGGAGTCCGGTCGGCCTGCTGGGCACCAACCGGCGCGGCGAGCAGAGCAAGAGCCGTGACGAGCGCCCGCCGCATCTTTTACCGCTTCTTGCCAGCGCCTTCCGGCAGGTCTTCGCCAAAGACGCGCTGGTAGTATTCGGCCACCAGCGTGCGCTCGGCCTCGTCGCACTTGTTGAGGAACGAGAGGCGGAAGGCAAAGCCCGTCGAGCCGAAGATTGCGGCGTTCTGCGCCCACGTAATCACAGTGCGCGGACTCATCACGGTCGAGATGTCACCGTTCATGAAGCCCTGACGGGTCAGTTCTGCAACCTTCACCATGTCGGCGATCAGCTTGTCGTCGGCCTGCGGCGTCTTCGACTTGACGATCTGCTGCTCCACCTCGGCCTTGAGGTAGTTCAATGCGACCACGATGTTCCAGCGGTCCATCTGCGCCTGGTTGATCGCCTGCGTGCCGTGGTAGAGGCCCGAGGTGTCGCCGAGGCCGACCGTGTTGGTGGTCGCGAACAGACGGAAGAACGGGTTGGGGGTGATGACGCGGTTCTGGTCGAGCAGCGTCAAACGGCCATCGAACTCGAGCACGCGCTGGATCACGAACATCACGTCGGGGCGGCCCGCGTCATATTCGTCGAAGGTCAGCGCCACCGGGTGCTGGAGCGCCCACGGCAGGATGCCTTCCTTGAACTCGGTGACTTGCAGCCCGTCCTTGAGCACGATCGCATCGCGTCCGACGAGGTCGATGCGGCTGATATGCGCGTCAAGGTTCACGCGGATGCTCGGCCAGTTGAGGCGCGCTGCGACCTGTTCGATGTGGGTCGACTTGCCGGTGCCGTGATAGCCCTGCACCATCACCCGGCGGTTGTGCGCGAAGCCGGCCAGAATCGCGAGCGTCGTGTCCGGATCGAAGACATAGGCGCCGTCGGTCTCGGGCACGTGTTCGTCACGCTGCGAGAAGGCGGGCACCTGCCAGTCGACATCGATCCCGAAGACCTCGCGGACATTGACCGTGGTGTCGGGTTGGTTGGGCATGGCGGCAGCGCCGGCGACAGTGGAGCGGGAGGGTGCAGTCATCGTGCGGTTCGGTTAGAGCGCAAGTCGCCGCCCTGCAAGCAGTGGTTTGCGCAAGGCCGCCTCGCAATTTGACGAGCGCGTCTTCCTCGTGGGCGGATCGTCCCTATATCTCGGGAGATGCCTGACCCCCTCGAATCGCTGCGCCTCAGGCTGGTCTCGCAAGTGCGCGGGGTGTTCCACGATGCGAGCGCCGGGCAAACGCCGACCCCGCCTTCGGACGAGGCGCTGTTCGCCCGCGATACCCCGATCCGGCAGGTCCACGCCGATATCGTCGGGATGATGACCGGCGGGGTGCGCGCGCTGCTGCTGCAGATGCTCCACCCGCATGCGCTGCAAGGCGTGCTCGACCATTCCAATTTCCGCGAGGACATGCACGGGCGCCTGCGCCGCACCGCGCGGTTCATCGCCGTCACAACCTTCGGCCACCGCGACGAGGCGATGAAGGCGATCGAGCGCGTCAACCGCATTCACGCCCGCGTGGGCGGCACCCTGCCCGATGGCACGCCCTACGAAGCGACAAATCCGCGCACCCTCGCCTGGGTCCATGTGACCGAGGCGCAGAGCTTCCTTGCGGGCTATATCCGCCATGTCCGCCCCTCCATGCCGGTCGCCGAGCAGGACGAGTACTACCGCCAGTTTGCCGTCATCGCCCGCGCGCTGGGCGCCGACCCGGTGCCCGAGACGCGGGCCGAGGCCGAGGCGATCTTCCGCAAGCTGCGCCACGATCTGGTAACCTCCCCGGAAGCACGCGAGGTTGCCCAGCTGGTGCTCGCCCAGCGCCCGCCGGGCACGCCGGTCGCAGTGCAGACGATGATCACCGCCGATGCCGTCGCCATGCTTCCAGAATGGGCAAGTGCGATGCTGAACCTTCAGCGCCCGATGCTCACCGCGCTCCCCGCGCGCGCGGCGACCTGGGGCATGGGCCGGACGCTGCGCTGGGCCTTTCGCCAGAATTGACGCGCGCATCCCGCCCTGCGTTGCTAGAATGCCGCGCGGAGGGAGAGACAGCATGTATGTTCAGGGATTCGTGATTCCGGTGCCCGAGGGCAACCAGGAGGCCTATCGCAAGGTGGCCGAAACCTTCTGGCCGATTGCCAAGGATTACGGCGCGCTATCGCAGATCGAATGCTGGGAAGCCGACATCAAGGATGGCACCACCACCGATTTTCGGACGGCGGTGAAGGCCGAAGCGGGCGAGCGAATCGTCTTTGCGTGGATGACCTGGCCCGACCGGGAAACGGCCGAAGCGGCCCACGAAAAGATGATGACCGACCCGCGTATGGCCGAACAGTTCGGCGCGCCCGACGGCAGCGACATGCCGTTCGATGGCAAGCGGATGATCATCGGCTGCTTTACCCCCATCTTCGAAGGGAGGGCCTGAGCATGGCCGAATTCACCTTCTACACCGTCGCCATGAGCCGTGGGCAGATCTCGCGCTGGGCGCTGCATGAGGCGGGCGCGGATTACGAGCAGGTGGTGTTCGACTGGGCGACGCGGCCGGATACCTACAAAGACATCAACCCGATGAACAAGGTGCCCGCGCTGGTGCACCATCACGGCGGGCACGATCACATCGTCACCGAATGCGCGGCGATCAACCACTACCTCGCCGAGACCCACCCCGACAAAGGCCTCCTGCCCGACGCACACGAAAGGGCAGCCTATTTCCGCTGGCTGTTCTTCGCCGCCGGGCCGCTGGAGCAGGCGGTGGTCGCGCAGGCGATGGGCTGGCAGGTCCCCGAGGGCAAGAGCGGCATGGCCGGCTTCGGCAGCTTCGAGCTGACCCTCGATGCGCTCGATAGCTGGCTATCGGCGAACAACTATGTCGCCGGCAACCGCTTTACCATGGCCGACACTTACGTGGGCAGCCAGTTCGTGTGGGGTCTGCGTTTCGGCTCGATCCCCGAGCGGCCGAGTTTCCGCGCCTATGTCGAGCGCATCACCCAGCGCCCCGCCTATGGGGAGGCCAATGCCATCGACGGCGCGATCATCAAGGCGGCGCAAGAAGGAACACAGGCATGAGCTACACCACCAGCTGCCACTGCGGTTCGATCAGCGCCGAAATCAATGGTGACCTGCCCAAGAGCGGGATGACCTGCAATTGTTCGATCTGCCGCCGGAAGGGGCACGTGCTGCACTTTGTCGCCGCTGCCGATGCCAAAATCACCGCGCCCGAGGGGACGCTGGCGGACTACACTTTCAATAAGCACATGATCCACCATCACTTCTGCAAGGCTTGCGGCTGTTCTCCCTTCGGAACCGGCAGCGATGGTCAGGGCAACACCATGGTCGCGATCAATTTGCGCTGCGTGCCCGAATGCGATCTCGACGCGCTGGCGATCCATGCGGTGGACGGCGCGAGCCTGTGACGCCTTAGGCGAAGGCGGCGCTTTTCTTGAGCAGCTGGTAGGCGTCGACCACCGCGGTCAGCTGCGCCTCATGCCGCCGGTCCCCGCCGTTGCGGTCGGGGTGGAAGCGGCGCACCAGTTCGGAATAGCGGCGGCGCAGACGAGTGCGGTCGGTATCGGAACCGAGACCCATCACCTCCAATGCCGCCGCTTCCTCGCGGGAGAACCGCCCGCCCATCGCAGCCTTCGCCTCACGCTCGGCGCGCGACTTGATGCCGCGCGCGCGGGCCGCAATCGCATCGAGCGGATCGGCATAGTCGGCCCAGCGCGGACCATCCGCGATTCCCGCAGTGGGGCGAAACACCCGACTCTCCGTCTGCCAGCCCGCAATCGGGGACTGCGCGCGGAAAATCTCTTCCGCGCTCATGCCCTCGAACCAGTCGTAGCCCGCGTTGAACTCGCGCACGTGATCGAGGCAGAACCAGCGCCATTCGCCCGGCCCGTCAAACCCGTGCGGGCGGCGGCCGGGCGCGCGGAATTCGCCCGCCTCGCGGCAGCCGGGGGCTTCGCATCTTTGCCCGTGGCTTTCGATGCGGCCGTGGAATCGGGGTGAAGGCATGAAGGCGCAAAGTGGAGAGTGCAGGCGCGAAATCCAAGCGGCAAAATGCGCCGCTCTTGGGCCAATTATCGCATCCGCGCCGGATCGAGCGTGAAGAACATCACCTGGATCAGCCGGCCATCCTGCACCGATTTGCCGAAACCCGGGCAGGACGTATGCCAGAACCACGGGCGCAGCAGCACCAGACGGTTGAAGCGCATCGGTATCTCGAAGGTCTTCTCCCACGCCGCAGGCCGCAGGCTGTCCTTGGCGAGGATCGTGATGCAGGCATCGGACACGCTCGCATACCCCATCGTCTGCGCCTCGCCATCGTTGATCGGGGCGCGGTCGGTATTGGTCGCCTTGTGCCGGAAGAATCGCGTGCCCCCGCGGCAATCCTGCGGACGCGAGAGGTAGAGGATGCCGGACCACTGGGAATCGTCGACATGGACCCGCGCGTTCTTCGGATCGCTCGCCAGCGTCAACCGGCACTTGCCGTGCGATTGCAGCGGCTCGACCGGCTTCAGCGGCTCACCGGTGACGTGCGAGACGTAGTCCGACAGCCCGGGCAGATCGAGCCGCTGGACCGAGTTACGACCCGCGTAATTTCCGCTCTGTTCGGGGTAGTCGAGCCCGAGCGCGAGATTGCGGATGTGCTCCGGCTCTTCGAGGAAATCGTCGATGACGATGAATGAGGTGGCCATCGCGACGCGGATAAACCGCCGCCCGGCGCTTTGCAATCCGCGGCTACGTGCGCCAAAGGACCACGGCCAATGGGAGATTGAACGTCATGACCGGATCGGTTGCCGAGGAAATGCACGCCCTGTTGACTGAGGCCTTCGCGCCGACACGGCTCGCCATCATCAACGACAGCGCCAAGCACTCGGGCCACATGGGCGACGACGGATCGGGCGAATCGCACTTCACCGTGGAGATCGAGGCGGCGGCCTTTGCCCCGATGAACCGCCTCGCCCGCCAGCGCGCGGTGATCGCGGCGCTGGGCGATATCGTCGGCCAGCGGGTGCACGCGGTGGCGATCAAGGCGAGCGTGCCGGGGGCTTGAGCGTGACGCTCAACCCCGCCCTGCGCCTGCGCCGCGCGGCGCGGATCATTGTGCTCGATCCGGAGGGGCGCGCGCTGCTGTTCCGCTTCGACGTCCCCGGCCGCCCGCCCTTTTGGGTAACCGCGGGCGGCGAGTGCGATCCGGGCGAGAGCTTCGAGGACGCCGCCCGGCGCGAACTGCTGGAGGAAACCGGCATCATCACCGATCCCGGCCCGCAGATCGCGCGGATGACGCCCGAATTCGTCACCGTCGAGGGCGAGCCGGTGCAGGCGGACGAACGCTTCTTCTTGGTGCACGTCGCCGAGGCGCGAGTGGACACGGCGGGCCACACCGCGCTCGAACAGCAGGTGATGACGCAGCACCGCTGGTTCACCCTCGAAGAGCTGGAACACTGGCACGAGGCCGTGTTCCCGGTGGAGCTCGCCGCCATGATCCGGTCCCATATCGCAACCTGATTGCGCGAGGCAGGGCCGCCCGCTACCTCTCGTGAAAACGGGAGAGAGACTTATGGACTACACCGGCAAGGTCGCCTGGATCACCGGCGCATCATCGGGCATCGGCGCAGCGCTCGCGCGCGAATTGGCAGCACGGGGCGCGCATGTGGTGCTCTCGGGCCGCGATAAAGCGCGGCTCGCCGAAGTGGCGGCGGATTGCGGCGAGACGCTGATCCTCACCTTCGATGTGCGCGACGAAGCGGCGCTGGCTGATGCGACCGCCAAGGCGATTGCATGGAAGGGCCATGTTGATATCGCCTTTGCTAACGCCGGAATCTCGCAGCGCAGCCGCGCGCTCAAGACGTCGATGCAGGTCTACCGTGACATCATCGCGGTCGATCTCCTCGCCCAGATCGCCTTCACCCAAGGGCTGATCGGCCACATGGCCGAGCGCGGATCGGGCGCGCTCGGGTTCATTTCCTCGATCGCCGGCAAGGTCGGAGTGCCGATGCGCACCGCCTACTGCGCCGCCAAGTTCGGCCTCGCCGGCTATGCCGATGCGCTGCGCGGGGAGCTTTCGATCAACGGCGTCACGGTCCACACCATCTACCCCGGCTCGGTCGCCACCAATGTGTCGAGGAACGCGCTTACCGCCGAAGGCACCGCGCGTGGCCGCAGCGACAAGGCGATCGACGAGGGCATCCCCGCCGACGTTGCCGCCCGCCAGATGCTCGACGGGATCGCCGCCGGGACACGCGAGATTATCGTCGCAGAAGGGTTCGAGCTCGCCATGGGCGAGGCGCGCCGCACGCCCGAGGCGCTGTTCGATCAGGTCGCAGGCATGGTGGCCAACGGCTACATGGACAAGCTGGAGCAGCAGTGATGAGCTTTGACCTTAAGCGGGTGCACCTGCCCAATGGCATCCACCTCGACATCGTCGACGAAGGCCCGGTCGATGCGCCGGTGCTGATTTTCTTGCACGGCTTTCCCGAAAGCCACCGCACCTGGCGGCACCAGATCGCGCACTTCTCGGACCGGTTCCGCTGCATCGCGCCCGACCAGCGCGGCTATCGCGGCTCGTCGAAGCCGCAGGCGGTCGAGGCATACACGCCTGACAAGCTGATCGGCGACGTATTCCTGCTCGCCGATACGCTGGGGATCGCGCACTTCACCATCGTCGGCCACGACTGGGGCGGCGCGCTGGCGTGGGGCGTGGCCTTGGGCGGCCAGCACGCCCGCGTCACCCGCGCGGTGATCGCCAACGCGCCGCATCCGGTGACCTTCCAGCGCCTGCTCTACACCCACCCCGTCCAGCGCGAGGCGAGCCAGTACATCCGCGGCTTCCGCGACCCCGCCAACGACGCGCTGGTCAAGGAGCACGGGCTCACTGGCTTGCTGCTGAAGGAAGTGAAGTGGGACCGTCCGAGCGCAATGGAGCCCGAGGAGCGCGACCAGCTGCTGCTCGACTGGCAGAACCGCGATGCGGCCTTCGGGATGCTCAACTACTACCGCGCCAGCCCGATCGACGTGCCGCCGATGGATGCGCCTTTCGAAATTCCGGCTGGCTGGACGCCCCCCGCACTGCCAAAGCTGACCATCCCGACTCTGGTGATCTGGGCCTTGGACGACCTCGCTCTGCCGCCCGAGAACCTCGAGGGGCTGGAAGAGATCATCGACCCCCTCACCATCGTGCGCGTGCCCGATTGCGGGCATTTCGTCCCGTGGGAAGCGCCGGACGCGGTCAACGCGGCGATGGAGGCGTTTCTGGAGGGCTAACCCGCCAGCCACTCCACCCACGCGCCGTGCGGATGAGCATGGGACAGCAGGTGTTCCTCGCCGTGATGCGCCTCTCCGTCCCACTGGCGGACACGCAATTCGTGGCGGAAGGTGGCCGGATCGGTCTCCAACGCGATCCAGCCGAGCGGGGTCTCGGGGGTCGCCGCAGCACCCTCAGCCTCGAAGGCGGCGGTGATGTGCGCTTGCGTGGCGGCGGGCATGTATTGCCACATGATCGAATGGAACATCACCCGCGCGGTGCCTGCCACCGCGGGGCGCTCCAGCATGGCGGCGGCAAAGTCCCCCGCATCGGCGGCAACGAGGTCGGGCGGAGACGCGCTCGCCAGCGCAATCGCGGCGTCGATCCGCGCCATGCGTTCCCCGGCATCGGGCCAAACATAGGCTTTCAGCCGCAGCGCCGCCTCGGGATCGGCGAGGTTGATGGGGGCAATATCGCAGCCCTTCACCGAGGTGATGGCGAAACCGGCCGGCGGCGGGGGCGGTGAGGCGCCGCGCCATTCGGGCACGATCCGCATCGGCGAGGACGACGAGCCAACTTCGGTCTCGCCCAAGCGGAAGAAATAGCGGTCGATCATGGTGTTGACCCCGGCACTTGCCCCCAGTTCGAACAGATCGAACCGCCGGACACGCACCCGCTGCGCCAGCCACAAGAGCCCCGCCATGATACTCGCCGCGCGGCCCGCCTCGTTGGTCTGCGGCGGGCCGTCGAGCCATGGCAGCAGCCGCGCATCGAACCGCTGCGTCAGATCGAGCACCAGCGCGTCCACCGCCGCCTGATCGGTGATCGCGCCGGAATAGACCTCGGCCAGCCGGTCATCTGCTCCGGTCAGCAGCAGGTGGTGAAAGCCGCCCGCGATCCGCAGCGGCATTGCGTCCTTCAGCGTCAGTCCCGGCCAGTTCGCGATCCGGCGTCCGGTCGCCGTATCGCTCGCCCGCACCCCGGCAAGCGCGCGGATCACGCGGGCTGTCGCAGGCGCACCGTTTTCCTCGGCATGGCGCGCCTGCCAGTCGAGCGCTGCGGTAAAGTCCTCCAGCCCCATGATTCCCGGCTCGCTCGCCGCCATCGCCATTGCCCTTTCCGCCTCACGCCCTTAAGTGCGCCCCCGATCATGACCACCATTGGCCTTCCCGACAATCCCGGACAGCTAACCTTCGCTGTCCCCAAGGGGCGCATCCTCGACGAGGCGCTGCCGGTGATGGCGCGCGCCGGGGTGGAGCCGGAAGCGGCGTTCCACGACCCCAAGAACCGCGCATTGGCCTTTGCATGCACCCGCAACGACATGCGCATGATCCGCGTACGAGCCTTCGATGTCGCGACCTTTGTCGCGCATGGTGCGGCGCAGGTGGGGATCGTCGGCTCGGACGTGATCGAGGAGTTCGATTACGCCGATCTTTACGCCCCGGTGGACCTCGGCATCGGCCTGTGCCGGCTTTCTGTGGCCCGGATGGCTGACGACACCGACGAGGGCGCCAGCACCAGCCACCTGCGCGTCGCGACCAAGTACCCGAGCCTCACCCGCCGCCATTTCGAGGCCGCGGGCATTCAGGCCGAATGCGTCAAGCTGAACGGCGCGATGGAGCTGGCGCCTTCGCTAGGCCTTGCGCGCCAGATCGTCGATCTTGTCTCCACCGGCACCACCTTGCGCGAGAACGGCCTCATCGAGACCGCGGTGATCCTCGATATTTCCGCGCGCCTGATCGTCAACCGCACCGCGCTCAAGACCGACCGCCGCGTCGCCGCGCTGGTCGATGCCTTCCGCCGCGAGGCCGAAGACCGGCAAGGGAAGGCCGCCGCATGACCGTGAACCTCCTCTCCACCCTCCAGCCCGATTTCGAAGCGAAGTTCGCGCGGATCGTCGATGCGCGGCGCGAGGCTGACAGCGATGTCGCG
>JAIYEK010000068.1 GCA_027487015.1 Erythrobacteraceae bacterium | reverse complement strand
GCGGGCGACCAGCAGGCCGCGACCATCGGGCAGGCCTGCCTCGCACCCGGCCAGACCAAGGCGACCTATGGCACCGGCGCCTTCGTGCTGACCTGTCAGGGGAGCCGCATCCCCCGCTCGACCAACCGCCTGCTCGGGACGGTGCTGACCCAGCTTGAGGGCAAGCGCACCTATGCCATCGAAGGCTCGGTGTTCGTCGCCGGGAGCCTCGTGCAGTGGCTGCGCGATTCCCTCGGGATCGTCGAAGTCGCCTCGGAGACCGAGGCACTCGCGCGCTCAATTCCCGATAGTGGCGGCGTGGTGATCGTGCCCGCGCTGGCGGGTCTGGGCGCGCCGCATTGGCGGGCCGAGGCGCGCGGCGTGATCGCAGGGCTAAGTTTCTCCAGCGGCAAGGCGGAACTCGCCCGCGCGGCCTTGGAGGCGATGGCCCACCAGACCCACGACCTGTGCGCTGCCTTCACCGCCGACGGCGCGCCGTGGCACACGCTCAGGATCGACGGCGGGATGTCCGCCAACGACTGGATGGCGCAGGATCTGGCCGACATGCTGGGGGTCACGGTCGAGCGCCCCGGCTTCGTCGAGACGACTGCGCTCGGCGCGGCGATGCTGGCGGCGGCGGGGGCGGGGCTCTACCCCGATCTCAACGCGGCGGCGCAGGCGATGCGCGGGCGGCTGACGACCTTCGAACCGGCGATGGAGCCGGAGGTCAGGGATGCGCGGCTGGCGGCGTGGAGGAAGGCGCTCAGCGCGGCTTAGGCCTCAGGCAAACCGCCCCAGCTCGCGGCCGATGCGGTCCTGAAACGCGCGCACGGGCGAGGCCATTTCGAAATGCGCGCGCCATGCCTCGTCCAGCCGGGCGATGCGCTGGTGGAGCTTTTCGGTATCGGCGATGAGCTCGCGGGTTTCGGGCTCGAGCAGCGCGAGCTGCGCGTCGTCCGAAGCGCGGTCGGGCGGGAGCGCGCCGTGGAGGCGGACCTGGTTCTCGGTCAGCTCGCCCGAGAACAGCGCGCGCTGGTTCAACAGCCAGGCGAGGATATGCATCATCCGCGTGGTGGTTTTCAGCCCCTCGGTCGAGAGCGCGAGACGCACGAAGGCGTCCTCCCCCGTCAGCGGCTCGCGCACGCCGGCGGCAAACACAGCGCGCACTTCATCGGCAAGGATGAGCGCCTCGGTATAGAGCGCCTCGATGATCGGACGCGAAAGATTGGTGGTGCGAACCATGGGGCGGGACCCTACGCCTGTGCGGGGCGGGCCGCTACATTGGTATGGTTACTTTCCAAGCAATTTTCGCATCCGTCCCTTCCGGGAACAGAATAAGCGATGCGGTAACCATGCTTGCGCCACCGACAGGTGGCCGAAACCAAGCTACGCGATGATATCGGGCAGCAGCGTGTCCTCGATAATCGCGATCTGGTCCTTCAAGCGCAGCTTGCGCTTCTTCAGCCGCGCGATCTGGAGCATGTCGGCCGACGCAGAGCCGCGCGCCGCCTCAGTCAGGGCAGCGATCGCGGCGTCGAGGTCGCGGTGCTCGGTTTTGAGCAATTCGAGCTTTTTTCTGAGCTCCTGCTCGGTCATGTGACGCCCCTGATCCCTTCTCGGCCCCGCGCGGCCCTGCCGGCGAAAATGCAGCGACGCGCTACGCGTTCCCGCAAGCTTTGGGTAGAGGCTTCGCATCGCCCCCCGCGCTCGGCTCGTCGCACGCCGACCCGTATGCGGCGCGTAAGGATTAGTCAGGACTTTGCAAGCTAGGCTTCCTGTGGTTCTTTCGAACCTGCGGCTCGGCCGCGTCCATGGCCGAGTCGCCTGCCCGGGGGCATCCCCCCGCTTTGACAGGAGAACGCCTCATGGCATCGACCGCAGTGTCCTCGCACCTCACCGCCCTCCAGACCAAGCATGCCGGCCTCGAAGCCCGCATCCGTGACGAGATGGCCCGGCCCGTGCCCGACACCGCGACGATCCAGTCTCTCAAGAAGCAGAAGCTGCGATTGAAAGAGGAAATCGCCGGCGTCTGATACGCCGAGGTCCGGGGCCGGGCTGAGCGGCGGGGGCGATAAGAGACAAATGCCCCTTTTGCATTTGCCGCGCGGAGCGAATACATCCGCCATGACATGACCGCCGCCGCCGCCGCCCGCCAGATCCTGACCCGCCTGACCGAGGTCATGGCCTCGCGCCTGCACGCGCAGGGCAAGCTCGATCAGGTGGTCGAGATCATCGGCGAATGCCTGTCGAGCGAGGTCTGCTCGATCTACCTGCTGCGCGAAGGCATGCTCGAACTCTTCGCCACCCGCGGCCTCAACCAGAGCGCGGTGCACGTCACCCGCATGGCGATCGGCGAGGGGCTGACCGGCGCGATTGCGCAGAAGGTCGAGACGTTGAACCTCGCCGAGGCGAAGGCCCACCCCGACTTCCAGTACCGCCCCGAAACCGGCGAGGAGAAGTTCCACTCCTTCGCTGGCGTCCCCATCGTCTACCGCGAGCGCGCGGTGGGCGTGCTCTGCGTCCAGCACGTCGAGCCGCGCCGCTACGAAGAGGTCGAGATCGAGGCGCTGCAGACCACCGCGATGGTTTTGAGCGAGCTCATCGCCAATGCCGAGCTGGTCGATGAGGAACAGGCGCTTGGCCTCACCGCCGAACAGACCGGGCCGCAGAGCCTCGCAGGCCTGACGCTGGTCAAGGGGCTGGGGGCGGGCGTTGCGGTCTACCACCAGCCGCGCGTCGAAATCACGCAGGTCATGGCCGAAGACACCGAGGCCGAGCGCCAGCGGGTCTACCGCGCCTTCGATCGGATGCGCGAACAGATCGATACGCTCGCCAGCCAGGCAGAATTCGGCGCAGGCGGAGAGCACGAGGAGGTGCTCGAGACCTACAAGATGTTCGCTTATGACGAAGGCTGGTCGCGGCGCATCAACGAAGCGATTGATGCCGGCCTCACGGCAGAGGCTGCGATCGAGCGCGTCCAGCAGCACACCCGAATGCGAATGCGCGAGATCGACGATCCGCTGCTCGCCGACCGGATGCACGATCTGGAGGATCTGGCGAACCGCCTGCTGCGGATCGTTGCCGGGCAAGTCGGCACCGCCGCCTCGCAGGGCCTGCGCAAGGATGCGATCCTGATTGCGAGGAACCTCGGCCCGGCCGAACTGCTCGAATATGATAAACGCCGGCTGAAGGGCGTGATCCTCGAAGAGGGCTCGCTCACCGCCCATGTGGTGATCGTCGCGCGGGCGATGAATGTGCCGGTGATCGGGCGGACCAAGGGCGTGCGCACCACCATCCGCGAAGGCGACGAGATCCTGCTCGATGCCACCGCAGGCAGCGCCATCGTACGCCCGCTGCCGCAGGTTGCCGACGCTTTCCACGCGCGCTTTGCCAAGAGCCGCGAGAAGCAGGCGGCTTACGCTTCTCTGCGCGATGTCGAGCCCTTCACCCGCTGCGGCACGCGCATTCAGGTGATGATGAACGCCGGCCTGCGCGACGACATGAGCGCGCTGGCGATGACCGGCGCGGACGGCGTCGGTCTGTTCCGCACCGAGTTCCAGTTCCTCGTCTCGGCCACCTTGCCCCAGCGCGAGCGCCAGACGCGGCTCTACCGCGACGTGCTCGACGCGGCGGGGGACAAGCCGGTGATCTTCCGCACGGTCGATATCGGTGGCGACAAGTCGGTGCCCTATCTCGCGTCGGAAATCGCCGCGCAGGACGAGAATCCGGCGATGGGCTGGCGCGCGCTGCGGCTTGCGCTGGAACGCGAAGGGCTGATGAAGATCCAGGCGCGCGCCTTGCTCGAGGCCTCGGCGGGTCGTTCGCTTTATGTGATGTTCCCGATGGTGTCCGAACCGTGGGAGTTTGACGCCGCCAAGGCCGTGTTCGATGAGCAGCTCGCCTTCCTGCGCGCGCAAAAGAAGCTGCTGCCCGAGAAGATCAATTTCGGCGCGATGCTCGAAGTCCCCGCGCTCGCCGAGGTGCTTGACATGCTGCTGCCGCGCCTCAGCTTCCTGTCGATCGGGACCAATGACCTGACGCAATTCCTGTTCGCCGCCGACCGCGCCAACCCCAAGCTGGCCGAACGCTACGACTGGCTCTCCCCCTCGATCCTCCGCTTCCTGCGCCGCGTGATGCAGAACAGCGTGGGCAGCGGGGTCGATATCGGCGTGTGCGGAGAAATGGGCGGGCGCCGGCTCGAGGCGCTGGCCTTGCTCGGCATCGGCTATCGCCGCCTCTCGATCACGCCTGCCGCGGTCGGTCCGATCAAGGAGTTGGTGCGCAAGGTCGATCTGGCCGAGCTGACGTCCGCGATGAACGGCTGGCTGCTCAGCCCGCAGCGCTCCTTGCGCGAAGAGCTCTCGGCCTGGGCCGATGCGCGCGATATCGAATATGATTAAGGCGCAGTTGCGGAGAAGCGTGGCGGCGGCGCGCCAGCGTGCTATGGCGATGCTTGACAGGACGCGCCCGAGCGGGTGATTCCCGCAACAAGCAACATTTCAACTCTCACGCAACGCCTCGACAAGAAGGCGCGGGACCCGGGTCACATGGACAGCGAAGAACTCAGCAGCGCCCCCGACGCGCCTCAGCCCGCCGCGGCAGGCCCGGGTGCCTCCCTGCGCGCCGCGCGCGAGGCCAAGCGGCTGGAGCTGACGCATATCGCGGCGGAAACCCGCATCCCTCTGCGCCACCTCGAGGCGATCGAGGCGGAGAAATTCGATACCCTGCCCTCGCGCACCTACGCGATCGGCTTTGCCCGCACCTATGCCAAGGCGGTGGGGCTCGATGATGCGGCGATCGCCGATGCCGTGCGCGCCGAACTTGCTGACGGATCGGTGCGCCGCACGGTCCCTTCCGCCACGATGGAGCCGGGCGATCCGGCGCGCCTGCCCTCGGCCGGGCTTGCCTGGGCGGCGGCGGCGGCGGTGCTGATCCTCGCGCTCGGGATCTTCGCTTTTGCGGGAAGCTATTTTGGCGCGGGCACCGGGCCGGGCTCGCTGCTTTCGCCCGAGCCTGCCGCGACTGCGGCGCCCAAGCCGGCGCCCGCCGCCGCGCCCGCGCCGAGCGGACCGGTGGTGCTGACCGCGCTCGAGGACGGGATCTGGGTGCGGCTCTATGAAGAGGGCGGCGAGCGGCTGACCGAGCGCACCCTGAAGCTCGGCGAGACGATCGAGGTGCCGGTGGCGGCGAAGGATCCGCGCCTCAACACCGGGCGGCCCGATGCGCTGTCGGTGACGATCGGCGGGCAGAGCGCGCCGAAGCTCTCCGACACGCCGATAACCGTGTCCGGCCTCCCGGTCTCCGCCGCCGCACTGGTTGCGCGCGGCACGGCGACCCCCGCGGCCGAAGCGAGCCCGCAGGCGTCTGCCGCCGGATCGGGCCGCACGCCGCGTCCGGCGCGCCGCCGCACGGCTGCACCCGCTGCTGATGCGGGGCAGGCATCGAGCGAGGCGGCAGCGGCTCCGGCTGCTAGCGCGCCCGCCCCTGCCGCCGAACCGGCAGCTCCGACCGGCCGTTAACCCTTTTCCCGTTGATTAGAAGGGTGCGCGGTCTCGACTTGCACCGCGGCGCGGGGCAAGATTCGGACAACGTTCATGTGCTGCCCGTCACCACGGGCGGCGATAGCCAGGGAACCTGACGCGCCATGACCATCCGCACCAACACCCTCTCCTTGCGCCTCGCTGGAGCCGCGCTGATCGGTGCCTCGGCGGCAGGCGCGCTCGGCCTTGCCTTGCCTGCCGCCGCGCAGGAGACCTCGGCCGCAGCCGAGGCGCGGCTCAAGAAGATCGAGGCCGAGGTCCGCGCGCTCCAGCGAAAGGTCTTCCCCGGCGGCGACGGCAAGTTCTTCGAGCCGCAGATCGCGCCGGGCGCGCAAGGCGCCGCCACCGCGCCTGTGATCGGCACCGCGCCTTCGCCCGGAGCGGTGACCGATATCCTGGTGCGGATCGACACGCTCGAAGCGCAACTCCAGCGGCTGACCGCGCGCAGCGAGGAGCAGGCGAACGCGCTCGCTCAGCTGGAAGCACGACTGGCGGCGCTTGAGACCGCGGCCAATGCGCCGCTGCCCGAGACGGCGAGCATCACCCCGGCGCTCCCGCCTGCCGCGACCCTGACGCCCGCAGCCGCGCAGCCGACCCCTACGCCCGCACCAGCCACCACCCGTCCGGCCGTGCAGACCCCGCCCAAGCCCGCAACCACCACCGCAGCCACCGCTGCCGCGCCGAGCCCCTCGCGTCTCGCCGCGGTGCAAGCGATCGCCAAGCCGCAGACGGCCGACGCGGGCGATGACGAATATTCCTACGGCTTCCGCCTCTGGAACGCGGGCTTCTATCCCGAGGCGCGCCAGCAGCTCACCAAATATGTCGAACAATACTCGACCCATTCCAAGATCAGCTACGGGCGCAACTTGCTCGGCCGCGCCTTCCTCGACGACAAGATGCCCGAGGACGCGGCGCGCTGGTTCCTCAAGAACTATCAGGCCAACAAGGCCGGCGAGCGCGCGCCCGACAGCCTGCTCTATCTCGGCGTCTCGAT
>JAIYEK010000171.1 GCA_027487015.1 Erythrobacteraceae bacterium | reverse complement strand
TGGGCAGCCAGCGGTGAAGCGCTCAGCAACAGAGCAACGACAATCATCGAACGCATATCAGTTTCCCCCCACAGGTCATGCGCGCCATCAGGCGCTGCGTGGCGCAGTGATACCACTGGCGCGCCCGCGTTCCAGCAGGGAATTCGAAGGACTGCGTTCAGCCGGTGCGGGCGACAGCCGAGTTGGCGGCGCTGAGCACCGCGCGCACGCTTGCGGTGGCGATATCCTCGTCGATCCCGCAGCCCCAGATGGTGCGGCCATCAGGGGTCCGGCACTCGAGATAGGCCGCCGCGCGCGCGTCGGTGCCTGCGCCCAATGCGTGTTCGGTGTAGTCGACCACTTCGAGATCGACCCCGAAGGCCTCGCGCAGCGTTCCCATTACGGAGGAGATAAGCCCGTTGCCGCGGCCCGAAACGCTCCGCTCCGCGCCCTCGACCGCAATTGTGCCGGCGAAGATCCGCGTGCCGTCAGCCGCGCGGCTTTCCTCGTAACGCACCAGCTGGAAATGCTTGGGGTGGATTTTGACGTGGTAGGCGCGGCGGAAGGCATCCCAGATGTCGGCGGCACCCAGTTCGCGGCCCAATTCGTCGGCGAGGGCCTGGACGTGGCGCGAGAAATCGGCCTGCATCTTCTTGGGGAGCTTCAACCCCTGATCCTTCTCCAAGACCCACGCAAATCCGCCCTTGCCGGACTGCGAATTGACGCGGATCACAGCCTCGTAGCTGCGCCCGAGATCGGCCGGATCGATGGGGAGGTATGGCACGCGCCACTGCTCGTCGTTCTGCGTCTCGCGCGCTTCGAAGCCCTTCTTGATCGCGTCCTGATGGCTGCCGGAGAACGCCGTGTAGACCAGCTCGCCGCCATAGGGGTGGCGCTGGTGGACGGGGAGATCGTTGCAATAGGTGACGGTCTCGATCACCCGGTCGATGTCCGAGAAATCGAGCTCGGGGTCGACGCCCTGCGTGTAAAGATTGAGCGCCATGGTGACGAGGCAGCAATTGCCGGTGCGTTCGCCATTGCCGAACAGGCAACCTTCGACCCGGTCCGCGCCCGCCATCAGCCCCAGCTCCGCCGCCGCGACGCCGGTGCCGCGGTCGTTGTGGGTGTGGAGCGAGAGGATCGCGGCCTCGCGGTTAGGCAGGTGGCGGCCGAAATACTCGATCTGGTCAGCGTAGATATTCGGGGTTGCTGCCTCGACCGTGGCGGGCAGGTTGAGAATGATCGGGTGCTGCGGGGTGGGTGCAAGCACCTCCATCACCGCCGCGCAGACCTCGATGCTGAAGTCGAGTTCGGCGGTGGAGAAGGTCTCGGGCGAGTACTGGAAGTGCCACTCGGTGCCCGGATAGCGCGCGGCTTCATCGCGCATCACCTTGGCGCCTGCGACGGCGATGGCTTTCACCTCCTCGCGGCTCATCCGGAAAACGATGTCGCGCCACGCGGGGCTCACGGCATTGTAAAGGTGGACGATCGCCGCCCGCGCGCCTTCGAGGCTGGCGAAGGAGGTGCGGATCAGGTCCTCGCGGCTTTGGGTGAGCACCTGAACGATGACATCCTCGGGGATCGCGTCCGATTTCACGAGGCCGGAGATGAAATCGAACTCGGTCGCGCCTGCGCTGGGGAAGCCGACTTCGATTTCCTTGAGGCCGACCTCGACCAGCAGATCGAAGAAGCGGCGCTTTTTCACCGCGTCCATAGGGTCGATGATCGACTGGTTGCCGTCACGCAGATCGGTGGAAAGCCAGCGCGGGGCGCGCTCGATCAGGCGGGAGGGCCACTGGCGGTTCGGCAGGTCGATCTGGCCAAAGGGGCGATACTTGGCGGCAGGATGCTTGAGCATGGGCATGATGGAAAGCTCGTCGCGATAAGGGAAAGAGGCTTGCGGCGGTTACCCTTGGGAGCGGGCCGCTGGCGCCTCAGGCGCGCGGCTTCCTACGCCCAAGGGCGCATAAGTCGAAGCAGCAGCGCAAGTCCGTGTCCCGTCATGGCCCAAGCCTTTGCCGATTATTGCGCGCAAGCGCAAGCCGGGATTGCCGCTTCTTCTATCCGCAGCGCGCGTCGCGGATGATGTTCTGCGCATCGAGCATGATCGAGAGGCGCGGATTGGTCGGGTCGGGGTTGACGTTGGCAGTGCTGCCATAGGCAACAAAGCGCAGATTGTCGGTGCGGCCGAGCATTTTGGCGATTTCGGCGCGGGTGGCCTGATCGGCGAGCTTGCCGATGAAGGGTCCCATCAGCGGAGCACCGCAGGTCCTGGCAGCGGGATCGGTGAGCGTGCCGGGGGCATAGGGGCCGGGTGCAGCGCCGGGCTTGGGCTCGGCGACCGTCGGGGCGACGGTCCCTTGGGCGACCGGCACACCGCCCGGGCCCGGTGTCGCCTCGCCCTTGCCGATGCGCGCGGCGAAGCTGTCAGCATCATTGCCGGCCTGCTCCGGCTCGCTCCCGCAGGCGGTGAGCAGGAGGGCAAGCGCGGGAAGAGCGAAGGCGAAAGCGCGCGCGGTGGTCATGGTGGTCCGATCCCTGTTGTCGAGCGTGCCCGCTCAAACGCCCCTTGCGTTACCGGTTTATGACAGGCGCTACTCAATAATGCCGCGAACGGATGCGCTCGTCCGTCAGCTGGTCGACGCGCGTCACCCCCATCAGCCGCATGCCCCGCTCGATCTCGTCCTTGAGGATGCCGAGCGCGCGCTCGACCCCGGCCTGTCCGGCCGCCGCGAGCGCATACAAGTAAAGCCGCCCACCCGATGCCGCCGTGGCGCCCGAGCACAGCGCTTTGAGCACATGGGTGCCGCGCCGCACCCCGCCGTCGCAGATGATCTCGATCCGCCCGCCGACCGCATCGACGATCTCGGGGAGCTGGTCGAAGGGCGAGCGCGAGCCATCCAATTGCCGCCCGCCGTGGTTCGAGATCATGATGGCATCGGCCCCGATTTCGACCGCGCGCCGCGCGTCGCCCGCGCTCATCACGCCCTTGAGCACGAATGTCCCGCCCCAGTCCTCGCGGATCCGCGCGGCGGTGTCCCAGTCCATCGCGGTATCGAGCATGGTGTTGAAATATTCGGCGATGCTCACCGCCTTGCCGCTGCCTTCGCTGACATGGGTGTCGAGATTGGGCAGGCGGAATTTCTCGCGCAGCACATAGTCGAGCGTCCACTTCGGGCGGGTGGCATAGCTCCACATGCTCGCCGGGGTGAAACGCGGCGGGGTGGTGAAGCCGCTGCGCAGACACCGCTCGCGCTTGCCCGAAACGATGGTGTCGACCGTCAGCGCCAAAGCATCGAACTTCGCCGCCTGGCAGCGCTCGATCATGTGGGTGTTCAGCCCCTTGTCCTTGTGGACGTAGAGCTGGAACAGCTTGGGCCCGGTGGTGAGCGCGGCGATCTCCTCGATGGAGCGCGTCGCGAGGCTCGAGATGCCGAACCACAGCCCGTATTTCTCAGCCGCGCGCGCCACCGCCCGCTCGCCCTCCCAGTGGAAGGCGCGCTGCACCGCAGTGGGTGAGAGCAGCAGCGGGAGAGCGGACTTGCGGCCGAGGATCATGCAGGAGGTGTCGATCGTTTCGACCCCCGCCAATACGTCAGGCACCAGATCGACATTGGCGAAGGCGGCGGTGTTGCGCGCCTTGGTTAGCTCGTCATCCGCCGCGCCGTCGATGTAATCGAACACGGGGAAGGGCAGCCGCGCTTTGGCGAGGCGGCGAAAATCATCGATATTGTGGCAATCGGACAGGCGCATCGTGGCGACACGCCTGCCCGATTGCAGGACCCAAGTCGAGTAGCGGAATTACTGCTTCTCGAAGGCGACGCTGATGTCGAGTTCGACCTCGTCGCTGACGAAGGGGACGGCGTAGCTCACTCCGAAGTCGGAACGCTTGATGGTCGTCTCGGCCTCGAAACCGACAGTGGCCTTCTTGGAGTAGGGATTGGTGCCCGCGCCGGTGAACTCGGCCTCGAAGGTGACGGGCTTGGTCACGCCGTTGAGGGTGAGGTCGCCGGTGATCATCGCCTTGGTGGCGTCTGTCGCATCGACCTTCACGGCGGTCGAGACGAAGCGGGCCGCCGCGGGCGCGGGGCCGAAGAAGTCGGGCTTGCCGCCGTCCTTGCCGGCGCGCAGCAGGTGATCGGTGAGGCCCTTGCTGGCGGTGGTGACATTGGCGACCGGGATCGTCACGTCAACCTTCGCTTCCGAAGGCTTGGCCGGATCGAGCACCAGCGTCCCCGCGACATCGCCGAACAGGCCGTAATAGTCGTTGAAGCCGAAGTGGCTGACTTCCCAGGCGATCAGCGAGTGGTTGCTGTCGGCGGTGTAGGTTCCGGCGGTGACGCGAGCGGGGTCCTTGGCGCCGGGCACCTGCGGCGCGCCTTGCGCGGTCAGCGCAGGCGCAAAGCCGGCGATGCCAGCGGTGGCAAGGGCGAGGGCGGCGATGATGTGACGCTTCATTGTTGCAGTCTCCTTGTGTCGCATTTTCCAATCCATCGGCGGCGGCAGAGTTCCAGCCGGCAGGAGAAGAGTCAGCAATCCGCGACCGGCTGACGGCTGCGCGCGGCCAGTTCGGAGCCGGTATAGCTCGCCGCCACCGTCTCATCGGGGCAAGCGCGATAGGCGGGATCCTGCGCCAGACAGGCCGCGCCGCACACCAAAACCGCGCGCTCGCGCTCCCAGTCCACCCGCCACAACCGTCCGCCGGGGGTGGCGACATAGCCGTCCATCTGGCTCTCGATATCGCTTTCGAGGTCGATCATCGAGGGCACCTCGCTGTCGTAATCCGCATCGAAGGGGCCGTGGGTGTGGATGCTGGCGAGCGGGGCCATACCGGGCTCGTCGAAATATCTGAGGTCGCAGGTCGCCTCGTCACCGGCGCGCACCTCGGAGGTCTGGAGCGCGCCTTCGCTGTCCTCGAAGACGATCGCGCACAGCTCCACCTTCTCGGCAAAGGATCGCGCCTGCATCGCCCCGAGCCGCGTGCGGGCGAAGGCCTGCACCTCGCCTTGCGAGACCGTGACGACGAAATCCTCGGGGCCTTTGCGGTTGCTGGCGGAATAGACGACGATCGCCACCCACAGGATGGCGATCGCCGCATAAACCAGCTTCATTCTCGGGCCTTCGAACATCGGCC
>JAIYEK010000264.1 GCA_027487015.1 Erythrobacteraceae bacterium | reverse complement strand
GGCGATGTTGTAATCGGGCTGGCGGTTGATCTCGTCAGCGGCGAGGAAATCAGCAGTGGTGTCGCTGTTACGCTTGGCGGCGATGGCGAGCTGGTTCTGCAGCTTGAAGCCTGTGACCATGATCGCCTCGCCTTCGTCCGGTGCGGCGGCGGCGGTGTCTTCGGCGGCGGTCTGCGCGGCGGCCGGGGCCACGGCGACGAGGCTGGCCCCTGCGAGCAAAGCGCGGGCGATGGAGCGATGGGCGGTGCGGGTCTGGTGCGTCATGTGGCGATTTCCCCCTGTGAGAACCGATTCGCGCGGCGGAATCTGTCCGCCTGCGCCATGGCGGCCTGCTAAGGCTACCAGATGACATTATTAAGTCACTGTGAGTGAATTAATGTGACGCGTGCGAATGCACTTGCCTCCAAGCGCCCGTCCGTTCACCCCAATACGCTATGAAAACGTCCTCAGAAGGGCCTGCTGCGACTTTGCCTAACCGGTCTGATGCGCCTGCAGACATCGCGCAGCTGAGCCTGTCCGCCAACGAACGGCGCGTTCTGCAACTGGTGCGCCTCGGCAAGGCGACCACCCGCGCCGAACTGGCGCAGGAAACCGCACTCACCGCTCAGTCAATCTCGCGGATCGTCGATGCGCTGGTGGGGCGCGGGCTGCTGATGCTGGGGGAGCGGATCATTCAGGGCCGCGGCCAGCCGAGCGTGCAGTTGCAGCTCAATCGCGGCGCGGTGCACACCGTCGGCCTTTCGATCATGACCGATGCCGTGTCGGGGGCGGTGATGAACCTCGCCGGCGAGGTCGTCGTCACCCGCTGGCGCCACCTGACTGCGCTGGATCGGCCCGCGATCCTCGGATCGTGCCGGGCGCTCTACGCGGAACTGCTCGCCGCCGCCGGGCTGATCCCGCGCGATATTGCCGGGATCGGGGTGGGGGTGACGGGGGCCTTCACCGGGCAGAACCGCCAAGTCAATCCGCCCGATCCGCTCGACGCGCTGGCTTTGGTAGACCTTGATCAACTGCTGGCGGACACGCTGGAGCGGCCGATCTGGCTCGACAATGACGGCAATGTCGCCGCAATCGGCGAGGCGCTCAATGGCGTGGGGCGGCGCCATGCTACCTTTGCCTATCTGTTCTTCGCCATGGGCTTTGGCGGCGGGGTGGTGATCAACGGCACGCTCTATCCGGGCGTATTCGGCAATGCGGGCGAATTTGCCGGGGTGCTGTCGCCGGCCGATCAGGATCACCGGCCGACGCTCGAACTGTTGCGACAGGTGCTGGCGCGCCATGGCCAGCCCTATGCCGACATTTACCAGATGATCCGCCATTTCGATCCCGCCGCGCCTGGCATTGCGGAATGGCTGGCGCTTGTTACCCCGCGCCTCACCGCGATCGTTTCCGCGATTTCGGCGGTGCTCGATCCCGAAGCGATTGTCTTGGGCGGGCGCATTCCGCGCGCGCTGGCCGAGCGGTTGGTGGCGGAAATCAGCTTCTACAACGTCCCGCGGCGCGGGGTGACCAAGCCGTTGCCGGCGCTGCTGGTGACCGAGGTCGAGGGCGATGCGGCAGCAATCGGTGCCGCGGCTCTGCCGATGAAGGCCCGCTTTTTCTGCTAGGGCACTGGGCGGTCGAGCGGTCTGTCAATTAAATTTCATATTGCAAAGTTATTGAGCGGCATGAGAATCATCTGCCGACACCTCGCCGTCGCTGCCCTGTTGGGTCTGGGTAGCTTGCCGGCACAGGCCGATTCCACCATCGATCGGTTGGGCGATCTGCGGCTTGACGAGGTGCAGATCATCGCCACGCATAATTCCTACCACCTCGCGCCGGAGTGGCCGATCATGGCCTTGCTGCAGACCGGCACCTTCCAGTCCGGCACGCCATGGCCCGGACCGCGCCTCGCCCGGGCGCTCGATCATTCGCACCTGCCGCTGGATGTGCAACTTGCGCTGGGCCTGCGTGCGATTGAGCTTGATGTGCATGACGATCCCGAAGGCGGGCGCTTTGCTGGGCCGGGGGCGGTGCTGTCGGCGCGGGCGCGGGGGTGGCCGCTGGCGCGGCCGACCGGGTGGCTGGCGGCGATGCAGCAGCCCGGCTTCAAGGTGTTCCACCACGAGGGCTATGATCAGGGCTCGCATTGCTGGCGGCTGGCCGAATGCCTCGCCGCGGTGCGCGACTGGTCGGAGCGCCATCCTGGCCATGCCCCGATCACCGTGTTCATCGAGACCAAGCCGGGCAATGCCGCGCCGCTCACGCCCGATTACCCGGCGGCGGCGCCGCGCGTCTTCGACGCGGCGGCGTGGCGGCGGCTCGAGGGCGAGCTGATCGCCGCGATCGGTGCCGAGCGGCTGTTTACCCCGGCGCAGCTCGCACAAAGCCCCGGCGGCCGATGGCCGACCTTGCGGGCGCTGCAAGGCAAGGTGTTGGTGATGCTGCTCGACAGCGAGGACGCCGCGCGCGATTACACTGCGGCCATCGAGGGCACCGGCATCCTCTTCACCGCCGAACGCCCTTCGCGCAAGCAGGCTCTGCGCTTCTCCGGCGAGCCCTGGGCGGTGCTGCCCGATCCGCGTGACCCGCGCATCGCCTCCGCCGCCCGCCGCGGGCTCATCACCTTCACCCGCGCCGATGCCGATACCGAAGAAGCCCGCAGCAACGATACCGCCCGCCGCGAGGCCGCCTTCGCCAGCGGGACGACCTTCATTTCCACCGATTATCCGTTTCCGGACAAGCGCTTGTCAGACTATGCCGTGGCCTTCCCCGGCGGCGACTATGTCCGCTGCAATCCGGTGCGCGCAGCGTGCGGCGCCGCCGCTCAAGGCGCCGCGCGGAAATAGGTGTGGAGGATCGGCAGGCACGCTGCGCCGACCACGCCTGAACGCGGACCAAGCAGCGAGGTGACGAGGCGCGGCTTGGCAAAGCCCATGCCTTCGTCGCAGAAGCCGGGCTGGTCGATCTCGGCCGTCAGGCTGCGCAGGACATGCGCCGGCAGCCGCCCGCCGATCACTACCGCCTGCGGGTCGAACAGGCGCACGGTGATGCTGAGCTGTTCGCGCAGCTGCCGCCCGGCCCGGCGCAGCCACAGCGCCAGCGGCGGGCAGGCGGCCGGGGTCAGCGCTTCAAGGTCTCCGAAATCATCGACTGCAATCCCGCCCGCCGCCAGATGGGCGAACAGATCCTGTCCGGAGGGGCGCGGCTGATCATTGGGGAACTGGATCCCGATCATCCCGGCATTGCCATGCGCCCCGCGCCACAATCGCCCCGCCAGCACCAGCCCGCCGCCAACCCCGTGTCCGACATGGACGAAGAGGAACGAATCGAGCGTCTGACCCACGCCGAGCGATCTTTCGCCCAGCGCGGCGCTGGCGGCGTCGTTTTCCACGAACACCGGATAGGGCAGGGCGCTGGCGAATTCCGCTGCCAGATCAAGATGCTGAAGTTTCGGGAAAAAGGCATGGGCGTTCAGCACCGGGGGATCGCCGCGGAAATCGCCGGGCAGGGCAAAGCCGATCCCCGCCAGCCGTGCCGGATCGCATTGGCCCTGCGCGATCTGGCGGGTCACGAAATCTTGCGCCACCCGCGCGATCTCGGCCGGGGTCGCATCGCTGATGCGGTGGCGTTCGGAGACGCGGATCATGCCCGCCATGTCAACCAGGCCGATCTCCAGCTCGTGGTGCGAGAAATAGACCCCGACCCCCATCGCCGCCTGCGGCACGACATGGATCGCCCGGGTCGGCTGCCCGCGCTGGCCTTCGCGCAGCACGGTTTCGCTGATGAATTCGAGATCGAACAGCCGCTGCGCCGCGCGGGTGACGGTGGCGCCTGTGAGGCCGGTGTGCTCGCTCAGCTCCCCGCGCGAAATCGGGCCGCGGCGCCACACCAGATCGAGAATCTGCCGCTCTGACAGCGAGAGCGCGAGGCGGTCGGACGGGGCAGGGTGATCGGCCATGGCACTAGCCTAGGGCGTTTCTGCGCGCCTTCAAGTCTCCGGCAGGTCGCCGGCCAATGCTGCACACAACTGCGCCGCTGCCGCACACGGGCGCGCAATGACTGCGGGACGACCGGGCAATGACGGCCCGATGCGCCGGGCATGGCGCAGGCCGGTGTTGGACCGGGCAGCGGCTGCCGAACTGGTCTGCAAGCGGCCCCCGGTGAGTCCCGGAACGGCCCGCTATTGTCCATTTAAATTACGACACGTAATTAAAGCGTCACGCTCGCCCCCTAAGGCACTCGCCGAACACACAGGCGGCGCGGGCCGCAGATGGGGGCAACATGACCAAGGCAGGCTTACTTTCCGGGTTGGGCATCATCGCCGTCGCATGGGCTCAGCCCGCGCTCGCCCAAACCGCCCCGGCGCCCTCCGATGCCGAAGAGAAAGGCGACGAGACCATCGTCGTCACCGGCTATCGCGGCGTCACCGCGCCGGTCGCCAGTATCAAGCAGAACGCGGTCGCGGTGGTCGACACGCTCACGCAGAAAGAAATCGAGACCCTGCCCGATCGCAGCCTTGCCGAAGTGCTCGACCGGGTCGTGGGCGTCAGTTCGGATCGCGGCTTCAACGCCTCGCAGGCGCGCACTGTCACGCTGCGCGGGTTCGATGCGCGCTACAATTCGATGGATGTCGACGGCAACCTGATCTGGAATTCCTCACGCAACAACCGCGGCACCCAGCTCGATGTCTTCCCGGCGGCCACCATCAGCCAGATCGACGTGTTCAAAACCGTGACGCCCGACATGGACGCCAATTCGATCGGCGGCCACCTGTCGCTGCGCACGCTGCGCGCCTTCGACGGGGGCACCAAGTCCTATATCAAGGCCTCGGCCGCCTATGGCATCAACGAGCAGAACGCCTTGCCCGATGAGGGGCGCCCGACCTTCCGCGCCGATGCGGTGGGCAAGTTCACCTTCGGCCCGGAGCGCCAGTTCGGCGTGGTGCTGGGCGGCGAATATCAGCAGATCGAGCTGTTTGACCGCTATGACGAGGTGACCGCCTATTCGCTGGTAAACGGCGTCGACGTGCTCAACGGCAATATCTTTGGCGGGATCTTCCAGCAGAAGCAGGAGCGCGCCGCGTTGCTCGGCAAGCTCGAATATCGCGCGATCGACCAGACCTATGCCTTCCTTTCGGCGAGCTGGTTCAACAACACTCTGTTCCAGACCTTCAACCGCGGCGGCATCTTCAGCGCGGCGAACCGCGTGACCGGTGCCGCGCCCGGCACCGGCGCCTTCACCAATGCCACGGGCGAAACCTTCTACGAGGACTATACCCTTGACCGCGAGACGATCCTGATCGGCACCGGGATCGACACCCGGATCGGCGCCGCCGCGGCGCTGAGCCTGCGCGCGGGATACACCCGCTACAACCATGACGAGGCGTTCTTCCGCTCGGAGCGATTTCAGGTCACCGGGCTCAATGGTTCCTATGATCTCACCGATAATGGCATCGCCGCCAGCTTTGCGCCCGACAGCCTAGCGCGGCTGGCGGACCCGGTGAACTGGCGCAGCCGCAGCAACCGCGCCGCGTTCGATCAGCCGATCCCGCACCGCGATGATGTGCTGAACGCCAGCCTCGATCTCAACGTGAATGCCCAGAACACGGCTGAGGGCTGGGGCCTGCGCGCCGGGGTGTTCTGGCGCCAGCTGGACCGCGATTTCGATCAGACCACCATCAACTTCCTGATCCCCAACGGCACAATATTTCTGTTGTCCGATGCGCTCGATCCGCGGCTCGCCCCGCAGGCGATTACTGGGCTGAACCCGCCCTTCATCGACCGCGATGGCTACCGCGATTTCCTCGGCCGGGTCGGCGTGGTGACCACCAATGATGCGGTGACCACCGATTACCGGCTGACGGAGGATGTCTATGCCGGACACGCGGCAGTGCGCTTTGCCACCGGGAGCTTCAGCATTCTGGCGGGCGCGCGGCTCGAGAGCACCAGCTTCGTCAATGACACCCAGAGCACCACATCAGGCGTAACCGCACCTGAAACGCGCACCAAGACCTACACCGAATTCCTGCCCAATGTGCAGATCGCGCTTGATCCGGCGCCGGGCCTGCGCCTGCGCGCGGCCTTTACCGAAACCATCGCCCGGCCCGATTTTGCCGACTTCGCCAATGGGGTGACGGTGAGCGTCAACACGCAAGGCGCGCAGGTGATCAGCGGCGCCAACCCGCAGCTGGATCCGCGCAAGTCGCGCAATTATGATCTGTCGGCGGAATATTACTTCGGCGACGGCGGCTACATCGCGCTGGGGCTGTTCCGCAAGGAGCTGAAGAACGAGACCTTCCGCCAGATCCGCAACACGCTCGACGGCAATGGCGTGATCACCCTGATCGAGACGATCCCGCTTAACACCGGCAGCGCCTCGCTGGACGGGCTGGAGATCAGCTTTGTGAAGGAACGGCTCGATTTCCTGCCCGGGGCGCTCGCCAATCTGGGCTTCAGCGGGAACTACACCCTGCTCGACGGGGAATGGAACGTGGTGCTGACCGACGGGACCCAGCGGAGCGTTTCGGGGCTTAGGAACCAGCCCAACTGGCTCGCCAACGCCCGGCTGAGCTACACGCAGGATCGGTTTTCGGCCAATCTCGCCTATCGCTGGCGCGGCAAGACCTTTGCCAATTTCGGTGCGACGCCCGATCAGGACATTTTCGTCGATCGCTATGTCAGGCTCGATGCCCAGGCGAGCTTCCAGCTGCTCCCGCAATTGCAGCTGTTCGCCGAAGCGCGCAACATCACCAATTCCGACTGGCGCGAATTCAGCGGAGCAACGGGCGATGCGCTGCGGCTGACGACGACGCCTGGGCGGTCGTACTGGTTTGGGGCGAAGTGGAAGATGTAACCGCGCAGTCGCCACAGCCCTGATCGGCGTTGGTGGCGGGCGGCAGATCGTCTATGCGGCGCTCGCGCGAGGGATCAAGAGGGGCAGGACGTGCTTGGAACCGCCGGGGGCTGGAACATCACGCTGGTCTATGGCGGGGCACATTTCGGCAAGAGCCTGTTCTGGTATTCGAGCGAGCTTTTGTTCGCTTTCTTCCTGACCGAGATCTCCGGCTTGCAACCCGCCGAGATGGGGGTGGTGCTGGTCGCGGGGTTTCTGGTGAGCGCCGGGATCGACATTGCGGTCGGCACCGCGCTTCAGCGCTGGCTTGGCAACGCCCGGCTGGCCAGCCGGGTGCAGGTGCTTGGCGCAGTTGCCAGCGCGGCGGCGCTGGCGGCGGTGTTTCTGGTGGCCTTTGCGCCGCCTGCTTGGCGGTTTGGTCTCGCGCTCGTGTGCGGGCTGGCGTTCCGGCTGGCCTTTGCCACCTACGACATCCCCCAGAACGCCCTGATGAGCCTCGCCACCTCCGATCGCGATACGCGGGCGCGGGTCGCCTCGACGCGGATCTGGTTCAGCGGCGCGGCGACGTTGGTGGTGGCAGGCGCGATCGGGCCGATGGTGACGCAGGCCTCGCGCGCGGCCATTCCGGCATTCCTGCTGGCCTTGTCGCTGGGTTTTGCGGTGATCGCCGTGTCGGGCGCGGCGCTGCTGGCGCACCGCCTTTCCGGCGCACACCTTGCCGCGCCAAGTGCCGGGCCGGCACCGCCTGCCCGGTGGCAGCCTTCGGCACAGGTGTGGCTGCTGATCGCGGTATCGGTGATCACCACGCTGTTCACCCCCACCTTCGCCAAGCTTGAGCCCTATTTCGCGGCCTATTCGCTCCAATCGGCGTGGTGGGGCGGGGCGATCATCATTGCGATGGCGGCGGGGATTGTGGCGGGGCAGCCGCTATGGGCGCGGCTGGCGCTCAGCCGGCCGAGCAGCGTTGTCATGGCGTCAGCCGCGCTGGTCCAGATCGTGTCGCTGGCGGCGTTCTGGATCCTTGGCTTGGCGGCCCCGGCGGCACTGGCATTGTGCGCTTTCGGCTTCGGGGTGGGCAATGGCGGGGTGGGCACGATCCAGTGGCACGCCTTTAGCGACATCGTTGCCCGGCAGGCCCCGCGGCACACCGGGCTGGCCTTCGGAGCCTTTGTCGCAACGGGCAAGCTAGGTTTTGCCGCAGGGGCGGCGATGATTGCGACCGCGCTGCAAATGGCGAGTTTTCGCGATTCCGAAAGCAAACTGCTGATCACCTTTATGGCCGCCGTGCCCGCCGCGGGCGCGCTGCTTTTGCTGGTCGTCGCGTGGGGATTGGCCCGCGCTGACTTCAAGGCTAGGCAAGGCGCGGCAACAACCTGAAGCCTTTGGAACATGGCTCAGGTCTGGGCTGATGGACGAACCTGATTGGCAAGGATCGCGCAGGCGATTGCGCCTATCGCTGGCCCACCGCAGATGACAAGAATGAGCGCATCACCAAATGCCTCGTCGTCGAGTTTGGCATCGGCCAAGCCGGCGGCGTTCAGTATAAGGCCGAACATGCCCGCACCTAGACCGGTCACGCACTTGATGATCATCAGAAAAAGGCCGGTGGGCAGCGCCTCAACCGTCTCGCCCCGTTCGGAGGCGCCTGCATGGATCGCGTCGGGTAGAAACCCCCACAATCCCATGCCCAGTCCGCCTTTCGCAAAGCCGATCAGCGCCATGGCCGCCAGCAACACAACATCCGATCCGCGCGCAAAGGCGAAGAACCCGGCAAGACCGCCGATCAGCACAAGATAGGCCGCCCCCATGACATGGCGTTTGTCGTGACGGGCGAAGAACCACATCCAGACGGGCATCGAAACCCCTTGCAGGACGGTGATTGACAGCAAGGCCCCGCTCGACCACGCGGCGTCGCCGCGCACATACTTCGCGAAATAGGCCAGCCCCTTCAGGAACAGCGGCACAGACAGGCAATGCATCGCCGCGAGGGCAAACAGGACAAGCAGCATACGATTGCACGTAACCAGCACCAGCGCGCGGCGCACCGATATGTGTGCAGCGCTGTTGGGGAGCGTGCGATCGAGCCTGGCGGTCGCACGCCATGCCCACCAGATCGTCGCGACGTAAAGGCCTCCGGCGAACGCCGCGAAATGGCTGAACCGCTCGGCCTGTGCCTGCTCTGTCAACGCTGACAGAACCCACCCCGCGCCGCCTGCGACGATGAGGCCGCCCACCGAACTGAAGAAAAAGCGCAGGCCCGATACGAAAGATGCGTCGCGTGCCGTGCTGACGATGCGCGAAAACAGTGCATTATGGGGCACGTCGCAAATGGTGTAACACGCGCGAAAAAGCAGGCTCAAGGCCAGGATCGCTGCGCCAGAAGCGTCGCCCCCCGTTGGCCGCAGCAAAAGCCAGAACGACGACGCACACAACGGAGCGCCGAGCGCAAGATAGGGGCCGTATTTGCCGAAGGCCGCCGGAGTCCGGTCCGCAACCACGCCCATCAGCGGGGCGGCCAGCCCATCGAACACAAGCGCGATCATGATGATCAGCCCCGCTTCGGCAGGCGGCACCCCCCACAATTCGGTGAGGATGAACAGGAAGAAGACGTCAAGGCTCGACCATAGCACTGCCTTGCCCAGATTGCCGCTGGCGTACCCTACCTTGCTGGCCATGCTGATCATGTGTACGCCTCTGGCCGTCCCCATCACGCAGCCCTGCCGCATTTACCGGCTGTCACGATATCTTCAACGCCAGAAGCGACCCATGCGATGGACAGCGCCGGGAGTGTGATCGCAAGCCAATGAACGCAGCGCAGCTCAAGATGACGGAGCTCCAGAAACGAATTGTCTGGCGTATCCGGCAATCGCGCGAGATCAGCCGGATCGAGCTGGCGCGCGCGCTGCATCTTGCCCCTGCGGCGATGACGCGGCTGACGCGGGAACTGACATCGCTGGGCGTGATCGCCGAACTGGAGGCGGCGCAGACCGGGGACCGCGGGCGGCCCACCGTGCCGATCACGCTGTCGGGGCAGGCGGGCTATGCCGTGGGGGCTACGGTGCATCCGGGTTGGATCGATATGGTCGCATCGGATTTTACCGGGCGGCAAGCAGCCTTTCTCCGGGCGCCGTTCCACAGCCCGCGGCTGGAGGATTTCAGCGACACGGTCGAAAAGTGGATGGCCGGCCTATCCGCTTCGGACGCGGCCTTTCGCGGCCGGTTTCTGGGGCTTGGGGTAGCAGCGCCGGGACCGACAACCAAGGATGATCCGGATCGCCGGCACGTGGTGGAATGGCTCAGCGGATGGCGCGGCCGGGATCTTGCGCTCGATCTGTCTGACCGCCTGTTCATGCCCGTCTGGGTGGAGAATGACGCAAACTGCGCTGCGCTGGCTGAGCTTTATTGCGGCGGCGTGCTGGCCCACGGCGGCTCGGCAATCGTGCTGTTTCTCGGGCATGGCGTGGGCGGCGGGGTGATCATGCAGCGCGATGTGTTCCTCGGCGAATTCCGCAATGCCGGGGAAATCGGTCGGCTGTTTCCCGGCTCGCACCCGCGGCCATCGGGGATCGACCTGCTCAAGGAACTGCGCGCCGCCGGGGCCGCGATTACCGATCTGTTCGAGATGGAGCAGGTGATCGCGAGCTATCCCGCATTGATCGAGGCCTGGTGCCTGCGCGTCGCTGATCAGCTGGTGCTGGCGGTGCACAGCGGCGTCGCCTGGTTTGATCCGGGCGCGGTGATCCTTTCGGGCGCGCTGCCCGCACAGCTGGTGAACCGGGTTACCGAACTGATCGCCGGGGGCGGTTGGCTTGGTCCGCATCAGCACCTGCCGCAACCGGCGATCATCGCCTCGGCCTTGGGCAGCAAATCGGTGGTCATCGGCGCCTCGCTGCTGCCGATCCACGCATGCACCGTGGCGGCCAGCGAATAGGCGCCTATTTATTTTCATTTAAGTAAATAAATCTGTCTTATAGCCTGCCTAGCGCGGTCCCCGATCGCGAGCCCGGTGCTCGCTGCGCATCCACACAGGGGGACCCAAAATGATCTGCACTCCATGGAAATGCCGGCTGTTGCTGGCGACGTCGGCGGCGGCCTTGCTGTCAGCCCCGGCCTATGCCCAGACCGAACCTGCAGCCAAGTCCGCCGAAGAACCGGCCGCCGAAGAGGAAATCCTCGTCACCGGCATCCGCGCGAGCCTTGCCGAGGCGCTCAACCAGAAGCGCCTTGCCAATGCCTTTGTCGATACGCTGGTGGCCGAGGATATCGCCAAGTTCCCCGATCTCAACATCACCGAAGGGTTGCAGCGCCTGCCCGGCGTGGCGATCGAGCGGCAGATGGGCGAGGGCCGCAATGTCACCGTGCGCTCGCTGGCACCGGAATTCACGCAGATCCGCCTCAACGGCCAGACGGTGACGGCAGCAGGCGGGCGGGATGTCGAGCTCGACATCTTCGCCTCCGAAATCGTCCAGAGCGTGACGCTGACGAAATCGCCTTATGCCTCGCTGACCGAAGGCGGCCTTGCCGCCACGGTTGATATCCGCACCCGCCGCCCATTCGATCAGGAGGGCTTCGTGCTCGGGGGCTCGATCCAGGCGCAGAACAATTCGCTGGTCGAAGAATGGCAGCCGCGCGGTTCTTTCCTGGTGTCCAAGACCTGGGGCGACAGCTTCGGCGCATTGTTTAGCGCCGCCTATTCGGACTACACGCTGCGCCAGGATGCGGCCGAGATCATTTTCTGGCAGCGCCTGCGCTTCAACCGCGGCACGCTCGCCCCGGTCGAGGCGCCGTTCCTACCGCGTTCGATCAACGAATTCCGCGATCGCGAAAGGCTCGGGCTGAACGCCGCCTTCCAATGGCGCGCCAGCGAAACGCTCAATTTCAACCTCGACCTGGCCTATGCCAAGTTCGACGAATCGCGCCGCCGCTATACCATCGACGTGTTGTTCTTCGATGAGACGCCGAGCCCGATCAACGTCACCTCGGTGCCCGGCATCGGCGGCATTCCGCGGATTGTGGCGGGCAGCTATTCGAACGTGCAGACCCGTTCGGAAAACGTGTTCGATCTGCTCGAAGACCAGCTGTTCACTGCCAATTTCGAAGCCGAGTGGGACGTCTCGGATCGCTTCAACGTAACCTTGCGCGTTGGGCGGTCACAGGCCGAACAATTCGCCGATCTGTTCCGCGTGCTGTACGATTTCCGCGGCAATGCCTCTTTCGGCTTCACCGAATATCGCGGCATCACGGTGCCAACGCTGCAAAGCGACAGCTTCTCGTTCACCAACGCGGCCGATTATCGCTTCAATCAGCTGCGCTACTTGCGCGACCTCATCACGGATGAAGAAACCAGCGCGCAGCTGGATTTCAGCTATGCCGCTGATCTGGGGCCCATTTCCGATCTGAAGTTCGGCGCGCGCTATGCCGACCGGGTGTTTGATCGGGTGTCGTTTGACCAGCGCGTCAACCCCAGCGCCGCCAACCCCGCGCCCAGCATGGCCGAGATCGCTTCGCTCAATTTCGGCCTGTTCGGCGGCAATGCGCCGGCCGGCGTGCCGAGCCAGTGGCTGGTGATCGAGCGTTCGACCTGGGACCGCGTGCAGCGCGTGGTGCCGCAAGACTTTGTTCCGGCACGCAGTTTCCCCACCTCTTTCGGGGTCACCGAAGAGACGCTGGCAGGCTATGTTCAAGCCGATCTTGACACTGGCCTTGCCGGTGCGCCGCTGCGCGGCAATATCGGGGTGCGGGTGGTGCAGACCAAGCAGGGCTCGCAAGGCTTCGCTGTGATCGGCGGCCAGCCGCGCCCGCTGTCGTTCGAGCGTGAATATACCGATGTCCTGCCCAGCCTCAATCTGGCGTGGGAGCTGAGCGACACCCTGCTTCTGCGTCTCGCCGCATCGCGTGCGATCACCCGGCCGACGATTTCCCAGCTTTCGCCGGGCCTTTCCAGCGTCGATATCGGTTCCCTGCGGGCGACCCAGGGCAACCCCGAGCTTGATCCTTTCCGGGTCAACCAGATCGATTTCGGAGTCGAATGGTACTTCGCCAAGGACGCGATCCTTGCCGCCACATTCTTTCACAAGGATGTGGAAAGCTTCATCACCACCACCAGCGAACAGCGGGTGATCAATTTCGGCGGGCCGGTGTTCCGCGATGATGGGACCGACGTGTCGCAGCGCCCCTTTTCGGTCAGCCTGCCGATCAACGGTCAGGGCGCCAAGATCACCGGGGTCGAGATCAGCTATCAGCAGCCGCTCACCTTCCTGCCGGTCGATGGTTTTGGCGTGATCGCCAACTACACCTACGCCGATTCCAATGTCGCCTTCACCTATAACGGGGAGCAGTTCGATGCCCCGTTCCTGGGCTCGTCGCGCCATTCGTTCAACCTGGTGGGCTATTATGAAAACGGCAAATTCGACGCCCGGATCGCCTATGCCTGGCGCGAGGCCTACCTCGAAAACCGCCGCGGGGATAACCAGTCCTCGCTGTTCATCGATAATTACGGCCAGCTGGATGTCTCGCTGGCCTACAAGCTGACAGAGCGGCTGGAGCTGACGCTGGATGCGCTCAATCTGACCGATCAGGTGGTGAGCCGGTTCGGCACCACTCAGGACCGGCCGATCGGAGCGTTCCAGTCGGGCCGGTTCGTGTTTGTCGGGGCCCAGTTCAAGTTCTGATGCGATCCTTGGCTCTGTACGGTGCTGGTTGCGCTGTGCAGAGCCGAGCTTGGCGACAATAGCGTGAGGAACGCCACCATGAGATTCTCAATCCTGCTGGCAGCATGCCTTGCCACCATGTCCGCAGCCTGTGCGCCGCCGCCGCCTCTGGCGCAGCGCCCGGCTGCGCCTTCGCCGAGCCCGGCGCTGGCGCTTGCCCGAGCAGAACTCCGCCGGGCCGATAGCGATTACGTGATGGTCGTCGCGCACCGCGCCTGCTGGCGAGATGGTGCGCCGGAGAATTCCCTGTCCGCGATTGACGCCTGCCTCGCCATCGGCGCCGACATGGTGGAACTCGATGTCAGGCGCACGCGCGACGGGGTGCTGGTCCTGATGCACGACGACACCGTGGATCGCACGACCAACGGGAGCGGCAATGTCGCGGGTCTCACCTTTGCAGAGATTCGCGGCCTGCGGCTCCGGGCTGGCGATGGCGGCGCGTCTGCTGCGCTGACCAGCGAGCGAATCCCGACGTTTGAGGAAGCCATGCAAGCCGTGCGTGGCCGGATCCTCGTCAATCTCGATGCGAAGGCGGATGTTTATGACGATGCTTTCGCGATCCTCGAGAAGACGGGGACCACCGACCATATAATCATGAAGCGGACCGTTACCGGGGATGATGATCCGCTTGCATCGATCAAGCCATTCGACCGCGTTTTTGCCATGCCGATCTTGATGCAAGCCTCAGGCAGCGCAGCGGATTTGGTGAAGGTGCAAGCGCGCAACCCGCCCATAGCCTATGAACTGATCTTCGACGATTTTGGCTACCTACGGTCAGGCTCGCCGATCATCAAGGCGCAACGGGCGCGCGTTTGGGTCAATACGCTTGCTCCTCACCACGCAGCCGGGATTATTGATGCTGCCGCCATTGCTGCTCCTGAAAAAACCTGGGGCCTGTTGCTCGACCTTGGCGTGAACATGATCCAGACCGATGAACCAAAATTGCTCATAAAGTTTCTGAAGAGACGTCAGCGTAGAGGCGATGCCATGTGGTAAGGTTGCGGTCTTTCTACCTTACCCTGCGAGATCGCGTCAATTTTTGGATGGTCAAGCTGTACCGATATCTTCCCCTGGCAAGCAATATAGATGCTCCCTGCGCTTCTCTTCAATATGTAGCAGTGACGGGCGACGGACATGATTGATCCCAGAAACGGAATGGCGGCTCGCAGGGCAATTTTGCGCTTCCGCCGGTTATCGTGAATGAGCTCCTCTGTTCGGACCCGAATTGCAGTGCAAAGTCGGCAAAAATGCAGGTGAACGCCCAGCTGGGCCGAGAGACCATTAATCAGGACTTGAGAAGCAAACATCACCTCGCGATGATCCGCAAAATGCGCCTTCTGAAGGGTCAATACTTTCAGCCTGTGCACAAGACTTTCGTGGGGGTACCAGTGGGGGTATTCGGGTGACGAGCACAAGAAAACCGCTGATTTTCCTTGGTGTTAGAGCGATTTTTCTGATCCCTCCTCCGCTACCAAGCTCAGTAAGTAACTGAAAATAAAAGATAAAAAGTCATGAATGTGGGACTCGAACGGTATCGAGTTTCCGCTTTAGATGCAGCTGCTTAATCGCTGAATTCGCACGATTTTGACCCGCGCGGGTTAACGGCCTACGATCACTAGACTCATCCCGTTTCGACGGCTTGGGGGTATTTTGGGGGTATCGCCGTAAGGCTGAATTGACGCTCGATACCCCCAATGTACCGCTGCGTATCTGTCGAGGTTTCGGCAGCCTAACAGCAGGGCAGGGTAGGGCCTTCTCCGCCCAGGGTGGTGAACGCAGCGCGCCACTTGATCGGTCATCGTGGGCATGTCGGCAAATCATCTGAATGCGGACGGAGCGGCTAATCGCCAGCAATTGACCGAAACTGGGACATTTCTGTCGTTCAAAACGTTGCACGGAATGTCTACTCTCGGCGGAAGCAGACAATATGCATTTGTCTCAGTGGTATCGCAGAGTGACAAAAGTTGGGCCAGTTCCTTGAGGGCGGGTTTTACCCAATCGCGGCAATTTCGTGTCTGTCAGGCTGCGCTTCTTTGGCAGAAGCTTCGGGCTCGATTGCGCTGAGGCACGGTGGCATCCCTTAGCAGGTGCGCTCCGGCTTGACGGCAATCATCTCGAGCGCATATGTGCCGTTGCGGGTGGAAAGTCACGCAGGCGCCTTGCCATCACCCGATGGTCGCCCTGCGGTTTCCGGAAGGACAAACCATATCCACGCGGCCAGCAGGAAGCTGACCGAGGCGAGCGACATTACTGGGCCGAGCCCCACGGCCTCGGCCAGCGGGGCAGTGATCAGCGGCGCGGTCATGCTGATGACGCGGCCCCAGTTGTAGATCGAGGCTGCGGTGGAACGCAGGTGCGGCGGGTAAAGCTCTGACAGCCACGGCCCCCAGATCGCCGAGGCACTGAGCATCACGCCATAGGCAAAGCCGAGCGCTTCGAGCAGGCCGAGCGGCAGCGGCACGAACAGGTAGACCGGGATGATGGCCGCCGCGATCACAAACCCAGCCGCGCCGCTGCGCCGTCCCAGCCGGTCGCTGATCCAGCCCCAGATCAACCCGCCCAGCGCAGCGCCGATAAACTGCCAGCCCAGCACATCGCCAATCACGGTGTCGGGAATGCCGCGCTCGGTCTTGAGGTAGGTGCTCGCCCAGCCGGTGAAGGCCTGGTAGGCGAAGAAATTGAGGCCGGACATGGTGGCGAGCAGCAGCGTCTGGCGGGCGACGCCGGGGCGGAACAGCTCGGCGATGGGCAGCTTGGAGGCGGCAGTCGTGCTACCGCCCAGCGGCCCGCCGAAAGGCACCAGCTTGCGATCGTCCGGTACGACCAGAAAGGCGAACAGCGCCAGCACCACCGGCACCGCGCCCGCCCACAGCAGCACCTTCCAGTCGGCGCCTGCGCGGAAGGCGGCGGCCGAAAGGAACCCCAGCGCCGAAACCGCGATATTGTAAGTCCCCAGCACAAAGCCCGCGATCAGTCCGCGTTTGCTTGCCGGGAACAGACCCGAGTAGATGCCGACTGCAATCGGGTACATCGCCCCCATGAAGAAGCCCATCAGCACCCGCTGCCCCACCAGCGCGGCAAAATCGGCCACGATCAGCCCGGACAATAGCATTGATCCATAGCCGATCATGGCAATAACCAGCGCGTTGCGCCGCCCGATGACGTCGGCGACCTGCCCCATGACCACTGCGCCGATGATCGCTCCGATCGCCTGCATCGTATAGAGCGATCCCGACTCGGTCAGCGTCAGGCCCAGATCGTCCTTGATATAGGGCCGCAGGATATCGACGGTGTTCCACGACCAGGCGTAGAAGAAATAGCCGATCAGCAGAAATACGAGCGCGGCGATCCGGCGCGATTGGCTGATGTCTTCGGCGCGTTGCAGAGTGGCCCCGGCTGTCACGATGATGCGCCGACAAGGCCTGCCGCGCGAGCGAGGCTGGCAGCGCCTTCGCGCAAGAAAGCATGGTCCGATCCTAGCAGGAAGAAGCTCGCGCCCTTCTCGCGCCACATCGGCACATCGGCGGCCCGGGGCGTGAACATGCCGCAGGCCCGCCCTGCATCGCGGCAGGCGGCAAGGATGTGTTCCACCGCCTCGATCACTGCGGGATCGTCGGGCGAGGTACAGCCGAGGGCAATGGTGAGGTCGATCCGCCCAATGAACAGCGCGTCGATGCCCGGGACAGCGGCGATCGCTTCGATGGCGTCCAGCGCTTCGAGGTCTTCGATCTGGGCGATGACCACGGTGTGGGCGGCGCTCGCGGCCAGGTGATCGGGGATCGCGCGCAGACCATAGCCTGCCGAGCGGCTCGACCCGGCATAACCACGCCGCGCATAGCCGCCGCCGGGGCCGTAGTGGGCGCTGGCCGCAACCGCCGCCGCCTCCTCCGCCGAGCGGACATGCGGCACCAGCACGCCATCAGCGCCGCAATCGAGCGCGTTCAGGATTTCATGGGCCGACGATGAGGCCGGGCGCACCAGCACCGGCATTCGCCCCGCGCGCGCAGCGAGGATACAGGCGTCGAGATCGCGCCGGTCAAATGGAGCATGTTCGGCATCGAGACACAGGCAATCGAGCCCGGCCATCGCCAGCACCTCAACGATATGCGGGTGCGGGGTCTTGACGAAGGTGCCAAGCAGAGGCGCGCCGCTGGCGAGACATGATTTGAGATGGCTCATGCTTATGCCGCCTCCCCGCGCCACAAGCGCTCGCTGGCCAGTGCGGCGCCCTCGCTGAGGGTCTTGAGCTTGGCCCATACGATGTTGGGATCGACCACACCGAAGCCCGCGAAGGTCGAAAAGCCGCAGTCGGTGCCGGCGATCACCCGCTCGCGCCCGATGATGTTCGCGTAGCGCTCGATGCGTTCGGCAACCACACGCGGGTGCTCGATGAAATTCGTGGTGCTGTCGATCACACCCGGGATCAGGATCTTGTCCTCAGGTATGATCGCAGTCATCTCGGCGAAATAGGTCCAGTCGGCCTGATGGCGCGGATTGCTGGTCTCGAACAGCAGGCCTGCCGGTTTTGCCGCCATCAGCGTCGGCAAAATCACGCCCATCTCGACGTCGCAGCAATGCGGCCCTTCATAATTGCCCCAGCACACATGCATCCGCACGCGGTCTGCCGGGATGTTGCGCAGGGCGTGGTTGAGCGCTTCCACATGCCCACCGATGAGGTTGAGATAGTCCTCGTCGCTTCGGTCCTTGTACATCATGTGGCGGCCCAGCCCGAGATCGGGGCTGTCGAGCTGCAAGATCAGCCCGGCCGCGACAATCGCCTCGTATTCGGGCCTCATCCCCTCCGCCAGGGCCTCCAGATAGGCATCCTGCGTCGGGTAATGTTCGTTGGGTTGGAACAGCGCGATCACGCCGGGTGAGGCGCTGTTCATGAAGCCGCCAGCGGGGGCATGCCGCGCCATCGCTGCTTTCATGTGAGCAAGATCGGCCTCGAGCGGCGCCATCGACTTCACCGAGATCGCCCCCACGCACTTGGGCCGCCGATAGGTCGGGGTGCCGCCGCCCTTGGCCTGCCGCTCCAGGAAGCTCGGGAACATCTCGAGGTCGGCAGGCGGTGTGCGCGGGCTGTCGCCATCGAAGCCGGTGATGCGATCCTTGATATAGGTCGCGTAGCTGATCTTCGACATTTCCCCGTCGGAGACGAGGTCGATGCCGCTATCGACCTGAAGCCGCACCGTCTCATCGACAGCCGCACCTATCACTGCATCGAACTGCGCCTGATCGATAGTCTCGCCGCGCTCCTGCGCAAAGACGAGGTCGGTGACGTTTTTTGATCGCGGGAGCGAGCCCACATGCGTGGTCAGGATGCGGTCGGACATGGCGTGAAGCATTCCTCTTTGTGTTCGTTGGTCAGCGTGGTCAGCCAGATCTTGAGCCTTTCGGCGAGGGCCAAGGGGGCTTCAAGGGGGACCATGTGTCCCGCAGGCTCAATGAAAAGCTGGGCATCAGGCAGCAACGATTGCCAGCGGTGATGCCATTCGGGCGGGCACAGCGCGTCTTCGCTCCCGCCCATCAGTAAGACCGGGCACGTTATCCGAGTCAGCGCCTCCACCCGATCTGCGCGCAGGCGTAACGCCTCGCTCTGGCGGACGAAGACATCCGGACCCAGCTCCATCCCCATGTCGCGCAGCAGCGTGAGCAGCGGAGCTTTGCCCCGGTTGGCGGCGGCGAGGTAATTGGGCTTGAGCTCCTCGATCAGCACCCGCTCCAGCCCGCCCGCCCGGACTTCACCCTGCTGCAACGGACGATACGCGGCGCGCTCGGGCAAGTCGGCGGTGGCGTTATAGCCGATAAGGCCTAGGCCTGCGATGCGCCCGGGCGCCTGCACCGCCATCTCGACAGCGACAATCGCCCCCATCGAAAAGCCGATAGGGAATAGTCGGCCAGTGGTCGCCGCCAACGCGCGCGCGGCCATGGCGACGATGCTCTCGTCCATCGTGGTGTCAGCGTCCACGGGCGTGCGGCCTGTCACTGCTGCCAGCGTCTTGCGGATCGCGCCGCCTGCCCCATCCCACAGGCGCGCGTCGCACATATTGCCGGGGATCAGCAGCGGGAGCGGCGCGGCGTTCATCCCATCCGCGCCGAACGGCCGGGCAGAAACTCGCCGCCAAACAACCGCTGTTCGGGGATCATCCCCGGCTGCTCGATCCGCTCGATCAGCATATCGACCGCCGCCTGCGCCATGCGCCGCACCGGCTGGCGGATCGTGGTGAGCTGGTATCCGCCCCAGGTCGCCGGGCCAACGCCGTCGAAGCCGACGATCGACAGCTGGTCGGGGATGGCGAGGTCATAAGTGCTGCGCGCGCAGTCAATCGCGCCCATCGCCATGGCGTCATTGGTGGCGATCACCGCATCAAGCTTGCCGCAAGAGGCTTCCATCAAGGCGCGCAGGCCTTCCTCGCCTGAATGGTAGTCGAAGCCGCCGCGATAGAGGAACGGCTCGACCCCGGCCGCCCCCAGATGGCGCCGCGCGGAATCGAGCCGTTCCTCGCCGACATAGCTGTCTTGCGGCCCGGCGATGATGCCGATGCGGCGATGCCCGGCGGCAAGGAGGTGCCGGACCAGTTCGCGCATCCCGGCTGCGGAATCACACGCAACGCTCGCCGCAGGCTCACCTTCGCCGACACGGTTGTACAGGATGATCGGGATACCGCGATCGTTGAACTGACGGATCTGATCGTCCTTCAGGCGCGCGGCAATGATTGCCCCGTCGACGCGATAGGGCCAGATCAGGCCCAGCATCTCGTCAATCTCGGATTCGGAGGCGAGGCTGAACAACAGCACCCGGTGGCCGACGGCGGACAGGCGCTGGGTCAGTTCGGCCAGCACTTCGGGGTAATAGAGGTTGGTGAGGTTGGAGATCACCACCGCCACCAGATTGGTGCGCCGGGTGATCAGCCCGCGCGCGAAGGCATTGGGCTGATAGCCCAGCTGCTTGGCCGCACGCATGATCTTCTCGCGGGTCTTGGGCGCGATGGAAGCGCCTTTGCGGAAGGCGCGGCTGACGGCTGACTGCGATACTCCGGCCAGCTCGGCGACATCATAGGATGTCGCGCCCGAACCGCCCGGCCCAGAGCCGCCCGAAATCGCCTCAGACAGCTTCTTCTTTGGCATATCGTCTCACCCGGATGTCGGCCTGTTCCTTGTGCCCGGCAAAGCCTTCGATGGCGCACAGGCGTGAACAATATTCCCCCACCATCGCGCTTGCCGCATCGGTCAGCACGCGCTGATAGGTACACGTCTTGATGAACTTGCCAACCCACAGGCCACCGGTGAAGCGGGCATTGCCGCGCGTGGGCAGCGTGTGGTTGGTGCCGATCACCTTGTCGCCGTAGGACACATTTGTGCGCTCACCGAGGAACAGCGCACCGTAATTGGCCATGTGTTCGAGGAAGTAATCCGGATCGCGGGTCATCACCTGCACGTGTTCGGACGCGATCTGGTCGGCGATTTCTACCATTTCCTCGTAGCTGTCCGCCACGATCACCTGGCCATAATCGGCCCAGGCCTTGGCTGCGATCGGCGCTGTGGAGAGGATGGTGAGCTGGCGCTCGATCTCGACCATGGTCTCGCGCGCGAGCTTTTCGGAGTTGGTCAGCAGCACGGCGGGCGAATTGGGCCCATGTTCCGCCTGCCCCAGCAGGTCTGCGGCGCACAGTTCGCCATCCACTGTTTCGTCAGCGATCACCAGCGTTTCTGTCGGGCCGGCGAGGAGGTCGATCCCGATCTTCCCGAACAGCTGGCGCTTGGCCTCGGCGACGTATGCATTGCCGGGGCCTACGATCATGTCGACGCCTGCGATGGTCTCGGTACCGAGCGCCATCGCAGCCACCGCTTGCACGCCGCCGACGCAATAGATCTCGTCCGCGCCCGCCATGTGCATGGCCACCACGATCGCGGGGTTGGGCTTGCCTTGGTAGGGCGGGGCGACCGAGACGATGCGCTTCACGCCAGCAACCTTGGCGGTGACGACGCTCATATGCGCCGAGGCGACCAGCGGATACTTGCCGCCCGGCACGTAGCAGCCGACCGAATTGACCGGAATGTTGCGGTGCCCCAGCACCACGCCCGGCAGCGTCTCGACCTCGACATCCTTGAGCGCATTGCGCTGAATTTGAGCGAAATTGCGCACCTGCGCCTGCGCGAAGCGGATGTCCTCGATCGTTTGCGGGGCGAGCTCGGCATAGGCGGCGTCGATATCGGCCTGCGAGAGACGGAAGTCGGCCGGGTTCCAGTTGTCGAACTTCGCTGACCAATCGCGCATCGCATCATCACCGCGGGCCTTGATGTCGGCGATGATCGTCTCGACTGTGGCGCGGACCTGCGCATCGGCTTCGGCGGCGGCATCTTCGGTAATGCCGGTCTTGAGGTAACGTGCCACTTCGCTGTCTCCCACACGCGAGGCACCTGGCCGCCGCGACGAGCACCATCCTATGATGTTGTGACTTCGGATGCAATATAGCCCGAGCGGCGTCCTTGCGCGTTTTTCGGCGGAATGGCACCGTTTCCATGGCATTTCTGCAACAATCGGTAATTGATGTGCGTCAAGTATCCCAGCAAAGCACGATTCATGTTGCATCCGAAGTCAAAAATGGCATCTCTTGCCTCGGCAACGCAATCTCAGGGGAATCCACATGGCCGGTCATTTGAAATCCGCTTTCGCAATCGGCGTTAGCACCATCGCGTTCGGGTTCGCGGTGCCGGCCACGGCTCAAGATAGCGCAGCGGGCGCTGGGGCAACCGCGGACGATGGCATTGGCGAGATCATCGTCACTTCGCAGCGTCGCGAGGAAAACTTGCAAGACGTGCCGATCTCGGTCTCGGCCTTCACCGCCGACCAGATTCTCGCGCGCGGCACCACCGACATCGGTCGCCTCGAAGGTCTCGTCCCCGGCTTCACCTTCGGGCGTTCCGGACAGGACGCACGCCCCTCGATCCGCGGCGTGCGCACCGAGAATGTCGGCGTCAACGGCGATACGACCATCGGCTTCTTCGTCGACGGCGTGTACCAGTCGCGCGCCAGCCAGGCGACCACCGGCTTCGTCGATATCGAGCGGGTTGAAGTCCAGCGTGGGCCGCAGGGAACTCTCTATGGGCGCAACACCTTCGGCGGAAACATCGCGATCACCTCGGCTCAGCCGGTGCTCGGCGATTTGCGGGCCGGCGTGGACATTACCATCGGCGAATATGGCCGCTTCCGCACCGATGCCTTTATCAATGTCCCGGTCGGCGACACGCTGGCAGTACGCGTGGCGGGCTCGGTCGAGCAATCGGACGGCTGGGTCAAGAACGTCAATCCGCTCGGCAATAACCTGTTCGATGATGACAGTGTCTATTTGCGCGGCACCGTGCTGTGGGAGCCGAACGACGCTTTCTCGGCCACTATCAAGTTCGACTATTCGACGCGCGGCGGGGCCGGCGGCTCGGCTTTCGGGTACAAGATCCTCGGCACCTATTTCGATGTTGGCTCGCGCCAGCAACTCTACAATGGCACGCCGGTGCTCAATCTCAACACCCGCGGCGGCAACCGTGACGGAGTGAACGACGCTCTGTCCGGCGGCGCTGCCACCAGCGACCTTGGCGTGCCGATTTTCGCGCCGGGCGATGGCTATACCATCGACACCGACCAGCCGACGATCCTCGACCTCGAGAACAAGGCGATCACCGCCAACCTCGCTTATGACTTTGGCGGCGTCACGCTGCGCTCGATCACCGGCTACACCGATTTCTTCGCGATCCGCACTTCGGATACGGACTTCTCGGGCAACCAGATCGGGATCGACTTCCAGGACACCCAGGCCGAGACTTTCAGTCAGGAAATCCAGCTGCTTTCCAGCGACAGCACGAGCCGTCTCGACTGGGTGGTGGGCGCCTATTACTTCCACGACGAGCTGACCGGGATCTTCATCAACCAGCAGCTCCCGCGCATCATCCGCAACGTCACCCCGAACCTCAGCCTCGCCCAGAACGGCGGCGGCTTCTACGATCAGCAGCGTGCCTCCACCGAAAGCATCGCCTTCTACGGTCAGGCGACCTACGAGGTGATGGACAGCCTGCGGGTCACCGCCGGGCTGCGCTGGACCGAAGACACCAAGGACTTTGCCTTCGCCAACGCCAACGCGATCCTGCCGACCAGCGGCACGCCGCCGGTGCCGCAGGGGACCGCGATCACGCTGGCCACTGGCCCGATCCCTGACAGCGCCTTTGGGGTGCAGGGAGCGGCCACCAATTGCACCTTCACCACCTTCCCGCCGCCGCGCGCGGGCTTCCAGTGCCTTGCCGCCAACACCACCGTGCTGACCGGCGCGACCTATGACACCGCGAAGTTCCGCAAGGCCACCTGGCGGCTTGCGGTCGATTACGATCTGACGCCGGAAAACCTGCTTTATGCCAGCGTCTCGACAGGCTTCCGTTCGGGCGGCTTCAACTCGGGTCAGGGCCCGGCGGCCTTGCAGCCGACCTTTGATCCGGAAGAGGTGACCGCGTTCGAAGTCGGCTCGAAGAACCGCTTCCTCGACGACACTGTGCAGTTGAACCTCGCCGCGTTCTACAACCGCTACGGCAACTTGCAGGAACAGCGGCAGGTGCCGCAGGGTTCTACCACGCTGTCGATTATCGAAAACAGCGGCCGCGCGCGGGCCTATGGTGCCGAGGCGGAACTGCTGTGGCGTCCGGTCTCCGGGCTCGAGATCGGGGCGAACCTCGCCTATCTCAACGCCGAATACACCGAGTATGATCAGGTGCCTGCCCCCTTCGGCACCAGCATCCTTGTCAATGATGCCACAGTGATCGCGCCGACTATCGTCAATGGGGTGCAGATTGCTGCAGCCGGACAGCGACGGGTGTTCGCACCGGGCTATGACTGCGCGCTGATCTCTGGCACCGGCGGTACTGGCCAGCCCGCAGCGGCCTTCGGATGCGACATCAGCGGCAACAAGATCCCGCACTCGCCGCAATGGACCGGCGCGATCTTTGCCGGGTACGATATCGACCTCGGCGACCTGGGGACCCTGACGCCGTTTGCGATCATGAACTTCTCGTCGAGCTTCTTCGGCCAGCCGTTCAATTCGATCCTCGAGCGGCAGGGCGCGTTCCAGAAGGTCGACCTCCGACTGACCTGGGCGATTGACGAGAACTTCTCGATCCAGGGCTTCGTCAACAACGTCACCGACGAACAGACCATCAACCGCTTCGTCTGGGGCGGCGGCGGTGCTTTGCAGGGCAGCTTTGCCCCGCCGCGCCAATGGGGTGCGCTGCTGAGCGTGCGGTTCTGATCGAGAGCCTAGTCTTTAGGGTCGCAAAAAGGGGCGGGGTCATTCCCGCCCCTTTTCTTTGGCCCGGCTGACGGTCAGGCCGATGCGCTGCCAGCGATCTGGCGCAGCACGGCGATATCGTCCCAGATGGTGACTTCCTCGCGCACCCTGCTGCCGATCACGCGGAAATGGCTGACCGCCATGATCATCAGCGGCGTGCCGGTCGGATCGCCGTAACGGCCCGCTCCCTCATGCCACCCGGCCAGAGACCATCGCACCGCGACGTCGCGCGCTTCACCCAGATAGGGCACTTCGGCGATATGCTCGATCCGCAGCCGCGCGCGCGGGCCGAAGGCCGAGCGGATCGGTGCCCGCCACTCGGCATGTTGGTCTGGCCCGTAGAGAAACCGCCCTCCCGGAACCCAGGCATTGAGCCGGAAGTCGGACAGTGCGGCGGCCTGCGCATCATCGCCATCCTGCCAGGAGGCCCGCAACAGACTGGCCGCCAGTTGCGCCGCTGCGGTCTGTGGCTCCGCATCCGCTTCTTGGAGTGCCGCCCCGTGATAGGGAGCGAGCACCTGCACCAGAGGACGCCTGCGTGCCGCATCGCCCTCAGCCTGCCGCAAAGCAACGCTGAGCGGATCGAAGCCCAGCTGCTCCACCAGCGCAAGGTTGTCACGCACCAGCCATTCCTCGACGATGCGGTTCTCGCGGCACAGGCAATCGGCGATGGTGCGCACCAGCACCTGCTTGCCCGTGGCAGGGCCGAAATCGCTGTCGCCAAGGTTGGTCATCGTCGAGGTGATGAGGTGCGAGGAGAGAAAGCTGCCGTCGCCTTCATCCGACCAGATCACGTTATCGCCGTCCAGCCGCCGATCGGGGAAGGCGGCCAGCGTCGCCCAGGTGTTGTCCACCACGGTCTGCGCCCCGGTGATTGGCCCGGCGAGGGTGTGGATCGCGCAGTCGGGCGAATACCATTCAAGGCACAGCGCAACCTCCCGGTCGTGCCAGATGCGATCGGTGATGCGGATGATGTAGTGCGGGAAATCGACGAATTCCTCGGCAAATCCGGGCAGCGCCATGCGCCGTTCGGGGCCGGGGTTCATCATGTCGGTGATGTCGGTGGTAGAGACGCGCATCACGGGAGGCGGCATGACAGACCCTTTCTATTGCGCGGTCCAGCCGCCGTCGATCAGCAGGCTGTGGCCGGTGATCATGCCAGCGGCGGGCGAGGCGAGATAGACCACGGCGGCGGCGATGTGTTCGGGCGTGGCGAGTGCGCCCATCGGGATCATCCGGTCCACGAAAGCGACAAAGGCCGGATCAGTGAACATCTCGTCGGTCAGCGGTGTTCTGACGAAGGTCGGCGCGACGCAATTGACCCGGATCCCGGCAGGCGCGAGCTCCACCGCCATCGCCTTCGACAGCCCCTCCAACGCGTGCTTGGTCATGCAATAGACCGTGCGGTTCGGCGATCCGACATGGCCCATCTGGCTGGTCATGTGAATGATGCTCGCCCCCCGCTCCATCCGCCGCGCCGCAGCCCGCGCGATACGAAAGGCAGAGCGGACGTTGAGGTTGAGCATCAGGTCAAGCGCTTCATCCGTCACCTCGGCAAAGGGTTGCGGGCGGTTGGTGCCGGCATTGTTGACGAGCAGATCGAAGGCGGGTGCCGCTTCGATGCGGGCAAGCACCTCTTCCCCCGTTACGTCATAGGGCCATGGATCGAACGCCGCGCCGACTTCCGCGCTCAGACTGCCGAGTTCGTTAGAGGCGCGGGCAATACCCGTCACCAGCGCGCCCTCGGCAACGAGCGCATGGCAGATTGCGCGGCCGATACCCTTGCTCGCCCCGGTGACCAGCGCGCGCTTTCTTTCGAGCACCCCTGCCATGGCTCAGGCCGGTTCGGGGACGGGGAGAGTGTCGCCGCCGCGCACTTGCACCAGCCGCGCTGGAGTGCTGCCATGGTTGGCAAGCGAGCGCGCTGCGCCTTGCGGCACCGTAATCGTGTCGCCCGGCCCGCAATTGGTTCTTTCGCCGCCGATAGTGATGGCGACGGCGCCGTCCTGCACGAACCACACATCCGGCACCGCCAGCCGATGCGGGGCAATCGCGGCGGCGGGTGCGAGTGTGACTTCGCAGACGGTAAAGCCATGCGGCCAGTCGATCGGTGCGGCGCCGATCAGCAGGCGCTCTGAGATGCCTGGCGTGGCCGTGTGCAAGGCTGCGGGGCGCGGCATGGCGGCGGGGATGACGCACCGAGCGAGCGCGGCGGAATCGACCTGCGCCAAGGCCGCCACCTGTTGCGCCGTCGTTTCGGGCATAGGCCGCGCATCCGGCGGGACAGTCTCACCCTTGGCGGTGTCAATGAGCGTGCCATCTTCCAGCAGCACCAGCCCGTAATCGCGCGCCATATCGAACACATAGGGCGACCACATCACGTGGCCCGCATCATCACCGCCCAGCACCGCCCATAAGAAGCCCGTATCCTCGCCGACATTTGCGAACCCGCGAAACAGGCGCGTCGGGATCGAGATCAAGTCGCCCGGCCCCATGAACACCTCGCCATCCGTGCCATGCTCACCGGTCATGAACCGCCACTGGCCCGAATGGACGTAGAACACCTCGACCGTCTCATGGCTGTGCTGCGAGTTGAGGCAGCGCGGCGGCTGGCGCGCGCCGCCGATATTGAAGCCGTGTGCTTCCGAGATATGGACGTGCTGATTGGGGTTCTCGGCGACGCCTGGGCCGATGATGGTGAAGTTTTCCTTTTGGTCAGACCCCGGCGAGCGCGTGTCGATAAAGGCATCGCGGCACGGCACCAGATCGGCATAGCGAACGATGCGCGCTTCGATCGCAGCGGCGGCAGGCTTGGGATCGGCGCTCATGGCATGGCTCTCCGCTGCGCTCACAGGCTGGTCCGGGGGTGGCCGCGCAGATGGGCAAGCCGGGCGAAGACATCATAGCCCATCTGGCGCAGCAGATCGATGATATCGAGCGGCACCCAGTTTTCGGCGATGAGGCCGTTTTCGCAGCGATAAAAATCCATCACCCGCATGCCCACCGGGCGCCCCGTGGCGGGCATGCCGAGCCAGCCATCGCCGCTGTGGGTGGCCGTGACGCTCGGCCAGCCGCCGGTGACGACGAAATCGCCATCCCCGATCCGCCCGACATGCTGCCCGCCGCGCCGGTCGGGAAAGGCGGTCAAGAAGGGGATCTGATGAACAGTGCGAAACCCGTCGAGCCCCAGACTGCTGCCGATCCCGGCGGGGCCGTACCAGGCAAAGTCAGGCGCCCAGTAAGGCGCAAGATCCATCGATTCCAGCGTGCGCCCGTCAAAGGTGCCAAGCGCTGCGTGCATGGCGAGCACCAGATCGAAGCTGGCCCGGCCCGCTTCGGCATCGACCGGGCTCAATGCGCGCGCATTGCCGCCGGGCGCAGGCCACATCCCTTCCGCGCCAAGGCTGGGGGCCAACGGCCAGAGGCCCGCCTGCCGGATCAGATCAAGCATGTCGGGCAGCATCCAGCTTTCGGCGATGCGTCCGTCTGCGATGCGGTGGATTTCGCCAAAGCGCAGCCACACCGGCTTGTGGTTCGCCGGAATTCCCGCAAGGTCCCGGGCAAAGGTGCCGCGGTAATGACCCATCACCGCAACCATCACAGCGTCATTGAACACGCCCGCTGCAACAATGGCGTGGGTGCGGCTGCAATGATGCAGGGCGCGCTTGATCGGGGCGAAAAAGGTTTCGACCCCCGCATCTCGCCCATCAAGGTCATTGAAGGGGTGGGCAATGTGAAAGCGGCAGTCAGGCGAAAAGACTGCGGCAGCGGCGGCTGTCAGATTGGCTGGTTCGCATGATGCCAGCCGCGCGAGCCCGGCATCGACCATACGCTTGGCCGCGTCGCAATCCCCGCTCTGAAACGCCACGGAACATTCTCCTCCAACTGCCTCGATAAAGAGGTAATTTGCATTCGCAGTCAATCAAAAAACCGTGGCTTTTGCGAATTTCGGAGCGGCCGGCATTGGGAGGCCAAGCTATGACAATCTGGCTGGAAGGTGACAGCTTGAGGCACAGGCTTGATGCGCCTATCGTCACAGGGAGCTGCTCGTTTTTCAGCCTTCCTATGCATTCGCATTCAAATCTTCGGACCTGCCCCATGCTCTCGATCCTCCAGCTGTTCCGCATCGGCCTCGGGCCGTCGAGCTCCCATACGGTCGGGCCGATGCGGATCGCCCGGCGCTTTGTCGCCAGCTTGGCCGAAGCGCGCAAGCTTGGCGATGTGAGCCGCATCGGGATCGCGTTGCAAGGCTCGCTGGCGCTGACCGGCGTGGGCCATGGCTCGGTCGATGCTTGCGTCTTGGGCCTGATGGGCTGGGAGCCTGAGGCAATCGATCCCGACGCGGTGCCTGCGCTGCTGGCGCAAGCTGGCAAGGGCAGTATCCGGCTGATGGGGCAGCACCCTGTCGCCTTCAGCCCCGCGCGCGACATCGCGCTTGCCTGCGACATCATCCCCGAACTCCACCCCAACGGTATGCGCCTGAAAGCGTTCGGACAGCGCGAGGCGCTGCTGGCGGACGAGACCTGGTATTCGACCGGTGGCGGCTTCATCGCTTCGGCTCGTCAGCTGGCAACGCCGAGCGCCGACGATCTCGTGCCAAGTCTTGTGCGCGCGCCCTATCCCTATGCGTCAGGCGCTGAATTGCTTTCGCTGTGCGGCAGTCACGATCTGGACATTGCTGCGCTGGTGCTCGCCAATGAAGGCTCGTGGCGGCCCGAAGCCGAAACTCTGGCCGGGATCGACCGGCTGCTGGACGCAATGTTCGCCTGCATCGAGCGCGGTCTGGCGCAGGAAGGCTGCCTGCCCGGCGGCCTCAGGGTGCGGCGGCGCGCGCCGGAAATGTGGCGCAAACTCACCGCCAACCCCACCAACGAGACCGAGGTGCTGCTCGACCGGCTCAACCTGTTTGCGATGGCGGTGAACGAAGAAAACGCCGCCGGTGGCCGGGTGGTCACCGCGCCCACCAATGGCGCGGCGGGTATCATCCCGGCGGTGCTGCGGCAGTATTGCCATGAAGGGCCGCAGGCGCGCGAACAGGCGCGGCGGTTCCTGCTGACGGCAAGTGGGATCGGTCTTCTCTACAAGCAGCGAGCCTCGATTTCTGGAGCGGAAATGGGCTGTCAGGGGGAGGTGGGTGTTGCCTGTTCGATGGCAGCAGCAGGCCTTGCCGCAGTATGGGGCGGCACCCCGCAGCAGGTCGCCGCTGCGGCCGAGATCGGGATGGAACACAATCTCGGCCTCACCTGCGATCCGGTCGGCGGGCTCGTGCAGATCCCCTGCATCGAGAGGAATGCGATCGGCGCGGTCAAGGCCGTCAACGCTGCGCGACTTGCGCTGCACAGTCACGAGATGCCCAAGGTCTCCCTCGACCAGGTGATTGAGACCATGCGCCAGACGGGGATAGACATGTCGGCCAAGTACAAGGAGACGAGCCTTGGCGGTCTGGCCGTGAATGTCGCAGCATGCTGAGCTGCAGGCCCTCCTGCAGACAAATTCTCCTCAAGCATTCTGGAAGGACGGCGACAGATCCTCAGCCACCAACTGATGACCATTGGTTGAGCGAACAGCCGGTTGGGAACTAGGCGTCTCTCCGATTGCGGCTACCTGATCAATGCGACTTCGAAGACTGCTTTTGGGTATCGTAGTCCTGTCCTGCATGACCGGACAGAGGGCGCCTTACCTAGTGCCAGTATCAACCTGCCCGATCGGCAGTTTCTTTCAGAATCTTATGTTTGCCGTGGAAGACGCGAACGACCGGGTCTGGGTCAGACCCGGACATGCAGAGTGAAAATCGGCAAAATTCAGGTGGGGGCTAGGCGGGACCAACTGACCATGATCAGGGGGTACGGAGCCCACTTCACGGCGCGATCATCCGAAAAATGCGCCTTCTAAAGGGTCCCGTTCTCTCGTCTGTGCATAAGGTTTGCGTGGGGGTACCAGAGGGGGTATTCGGGTGATGAACAGAGAAAAATCGTCAATTTGTCAGGATATTACCGCGATTTTCCTGATCCCTCCTCCGCTACCAGAGGCACTTTACGGAAGCTTCCACAGCTTCCCGCATTTATCCAGAAATCGCATTGAAATTAGCGCGTTACTGCCGATCCGCGTCCGCAAGCCCGGGCCCTACCTATGGCCGCTGACCGGACGCGGACATCAGCTCTGCCTTAGCCACGCACCCCGGTGAACCGCTTACCTCCCGCTTAGCCAGCAGCATACCGCGTCTCCCTAAAGGGGGACGCTGTGACTGGAACATCTGTGCGGTGAGCGCGCGGGTTCCGTGAAGGGCAGCGAACCAATGGCGCGAGACAAGCACGTCGAAGGGTCGTTCATGCGGCAATTGCTGCATGACAAGGCGGCCAATACCCTCGCAATCTCGGCCGTAGCCCTGGTTCCGCTCATGGCGATGGTGGGCGGCGGCATTGATGGCGGCCGCTATTACATGGCCGCAGCCCGCTTGCAGGCCGCGTGCGATGCGGGCGCTCTGGCTGCGCGTCAGGCGATGACGACCGACACCTTCACCGCGACACACCGGCAGGTCGCGCTCGCCTTTTTTGACCAGAACTTCAACGATGGCCTCTTCGGCACCACCGGCCGGACCCGCGATTACACTGCCAGTAACGCAGGGGTTGTGACGGGCACGGCCAGCGCGACGCTGCCGGCCTCGATCATGCAGGCCTTCGGCTTCAAGACCTTCCCGCTGCAGGTCACCTGCAGCTCCGAAGTCAACATCTCGAACACCGACATCATGTTCGTGATCGACGTCACCGGCTCGATGGCTGACTGCCCCAACAACACGGCGTGTGGCGGCGGGCCGGGCTCGAAGATCGTGGCGCTGCGGTCGGCGGTGATGAGTTTCTACGACACGGTGCAGAGCGCCACTTCGCCCGCCGCGCAGGTGCGTTACGGAGTCGTGCCTTACTCGCAGCAGGCCAATGTCGGCTTCTCGATCCCGCGCGCGCATATGGCGCAGAACCACAGCTATCAGTCGCGTGTCGCCCGTTTCAACGCGGCAAAATACCCGAACAACGAGGCCGGTGATGTCGTCACCGTGTCGGACCAGACCGAGTGGCTGCCGCGCTTGTCCGCGAACCTCAATTCGATGAACACGGACGACTACCGCTTCCGGACCGACGGTTCGGAAGGAACCACTGCGCGCAATGTGTGCACCAACTATCCCGCCAGCTACACGGTCAGCGTCGACGGTGCGAATGAGACCTGGCAGGTCTTTGCCGCAACCGAATTCGTGCTCAACCAGTGGCCGAACACCGGAAATTCGAACAACCGCGCGGGCTGCCGCGCCCGGGTCCGCAAGACGCGGCCGCTGACCGATGCTGACGTGACCCCTCCGTTCCGCGACTGGGTCTATTGTCAGGTCACCACCGGGACCACGGCGCCATGCGGTGTTACCAACCCGGCCCGCTCGCCCGCGGGTTGGGAGACCGTCAATTTCTCCAGCATCTACAACGGCAATTCCATCAATCTACCGATCGGCACCAACGGGGCGATGACTGCGGTGAGCTGGACCGGATGCGTTGAAGAACCCGACACGGTGCAGACCGACAATTACAGCCCCATCCCGTCAGGCGCCCACGATCTCAATATTAACCTCGTGCCATCCGCGGAAAACGAGCGTTGGCATCCGGCGTTGATCAGCGCGACGTGGCTGCGATACGCGAATGGTGCATGGACACGCTCTGCCGTTACCACCACCGATCCCAACTTCCCGCGACCCAATTTCGTGTGCCCCCCGGCTGCGCGCAAGCTTTCGGCTATCACCCGGTCGGAATTGCAGACCTATGTCGACGGGCTGACGCCCCAAGGGCAGACCTATCACGACATCGGCATGGTGTGGGGCGCCCGCTTCCTTTCGCCGAACGGCATCTTCTCTGTCGAAAACACCACGGCACCCAACGGCGACCCGATTGCGCGCCATCTCGTCTTCATGACCGACGGCGCGCAGGTGAATGACACCTTCAACTATTCGAGCCACGGTATCGAGGCATGGGATCGCCGCATCACCGGCAATGGCTCGAGCACCACTGAGTTCAACCGCCGCGCCGCGCGTCTGCAAGCGATCTGCCAGGCCGCGCAGCAGGAGAACATCACCGTCTGGGTGGTCGCTTTTGGCACCACGCTCACGCAGAACCTGATCGACTGCGCCTCGCCGGGCCGTGCCTTCCAGGCCAGCGACAACGCGACCCTGACGGCGCGCTTTCAGGAAATCGCACAGAAGATCGCCGCATTGAGGCTCACGTCGTAACGCTGTCGGCGTGACCGGGCAGGTAGCATCGGCGCAGGTCACGCGGGCCTTGAAGTCAGTGCAACAGGCCATGCACAAGGACACCCGTGACACGCCTGCTGCGGGAGGCTATCAGCCCCGCCGAATGTCCCGCTTTCGCGCCCTCATCCGTGACCATGCCCGGCTGGCGCTGGTTCTTCTGGCGCTCGCGCTGGCGGTGAAGGCTATCGTGCCTGCCGGGTTCATGCTGTCTGCCGAGGGTGATCGCTTCCTGACGGTGACGATCTGTTCGGATGCGAGCGGCACGCCCCAAGAGATGCAGATCGCCATTCCGGGCAAGAATGGTGCGGGCAGCGATCATTCCGAGGGCGCCGCCAAGGCGACGCCCTGCGCTTTTGCCGGACTTGGCTATTCTGCGCTCGGCGGGGCCGATCCGCTGTTGCTGGCAGCGGCGCTGGCCTTCATTCTCCTGATCGGGATTGCGCCGCTGCCTCAGCTGCCGCTGCGCGACCTTCCCTTCCTGCGCCCGCAATTGCGCGGGCCGCCTGCCTCCGTCTGACACGCTGAACCCTTCGTGTCGGTAAGCCCGGCGCTTCGGCCCTGAGGGGCGCGGCGGGCTGTCGGAGCTTTTTTCCATGCATGCCATTCCTCGCTGCCCGGCCGGGCAGCCGAATGCCGTCGCCAATCGCATCACCTGCGAACGCGTAGCCTCTCGCCGGAGCGGCGCCCCTTTGCCACCGTTATTCTCGGAGACCTTCTCATGATTCGTCATATTCTTGCCGCCGCTGCGATGGGCAGCGCGCTTGTCCTCGCTGGCTGCAATGCCGCGCCGGACAGCGATGCGCCCGCCGCCGCCGAAACCGCCGCCAGCGTCATCGCAGTCACCGAACCCTGGTCGCGTGAGACCGCCGCAGGCCAGAACGCGGGCGGCGCCTTCATGACCATCGCCAACACCGGCACCGCCGCCGACCGCCTCACCGGCGGGAGCACACCGGTGGCGGGCCGGGTCGAGATCCATACAGTCAGCATGGACGGCGGGGTGATGCGGATGCGCCAGCTCGCGGACGGGCTGGAGGTGCCTGCGGGCGGGGAAGTGACGCTCAAGCCCGGCAGCTTCCACGTGATGTTGATGGATCTGAAGAAGCCCCTGAAGGCGGGCGACACGGTGCCGCTCATGCTGACCTTCGCGGGCGCGGGCACGGTGGAGACCGAGCTTGTGGTCAAGCCCGCTGGCGAAATGGTCCCCGGCATGACCCACGGCGAGGGGGACAAGCCCCATGGCTGACCCTTTGAGAGAAGCCGAGGCAGAGCCGTCGCCCGGGCGGAAGGCGGGGGGGCTTAAGAAACTGCGCCTTGCCCTGTGGGGCGTGGTCGCGCTGGTGATCGGGATCGGCCTTGTCGCCATGCTCGCCCCCGGCCGCACGCCGCCTGCGAGCGATCAGGCGTCCTATGCCGACCTGATCGGCGGGCCCTTCGCGCTCACCGCTCCGGACGGTTCGCGGGTGACCGAGCAGACCCTGAAGGGCACGCCCTTCGCGATCTTCTTCGGCTTTACCCGCTGCCCCGACGTTTGCCCGACGACGCTGTCACGCATGGCAAGCTTGCGGAAGCAGCTGGGGCCGGACGGCGACAAGTTCCGGATCGTCTTCGTCTCGGTCGATCCGGGGTATGACAGCCCTCAGGATATCGGCCGCTATGTCGAGCTGTTCGGCACACCGATCCTAGGCCTCACCGGCACCGATGCCGAAGTCAACGCTGCGGTGAAGGCCTACCGCGCCTTCTACGAGAAGGTCCCGACCAACGGCGGCGCGGACTACACCATCGACCACACCGCCAGCGTCTACCTGATGGACCCCTCCGGCCGCCTCCAATCGATCATCGCCTACGACGAAACCGGCCCCAGCGCGCTTGCCAAGCTCAAGCGGCTGGTGGGCTGAACCCTCTCGCATTCAAGGATTTTCAGACAATGAACCGCATTTCCATCGCCGCGCTGCTTGCGGCCACCTCGCTCGCCGCGCCCGCTGTCGCGCAGGAGGCCGCGCCTGAAACCGGAGGCTGGACCCCGGGCAACATCATCGTCACGGGCGAGCGGGACAGCTACGCCGCCGACGAGGCCAGCGTCACGCGCACGCCTGTGCCGTTGATCGAGGTGCCGCAGTCGATCCAGGTCATCACAGCCGAGCTGATCAGGGATCAGGAACTGGTGACGCTCGATGAGGCGCTGCGCAACGTCTCGGGCGTGGTGCCCTCGCTCCCGTCCGAGATCGTGCTGGTGAACCCGATCGTGCGCGGGTTCGAGGCGGAGATCTTCACCGACGGGTTGATCGGCTATGGCGATACCGCGGTGATCGACCCGGGCAGCCTGTGGAATGTCGAGCGCATCGAAGTCGCCAAGGGGCCGACTTCGACTTTGTTCGGCGGCGGGATCGGATCGCCGGTCGGCGGACTGATCAACCTCGTCTCCAAGACCGCCAATGGCCAGACCTTCTTGGACGGACGGGTGCGGGCTGGGAGCTTCGAGACCTATTCCATTGCCGCCGATGCTGGTGCGGCGCTGACCGACAGCCTCTCGGCCCGCGTGGTGGCCGAATATCAGTCCTCCGAAGACAACATCGACGTGGTGGAGATCGAGCGTCTGCTGATCGCCCCCTCGGTGCGGTTTGCGCCGTCGGAGAACACCGAGATTGTCGGACGGCTTACCTACACCCGCATTGCCCAGCTCGAATATGCGGGCCTCCCGGCGATCTTCATGGACGATCCGCGCGTCGATCCCGAGCGCTTTACCGGCGCCACCAATGCGCCTGAAACCGAGGTGGAAAACCTCACCGCGCAGATCGAGTGGACCCAGCGCCTCTCGGACGGCCTGACCTTCAATCTGCGCGGGCGGCGCTACGAGAACGACTTCCGCGAATTCGCCACCTCGCCCTTCCTTGCCTTCTTCCCTTGCGGCGCGGCATCGGGCCTGAATGCCACCTCCTGCCCGCAGATCCGCGCGCAGCTTCCTGCAAGCATCGACGAATGGACGGTCGATGGCTCGCTTACGGCAGAGTTTACCACCGGCGCTGTCAGCCATGTGGTGCTGGGCGGAGTGCAGTGGGACCGGGCGGACTACGATGCGGCAATCGGCTTCGAACTCGTGAATGTCGTGGCCTTCGATTACGCCAACCCGGCATCGGACTTTGACTTCTTCCCGATCCCGGCGCTCTCGGGCTTCAACACCAACCGCTACGAGACGTTGGCGGCCTATGTGCAGGACCAGCTGACCATTGCAGGCCGTGTGCATGTGCTGGCCTCGCTGCGCTATTCGCGGCTGGGCCTGACCGAGTTCGTAGGCGGCACCAATAATGAGGTCTATCACGAATGGGACCCGCGCCTCGGTGTCACCTTCGACGTCACCGAAGGGGTAAGCCTGTTCGCGGGCTATGCCACCGGATCGCGGCTCTCGATCTTCTTCAATGGCACCACCAGCCCCGTGCCCGAGCGGTCGGAAAGCTGGGAGGGCGGGGTCAAGTTCGCACTCGCCGGCACCGGCCTGTCGGGGACGCTGGCCGCCTTCCGGCTCGACCGCACCAATGTGCCGACCCCCGACCCGGGCACCTTCTTCACCTCGATCCAGACCGGCGCGCAGCGCAGCGAGGGGATCGAGGCGGATGTCATCTACGAACCCTCACCGGCCTTCTCGCTGCTGGCGAGCTATGGCTACAGCGATGCCCGCGTCACCGCCGACACGGTCATCCCTGTGGGGAGCCGCCTGCCGCGAGTGCCCGACCATCGCGGACGAATCGCCGCGCGCTACCGCTTCCTTGATGGGGACCTGAAGGGCCTCGAAGTGGGTGCGGGCGTGACTGCCGCCAGCGACAGCGTGATCGCGCTGCCCAACGGCGCGGAGGTCGACGGCTATGTCGTTGCCGATGCGCAGGCGAGCTACACGCTTGGCGGCATCCGCATCGGCCTAAGGGTCGATAACCTGTTCGGGGCGGATTACTTCGTGCCCTACCAGTATTTCGCGCAGGACGTGGTGCGCCCCGGCAACCCGCGCTCGGCCTTCGTCACGCTCGGCTTCGAACTTTGAGAGGAGGAACACCCATGACCCTTGATAGACGCGCGCTGCTTGGCGGCATGACCGGGGCGGCGCTGCTCGCCCCCTTCCTCGCCATTGAAAAGGCGATGGCGCAACACGCGGGCCACACGCCCGCCGCCGGATCGCCCAGCCTCGAAGAGCAGCAGGCGATGGCCGCGCGGCACGACACCACGATGCAGGACCTGTTCGGCGAGAACCTGTTCAAGAACGAACAGATCGTGATGTTGCTCTATCCGGGCTTCACCGCGCTGGATCTGGTCGGGCCGCATTACTTCTTCGCCTGCCTGTTCGGGGCGAAGGTGCATCTGGTGACCACCCAGCCTGATCTCGCCCCGGTCGCCTCCGATCTCGGCCTTGCGATTTCGCCGACGGTGACGCTCGAGGATACGCCCAAGGACCTCGATGTGCTGTTTGTCCCGGGCGGCACGCAGGGCACCATGGACGTCATGCGCTCCGAGCGGACGATGGCCTGGGTGAAGGACCGCGCCGCGCGCGCCAAGCACATCACCAGCGTGTGCACGGGATCGATGATCCTCGGCAAAGCGGGGCTCTTGAAGGGCAAGCGCGCGACCTCCCACTGGGCGGCCTTCCCGGTGCTGGAGGATTTCGGCGCGATCCCGGTCAAGGAGCGGGTGGTGAAGGATGGCAACATCCTCACCGGCGCGGGCGTTTCGGCCGGGCTAGACTTCGCCATTGCGCTGACCGAGCAGCTGCGCGGGCGCGATTATGCCGAGGCACTCGTCCTGCAAGCCGAATACGCCCCGGAGCCGCCGATTGTCGCCGGCTCGATGGCTACTGCCTCGGCGCCGGTCGGCAATATGATGAGCCAGATGTTCGCGCCGCTGGAGGACCAGTTCAGGGCGCTGGCCAAAGGCTAACAACCCCCTCGCGCGGGCCGGGCGGCGAAGGTGCTGCCCGGCCCGGCGGGTAAAGGCGCGCTACTTCGGCGCCTTCAGCACGTGGAGCTGGTAGTAGCCCAAGGGCCCGCGCTTGCTCTCTAGAGCCAGCCCGCGCGCTGCGGCGATGGCGGCGGCGACCTGCGGCAGATCGGCGCGCGGCTCGACATGGAACTTGGCGAGCCACGCACGCAAGCCCCGCTGGAACGGACCCGGCATCCCCCCAAGATCGCCGAAATCGACCACATGAAGCTCGCCTCCGCTTGCCAGCTGCCCTGCCGCATGGCCGAGCGCGCCCTGCCAGTCGGGGATCATCGAGAGCGCATAGGACAGCACGATCCGCTCGAAAGCGGGCTCGCCCAGCAGGCTCTGCGGATCAAAGGCGCAGGCATCGCCTTCGCCCAGCCGCGCCTCTTCCCCCAGCGCCGCGCGCGCGCTCTTGAGCATCTCGCTGGAGATATCGAGGCCGAAAAGCCGCACCCCCGGCCACGCGCGCGCCACCTTGGCAAGGTTGCGTCCGGTCCCGCAGGCGACTTCCAGCACCCGCATGCCCGGCTTCGCGTTGAGCCCCGCGATCAGCGTATCGCGCCCGAACAGGTAGTACTTGCGTGTCAGGTCATAGATGTGGCGCTGCCCGCGATAGACCTCGTCCATCAGCGCCGCGTGCGAGGGGCGGGGGGTGGAGGCCATCACGCCAGCTCGTAGACATGCACGCCGCCATAGATCGACGAGCGATCGCGGCGGGTGAGATCGGCGGAGACCTCTTCGAGGTAGTTCCACTTGCCGAGGATCGCGTCGTCCAGCCGTCCGGTGAGCAGGCTCGGCTCGGCGGCGGTGCGGAACAGCACGCGGGCGCCGGGGCGGCTGGCGCGGGTGATCTTGCTCCACAGGTCGTCAAGCTGGGCATTGTTCATCCAGTCCTGCGCGTCGAGCAGCACAAAGCGGTCCATGCTCGCTTCCTCGCGCCCGCCGATCCAGTCGACCATGTTGGCGCGGGTGACCTCGAGCCGGTCGACCCGCTCCTGCATCGCGGACCAATTGGCGCGCTGGAGATAGGGCGGCAGCGGTGCGTTTTCCGACCGGCTGTAGCCGCGCCCGAAGGCCTGCCAGGCAAAGTAGTTGTCCTTGACCTCGAAGTCGCAGGCGAGCTTTTCGAGCCGGCGGCGCAGCACTTCGGCCATGCGCTCATCGCCCGCAAGGTGCTCGAACTGCGCCGGCGGAATGCCGAGGCCGAACAGCGAGGCAGGCTGATCGGTCAGCCAGCGGATGAACTTCTTCTCGAACACCGGTGCAAGCTCACGCTCGAACACTTCGCGCTGTTCCTCGAGCGTCTGGGCTTCGAGCACCTTCGACAGATCGATCTTGTAAAGCTTGGCAAAAACGTGGGCGAGACCGATGAAATTGCCCAGCAATCCCTTGCGATAGATGCCCTTGGTGAAATAGCTGATCCGCTTGCGCCCGCGAATATCGCGCTTTTCCCAATAGGCGCGGCTCTCCGGGTCGAGATGCGGGGCGATCATGGTCTTGTAGACCTCCGCGTTCTCCTTGTGGTCGGCATGGGCGAAGAAGCGGTGGAAGCGCTCGTAATTAGGCAGGTGCTTGATCGCGGCGATCTTGAGCTTGCCGAGCGCCACGTGCGCGTGGTTCAAATCGACCGCGGTCACGCTTGCAGGGTTCGCCGTCAGATAGGACAGCGCGTTGCAGCTGCCGCTGGCGATGGACATGACGCGGCTGTCGGGCTGGATGTCGAGGCCCTCCATGTCGACCACCGGGTCTTCCCAGATCTGGGCATAGACCAGCCCCTTGAAAGCGAGCGCAAACGCCTTGTCGAGCAGCTTGTCGCCGACTTTTGCATCCTTGCGGATCACCGCATCTTCGATGATCCGCTTTGCCTGAGTAGCCATAGGGGGAGGGGGTCCTTGCCGTTACGTCAAGCTGTTGTCGTATTCCCGGCGCGTTTCGTCAATGTGACGGTTTCCACAGCTCTATGCACTTGCACCGATTGTGGCGGCGTAGGCGGCCGGATCGGCATTGCCGCCGGTGAGCATGATGACGGTGTCCACGTCCACCGGCACCTTGCCCGCAAGCGCCGCCGCCAGCGCCGCCGCGCCGCCGGGTTCGACCACGAGGCGCAAGGCAGCAAAGGCGAAGCGCTGGGCGGCGCGCACCTCGTCATCGGTGACGGTGACGCCGGGTTCGGCCCGGCCCTTGAGCAGACCGAGGTTAAGGGCCTTTGTGACATTGGGCTGGAGCGCGTCGCAGATCGTTTTGGGCGCATCCGGCGCGGCATGGACGAGCTCGCCCTTCGCCATTGCCTGTCCGACCATGTCCCAGCCGACTGGCTCGACGGGGTGCACCTTCGCTTCCGGAGCGCCCAGCGCCAGCCCCGCGGTCAGCCCCCCGCCGCCGCAGCACGCCACGATGCGTGACGGAGAGCGGCCCAATTGTGCAGCGATTTCAATCGCCGCGCTGCCTTGCCCCTCGATCACCCAGGGATCGCCAAAGGCATGGACGAGCGTGCCGCCACCTTCCGCGATAAGTCCGGCAGCGACCGCATCGCGGTCCTCCGCCGTGCGCTGGTAGAGCACCACCTCGGCCCCCAGCTCCCTCGTATTGTCGAGCTTCACCTGCGGCGCATCATGCGGCATCACGATGATCGCACGCACGCCAAGCCGCCGCGCTGACCATGCAACGCCCTGCGCATGATTGCCCGACGACACGGCAACGACCCCCGCACGGCGCTCCTCTTCCGAGAGGTTCGACAGCCGCCACCACGCGCCCCTGATCTTGAACGAGCCGATGGGTTGCAGCGTCTCGGCCTTCACCCAGGCGCGCACCCCGCCGATCTCCACCGGGAGCAGCGGGGTAGGGGGGAGGATGCCTGCGACCGATGCGGCAGCGGCGATCACGCCCTCGCGGGTCGGCATTCTGACATCGGCTTGGATCATTTGTCCCCTCGGCTGCGTTGCACTTGTTTGTTTCCGCATTGCTGCGCCCCGAAAACCGGTTCCCACTTTTCGGGGCAATGCTCTAAGGCCCGCGCAAGATTCGCATTTCGAAAGGTTCCTATCATGTCGGCAGCAAAATCCAGAACGGTCCTCGTCATCGGTGCCGGCGGCGTCAGCTCGGTGTGCGTCCACAAGATGGCGTTCAACCCGGAGATCTTCCCCGAAATCCACCTCGCCAGCCGCACCAAGTCCAAGTGCGATGCCATCGCCGCTTCGGTGAAGGAGCGCTGCGGGCGCGACGTGGCGACCTATGAAATCGACGCCGAGGAAGTCCCGGCGATGGTGCGCCTGATCCGCGAGACGGGCGCTGGCCTCGTGGTCAACCTCGCGCTGCCCTATCAGGACCTGCCGATCATGGACGCCTGCCTTGAAGCGGGCGTCGATTACCTCGACACCGCGAACTACGAGCCCAAGGACGAGGCCAAGTTCGAGTATCACTGGCAGTGGGCCTATCAGGACCGCTACAAGGACGCAGGGCTGATGGCGCTGCTCGGCTCGGGCTTCGATCCGGGTGTCACCTCGGTCTTCACCATGTGGCTCAAGAAGCACAAGCTGAAGACCATCCGCCAGCTCGACATCCTCGATTGCAATGGCGGCGATCACGGCCAGCATTTCGCCACCAACTTCAACCCGGAAATCAACATCCGCGAAGTGACCGCCCCCGCGCGCCACTGGGAAGGCGGTCAGTGGGTGGAAACCCCCGCCATGTCGACCAAGGTCGGCTTCGACTTCGAAGCGGTCGGCCCCAAGAACATGTACCTGATGTATCACGAGGAGCTGGAAAGCCTCGCCAAGTTCGTCCCCGAGCTGGAGCGCGCGCGGTTCTGGATGACCTTTGGCGACCAGTACATCACCCACCTCACCGTGCTCCAGAATGTCGGCATGACCTCGATCGAGCCGGTGCGCTATCAGGGCAAGGACATCATCCCGCTGCAATTCCTCGCAGCCGTCCTGCCCAAGCCCGAAACGCTGGGCGAGACGACCAAGGGCAACACCAACATCGGCGTGATCGCCACGGGTGAGGCCTTGGATGGCAGCGGCGAGAAGACGTTCTACATCAAGAACATCTGCAGCCACGAAGCGGCCTATGAGGAGACCGGCAACCAGGCGGTGTCCTACACCACCGGCGTCCCCGCCATGATCGGCGCGGCGATGATGGTGCAAGGGCACTGGCAGGGCGAGGGCGTGTTCAACATCGAACAGCTCGATCCCGATCCCTTCATGGATATGCTCAACGGTCACGGGTTGCCGTGGACGGTCGAGGAGATGGACGGGCCGGTCGGGTTCTAGTATCCTGTGCCCTCTGATCGGGGGGCATCGGATGGCAGTCGGGTGGCGCGATATTGCCTTTCAGCCGGGCAAGGCGCTTGCCGGGGCGATTGCCGATAGGTGGCTCTGGTTGACCAAGCGCGGCGACCTTGAGCCGTTCCTGTGCTCCATGCTTGGCGATGTCTTCTCCGCCGATGGCGAGGGGCAGGTTCATTGGCTGTGCTGCTCTGCTGCCGATATGCGGCAGGTGGCCGCAAGCCGCGCCGCCTTCGATGCGATCTGCGCGCGCAATGGCGAAGAGGTCGACGAATGGTTCGGCCCCAAGCTCATCGCGCGGCTGCACGCGGCGGGCAAGATCGCCGGACCGGGCGAGGCCTATATGTTCCTGACGCTGCCGATTTTCGCCGAATGCCGCTTCGAGCCCGAGAATTTCAAGGTCATGTCCGCCAATGACATCTTCATCGGCTTGGCGGAGATACACCAGCTCTATCTCGGGCTGCCCGACGGCACCAACGTCCGACACCGGATTGTCGACTAGCAGGAGGCGCGCTGCGCGACTATGGGCGCTGCCATGCAAACCAAAGCCGGTGATCCGGGCGCGCCTGCCCCTTGCGACCTGTCGCGTGTCGATGGAACCGCTTTAGGGCTGTGCGTGGTGTCGCTTTTCCGGTCTCTAGGGCTGTTGGCGGGACTGGCGCTCTTGTTCCTCGCCGCGTGCAGCGCTCCTCTTCCGCCGCGCGAGGAGGTGGCGAAGCTCGCGGTCGACACCGGCTGGCCGACCATCCCGGCGGGCGCCAAGTTCGGCGAGGTCAGTGCGGTTGATGTCGACGCACAGGGCAATGTCTGGGTACTCCACCGCGCGGGGCGCAAGTGGGCCGAGCCGTTTCCCAAAGAGCCGATCCCCGAGCCCACGGTCTTCAAGTTCTCGCCCGATGGCACGCTGCTGGCGCAATGTGGCGCGGGGGTGTTCATCATGCCGCATGGCATCTCGGTCGACGAGGCTGGCAAGGTCTGGATCACCGACGTGGCGCGCGAGCAGGTGTTCCGGTTCGGCCCGGAAGGCGCGCTCGAGCTGACGCTTGGGGAGCAGGGCGTGACCAAGCAGGACGCGGGCCATTTCGGCCGCCCTGCCGACATCGCCTTCCTGCCGGGCCGGGTGCTGATCGCCGATGGCTATGTGAACACGCGGGTTGCCGAGTTCGCGCCCGACGGCAAATTCATCCGCGACTGGGGGGACTTCAAGGTCGCCCACGCGGTCGCAGTCGATGACAAGCACATCTACGTCGCCGACCGCGAGAACGCGCGGATCATGGTCTATGACCACGCCGGCAAGCTGGTCGCCACATGGGCCTCGCCCGCGGGCAATCACACTTATGGCCTCAAACCCTTGGGCGGCGGGCGGCTGCTCGCGGTCGAGGGCCGCGACGGGGCGGATCGCAACGGTGCGGTGGTGCGTGTCTATGCGGCAGACGGCACCATCGAGGCCTCCTACGACATCGGCCTGCCCGGCGATGACGCCAGCCTCGGCCATGACCTTGCGATCGGGCCGGGCGGACATATCTACGTCACCGACGTGAACGGCGGGCGCGTCGTACGCTTTTCTCTTCCTCCCCAATCGGACAAATAGCCATGCAGACCAAGGCCGGTGATCCGGGCGCCTTTGCCCATTTCGATCTGTCGCGCGTCGACAGCCCCGCTTTCGTGGTCGACGCCGCGCGGCTGCGCGCCAATTGCCGCGTTCTCGCCGGCGTGCGCGATGCGGCGGCAGCGGACGGCGCAGACATCAAGGTCTTCGCTGCGTTGAAGGCCTTCAGCATGTGGTCGGCCGCGCCGATCATCGGCGAATATCTCGACGGGGTCTCGACCTCGGGCCTGTGGGAAGCGCGCCTCGCCTCCGAGTTCTACGACGGCGAGATCGCCACCTACTCGGCCGCCTTCAAGCCCGAGGAGCTGGAGGAAATCTGCCGCCTCTCGGATCACGTGATCTTCAACTCGCCCTTCCAGCACGAGCGTGCGCGGCTGATCCTTGAGCACGCCGCAGCGAACGGCGCCAAGGTCAGCGTCGGCCTGCGCATCAACCCGCAGGTGGCGACGGGCGAAGTTGCCAAGTATGACCCCTCTGCCCCCGGATCGCGGCTCGGCTTCCCGCTCGACCAGCTCACCGAAGAGCACATGGAGGGCGTCGAGGGCATCCACTTCCACAACCTGTGCGAACAGGATTTCGAGCCGCTGAAGGCCACGTGGGACCGCGTGTTCGATGTGATCGAGCCCTATTTTGACCAGCTCAAGTGGATCAACATGGGCGGCGGCCACCACATCACCCGTGCCGATTACCAGCGCGACGAGCTGGTCGAATTCCTCAAGGATGCGGCCAGCGACACCGGCTGCCAGATCATCCTCGAGCCCGGCGAAGCGGTGGCCTTGGATGCCGGTATTCTGGTCGGCACGCTGCTCGATACGCATTTCAACGAGATGCCGGTGGGAATCACCGACATCTCGGCGACCTGCCACATGCCCGATGTGCTCGAAGCGCCCTATCGCCCTGCGATGCTCGGCGAGATCGCCGACGACAGCATGATCCCGATCCGCCTCGGCGGCCCCTCCTGCCTCGCAGGTGACGTGATCGGCGACTATCGCATTCCCGTCCCCGCCGAGCCGGGCGCGCGTTTCGCCTTCCTCGATCAGGCGCATTATTCGATGGTCAAGACCAACACCTTCAATGGTGTCGCCCTGCCGAGCATCTGGATGTGGGACAGCGAAACCGACGCGCTCGATTGCATCAAGCGCTTCGATTACGCCGATTTCCGCGACCGGCTGAGCTGAAGCGGAATGGCGGGCTGGCTGGATCGTCTGCTCGGCAGAAAGCCGCCTGTCTCCCAAGGCTTCGCAAGGCCGCATTTTCGCTTCTTCCCCGGCGCCTACGAATTTTGCGCAGGCGGCGACGACGTCTTCCGCGCTGAGGCTGGGCCCTGTGACGCTTGCGGGATGTGTGACATCCATGCCTATCAGGGCATCGTCTACACCGCGCGGCAGGAGCAGCCCACGGTCTGCGCGCAATGCATCGCCGATGGCCGGCTGGCGACGTTTCTGAACGAAGCGCATGTCAGCCTCCACGACGCCGAGGTCGCGGAACTCGACTGGCGCGATCCGCTCGTGGTCGATGTGCAGCAGCGCACTCCCGGCTTTGCCACCTTCAATCCCTTCACCTGGCCGGTGCATGACGGCCTGCCGATGGCCTTCATGGGCTATGGCGACGAGGAGCGTTGGAAATACGTGCCCGACGTCCTCGCAGCGATGCGGGCGGCGAATGAGGGTAAGGACTGTTTCCCCACGCCCTATGCGCTGATCTTCAAGCAGGTCGACGGCCCTGCATATCGCGCTGTGCTGGACTTTGATTGAGCCTGCGCGGGCGCGCTCGACGGGGCCGGATGCCTCGATTAGGAAGGCTCGGAAAGCGTGCTCGCCATGGCGGCGGGGCAGGGGGATGAACGAATGACGAAGCTTTGGGCAATCGCGGCCGCAGTGGCCCTTTCAGGCGCAGCCGCGCCCGCTGCCGCGCAGGAGTTTGACGCCTCCCGCGTCGTCAAGGCGGTCGACCAGACCGATCTTGCCGCGATCGCCGCCGCGCTCGGCCACACAGTCAAGGAAGTCGGCAAGCCGGGCGAGACCTATGTCGCGGCCGAGACCGAGGACGGCATCATCTACCTGATGTTCGGCACCGCCTGCGATGTCAGCGGGGTGCGCGGGTGCCAGGGGGTGATGATGCAGGTGCGCTACGACCTGCCCGCAGGCACCACGCTCGAAACCCTCGCCAAGACCAACGACGCGCAGGCCGCGATCAGCGTCACCGCCGATTTCGAGGCCAAGTCGCTGGTGTTCACCCGCTACCACGTGCTCGATTACGGGGTGACGATGGGCAATGTCCGCGAGAACGTGAACGTGCTCCTCGGCATTGTCGGCGATGCCTTCCCGATGGCTGCGGGCGAGGAGTAGCGGTTAGAGGTCGTCCGAGACTTCGGGGTTTTCCTCCAGCACCCGCCCGCGCTCGTTCTGGTTGATCGCCAGCGCGAGCCCCGCCAGCGCGCCGAACTGGCGGGCGGCGCGCGCGGCGTTCTCATGGTCCTTGCCGGCGTCCATGCCGCCGCTTTCGAACAGGTCGCCCGCCTCGATCGCGATGATCACTTGGCCCTGGCTGAACAGCGCGCGCAGCTCACGGGCCTCGAAGGCGCTTTCGAGCCGGAGGAGATGCTCGACATAGGTCGGATGCACCAGCACCCGCGCCTCGACCTGATCGTCGGAATAGAGCGCGAAGGTCTCGCCGAAGGCCGGGTGGACTTGGTCGACGCGGTCCAAGCGGTGGCCCTCGAAGCTGACATGGTCGCTCGCCCCGCCAAGCCCGAGCCACTTCCGGTGTTTGCCGGCGCGTTCGAGCAGGGTGGTCGAATGGAAGGTGCGGCCGAAGCTCATGCGGATCACTGGGCCGCGGAACACCGTCACCCAGCGCCGGTTCTTGCCCGATCCGCGCTGTTCCTCGAGATGGCATTCGTAGAGGTCGAAGTCATGCCCCTCGAGCGGGCCGAACCAGCGGTCCTCGAAATTCGAGCGTTCGTAACCGGGCAGCAGGCCATAGGTGCGCGCGGCCTCGAATTCGGGGCCGGGCTCGACCTCGGCGGCATAGGTGAGGCCATATCCGGCTGCGATCGCGGCGTTGATCCCGGCCTTGATCGCCTGCGTGGCGGCGGCAATCGGGCGGTATCCCCAATAGCCCGCGCCCGCGATCCCAGCGGCCGTCAGCAACATCGAAAGCTGCGTCGGCGCGGGGCTGAACCACACGAAGGCGAGCAGCGGCATGAGAATCACCGCGCCCCACACCCAGCGACTCGTTGCCTGCTTTTTCGCGCTCTCGCGCATGTCGTTCTGGCCGGCGAGCCAATCCGCCAGGCCGCCCTGCATCAGGGCGTTGATATCCGATCCCAAGCTTCCCGCCATTTTTCGTTATTAACACCTCTCCCTTAACGGATATGCGCTATGCGAGGCGCCGTTGACAAGCGCTGCTCTGCTTGGGGAGGCAATATGGGCTGGTTCGTAATTCTCGCAGTTCTCGCGGTCGGGGTGCTGGTGCTGATCGGCATCTACAACAAGCTCGTTGGCCTCAGACAGGGCGTGCGGCAGGGGGTGGCCGATATTGATGCGCAGCTGCGCCAGCGTCATGATCTTATCCCCAATCTGGTCGAGACCGTGAAGGGCTATGCCGGGCACGAGAGCGCGACGCTCGAAGCGGTGATCGCGGCGCGCAATGCTGCTGCCAGCGGGGCGCCGTCTTCGGGGAGCGAGCAGCAGCTGAAATCCGCGCTCGGCAACCTTATCGCGCTGGGGGAGGCCTATCCCGACCTCAAGGCTTCGGCCAACTTCCAGTCGCTCCAGAGCGAGCTTGCCGATGTCGAGGACAAGCTGGCCGCCGCCCGCCGCGCGCTGAACGCCGCCGCCGCCCGCTTCAACGCTGCGCGCGAATCCTTCCCTGCGGTGCTGTTCGCCAATGCCCTGGGATTCGCCGAGGCCGACTTCCACCGGCTCGACGCGAGCGAGCAGGGGACGGTCGATCAGGTGCCCCGCATCGGGTTCTGATTCGCATCCAAAACGGCGGAAAGACACGGGTTTCCGGTCACATTGCGGTCGCGTTTCGGCCATGGAGCGGCCGGGGGGTCGATTGTGTCTTCAAAAAGTAACATTTCTCCCGGGCGGGGTGCATTTTTCATTTGCATTTCCCCCCCCAAGCCCTAGATGCGCCCTTCCGCTGCCCCAAGGGGACTTCCAAACCGCAAGGCAGCTTGTCGTTTTATGGTTCTACAGAGCCGTTTTGGGGGTCCCTTGAGTTGCACATCTATCCTGACGCACTGGCTGTAGTCCGCGACCTTCGTCCGGACGAACCCGTCATCCTTAATCGCCCGCACGCCGCGCGGCGCGCCGCTCGTTACTTCGTCGAGAAGTTTCCGGGCAAGGTGCTCTATGCGGTCAAAGCGAACCCTGCGCCCGATCTGATCGAGGTGCTGTGGAGCGCCGGTGTCACCCACTTCGACGTCGCCTCGATCACCGAGGTGCGGCTGGTGCGCGGCATCCTGCCGGACGCCGTGCTGTGCTTCATGCACCCGGTGAAGACCCCGGCGGCGATCCGCGAGGCCTATTTCGATCACGGCGTGCGCACCTTCAGCCTCGACACGGTCGAGGAGCTGGAGAAGATCGTGGCGGCCTGCACCGATCCGGCCACCGGCGAGGCCCCGCGTGACCTGCGCCTGTGCGTGCGTCTGCGCGTCTCCTCGGAGTATTCGGAGCTGTCGCTGGCGAGCAAGTTCGGCTGCGATCTCGTCGAGGCGCCGCAGCTGCTCCAGCAGGCCCGCCAGCATTGCGACTGGCTGGGCGTGTGCTTCCACGTCGGCAGCCAGGCGATGACCCCGTTTGCCTTCGTCCAGGCATTGGACCGCACCCGTGCGGCGATTGCCGAGGCGTCGGTGGTGATCGACATGATCGACGTGGGCGGAGGCTTCCCGAGCGCCTATCCGGGGCTCGAGCCGCCGCCGATGGAAGATTACTTCGCGATCATCGCCAAGCACTTCGAAAGCCTGCCGATCGCCTACAACGCCGAGCTGTGGTGCGAACCCGGCCGTGCGCTGTCGGCCGAGTATTC
>JAIYEK010000069.1 GCA_027487015.1 Erythrobacteraceae bacterium | reverse complement strand
TCGACGATCATCCCCGAAACCGACCTCTACACGGCCTATGCCGAAGGCGCGTTCGAGATTTCGAGCGCGGTCGAGGTGTTCGGCGAGTTTCTGTTCAACCGCCGCGAAACCTACCAGAACGGCTGGCGCCAGTTCTGGAACTTCGGTTACACCGGTGACCTCTATGGCACGGGCACTCCCGCCACTCTGTGGGCACCGGGCTTCACCGGCGTCAACTTGCTGAGCCCGACCGGCATCACCGACCTTTCCGACAACAGCCAGCAGGTCGACTACTATCGCGGCGTTGCCGGCGTTCGCGGCGAAATCAGCAGCAAGGGCAACTGGACCTACGACATCCACGCCCAGTACAGCCGCAGCATCGGCCGCTATCGCAGCCAGCAGATCCTGCAGGATGTCTACGACACCGGCTATTTCCAGACCTCGTCCTGCGTCGGCACCGTGACCCCGATCTCGGGCAAGCAGTGCATCGACCTGCCCTGGACCAACCCGTACTTCCTGCGTGGTGAACTCACCCAGCAGCAGGCTGACTTCCTGACCGATTGGGAAGAAGGCCGCACGCTCTACACCCAGAAGACGGCGGAAGCGATCCTCGCAGGCGAGTTGCTGACCTTGCCCGGCGGCCCGCTGGCCGTGGCCTTGGGGGCCTCGATCCGCGAAGACCTGATCAATGATACGCCCGGCGAAATCACTCTGGCGGCCAACGCCTGGGGCGCCTCGGCGAGCGGCATCACGGCAGGCAAGAGCCTGACCACCGAAGCCTTTGCCGAGTTGAACGTGCCGGTTCTGTCCGACATGACGTTCATCGAGGAGCTGACTCTGTCGGCTGCCGGCCGCGTTACCAACGTCAAGGCCACCCGTGCCTCGGACGGGCGTGAGGACGAGGACAACGGCAACTGGACCTACAAGATCGGTATGAACTGGACGGTCACCGACTGGCTGCGCTTCCGCGGCAGCTACGGCACCTCCTACCGCGCTCCGGCGCTGTTCGAGCAGTTCCTTGCCGACGAGACCAGCTTCGTTCCGCAGAACCGGATCGACCCCTGTGTCGCCTGGGGCGCAAACCTGGCTGCGGGTGCCATCTCGCAGCGCCGTGCAGATAACTGTGCGGCTGACGGTATCCCGGCCACCTATGGTGGCGGCGGCATCAGCGCGACGATCATTTCGTCGGGCGGTCTCGGCATTCTCGAGTCCGAAACCTCGCAGTCGCTCGTCGTCGGGACGATCCTCACACCGAGCTTCTCGTTCCTCCCCGATACCGACATCAGCATCGCGGTCGACTACTTCGACATCAAGGTCGAAGGCGAGATCTCGCAGCTGGGGGCGGGCACTATCCTTGCGGGTTGCTACGATTCGCTGACCTTCGCGACCGAGCCGCTGTGCAACCTGTTCACTCGTGGCCAGAACGTCTCGGCCCCGTTCCAGATTGCCACCGTGCGCGATTCGTTCATCAACGTGTCGAGCCAGAAGAACGAGGGCCTCGACCTCTCGGTCCGCATCGGTCACGATCTGGGTTCGCTCGGCAAGTTCTCGCTCACCGCGGACATGACCTGGCAGATCACGGATGAGTCGCAGCTCCTGCCGACCTCCCCGGTGCTGAACGAGAACGCCTTGGTGGGCTCGCCCCGCTGGGTTGGCGACTTCCGCGCCAACTGGTCGCATCCCTCGGGCTTCAGCCTGTTCTACGGCCTGAACGTCGTCGGCTCGGCGAGCTCGCGCGAACTGTTCGACCGCGGCCGGCCGACGGCCAATGGCTGCCTGCGCTCGTTCAACAACCAGGGAACGGCTAGCACTGCGGACGATCTGCCGATCTACGGTGTGTACTGCCCGGACCTCGACGTTCCGGCGACCTTCTACCACAACATCTCGATCACGCAGGAGATCGCCGACGGTCGCTTCACGATCACGGCGGGCGTGTCGAACCTTTTCGACACCCGTCCGCCGCGCGTCTCGGTGCTGAACGGCAATACGATCAGCATGCTGGGCCCCGTGGTCGCGGCATCGCAATACGACTTCGTGGGACGCCGGGGCTTCGTCAACGTCTCGACGAAGTTCTAATCACTCCACCTACGGCGTAACGAAGAGGCGGCATGGCAACATGCCGCCTCTTCTGTCATAGAGCGCCGAGGAGACCGCTTGCCCAATGCCCGAGATTTTCGTCCGTCCCGATACGCTCGATGCCGAGAATGCCCGGTTTGTGCAGGCCCCCTTGCGGCAGCCGGTGTTCCTCAATTCCGTGCCCAAGAGCGGCAGCCACCTGCTGCGCAACATCCTGCGCATGTTCGTGCCGGTGGACCAGCAATACGCAGCCGACTTCATCCAGTGGGCAACCCTGCCGCAGCACCGCCACGCCTTCGACCCTGCCAGGCCGCGTCTGAGTTGGGGCCACCTGTTCTTCGCCGATGCGTCGGTCGTCGAAACGGCTCATGCCCGCCGGATCGTGCTCTGCCGCGATCCCTATGACTGGGTGATCGCGCGGGCACGGTTCCTGCTGTCCGACCAGTTCTCCGGCAATGTCGAGCATCTCAAGAACGGCGAGATCGCCGCTGACGAGCTGCTGACCATGATGATCTTCGGGCTGCCGAACAAGCTCCCCTCGCTGAACGCGATCTACGAGCTCAATGCCGTCGCCTGGCTGGGCGCACGGGCCCATTGCCTGAGGCTCGAGGACCTCACCGAGGCCGTGGGCACGCTCGGCACCCCTGAGGCCGAGAGCTTCTTTGCGGGCCTGCTCGAAGCCTGCGGTATCGACATGCCGGCCGACTGGCAGGACCGGGTCGGGATCGGCGCGGACCCTGCGCAAAGCGGCACCGCACGCGACAACCTGACCGGGGTGGCGATCGATCTGCCCAACAAGCTTGAGCAGCGCCACAAGGCACTGGTGGATTACCATGCGCCCGGCTTGCGGGCCGTGCTCGGCTATTCCTGAACCGGGTCGAGAATGACCGCGAACACCGTCTCCACCGCGATCTACCCGCGCCTGTCGGAAGCCATCCGGCTGCGCGAGCAAGGGGAAACCCACCGGGCCGCGCAATTGGTCATGGCCCATCTGAGAGACCGGCCCGACGAACCGCGCGGGCTCGCTCAGCTGGGCCTTATCGCGGCCCAGACCGGGGCCCTCGGCCAGGCGGAACACTTCCTGCGCCGGGCGGTGACGATGGGGGAAAAGAACCCCGAATTGCTGCGCACTCTCGCCTCGGTCTACAGCCAGCAGGAACGGCTCCATGTCGCCGAAGCCTTCACCCGCCGGATGATCGAAGAGGAGGGCGATCTCCAGCTTCGCAGTCTAAGGGCGAGCCTGCTCGACAGGATGGGCAGGCACGCAGAAGCGCTCGCAATCCAGAAGCAACTGGTCGACGAAAACCCGGGCAGCATCCCGTTCCTGCTTGCCTATGGCTACAGCCTGCGTGCTGCTGGCGATGTCGAGGGCGCCATTGCCGCCTATCGCAAGGCGGTCGGCATCGACGATGAGTACGGCGAGGCATGGTGGGGACTTGCCGGCATCAAGAGCAAGGTTCTGACTGACGCGGATATCGCCGCGATGCAGCAGGCGCTGACAATCGCCATCGACGAGCGCAACATCGCGCCGCTCAACTTTGCGCTGGGGCGGGCCTTCCACGACCGCGGCGACTTCGCCCAAGCATTCCATCACTACAGCGAAGGCAACCGGATCCGCGCCGAAGCCATTGGCTATGACTCGCGGGCGTTGACCGACGAAGTCGCCGAGGTGGAGCGCATCGCCGATGCCGATTTCCTGCGGCGCTTGCCATCGACACCGCTGGGCGATGACCAGCCGGTCTTCATCATCTGCCTGCCCCGCTCGGGCTCGACCCTGCTCGAGCAGATGCTCGGAAGCCATCCGTCGATCGAGCCTGTGGGCGAACTGCCCTATATCCCCGCGATCCTGCGCTCGTTCATGGAGATCAGCACCCGGCGCAGCAAGGTTTCGGTGCCGCAGGCGATTGCGGCCCTGACCGATCAGCAAGCCTCGCTGCTGGGGCAGGATTATCTCTCCCGAGCGCGGCTGCACCGCAAGACTGATCGCCCTTACTTCATCGACAAGCTTCCGCAGAACTGGAGCAACATCCTGTTCATCCGCCGGATTCTGCCGCAAGCACGCTTCATCGATATCCGCCGGCCGGCAATGGACTGCTGCTTTTCCAACTTCTCCCAGTCGTTCACCGCGGCCCACGCCTCGTCATTCGCATTGGAAGACATCGGGCAATGCTACGTGGATTACGCAAGGCTCATGCGCCATTTTGATGCCGTGAGCCCGGGCATGATCCACCATGTCAGCTACAGCTCACTGGTCGCCGATCCCGAAACGACCCTGCGTCCCACGCTCCAGCATCTCGGCCTCGATTGGGACGAATCCATTCAATCCTTCCACAAGCTCGACCGGGTCGTCCGCACTCCGAGCAGCGAGCAGGTGCGTCGTCCGATCAACCGTGATGGCTTGGATATCTGGCGCCCCTATGAGCAGTGGCTCGACCCGCTGAGGCGCGTGCTGGGTGATCTTGCCGATACCTGACGCGAACCGTCCCGTTGCGCTGCGACCATTTCTGGTCATTCCGAGAGCGTGAGGGAGTTCACCCAGAAAAAGTTGGCGCACCCGACAGGATTCGAACCTGTGACCTCTGCCTTCGGAGGGCAGCGCTCTATCCAGCTGAGCTACGGGTGCATCACGGCGTGCGGGCATTGTTGCGCGCGGGCGGCCGCTTAGCAAGAGGTGGGCGGCGGCGCCACACAATTGTGCCGGTCTGGGCGTGCCCTCCCGGGTTCGGCGCAGGAGGGGTTTTAACCAATCGGCAAGCATGCGCTCATAGGCTTGGGGCCATGGCAACGCTTCCGCCCGAGCCGATTCTCTCCTGCGAGCCCGCTCTCGCGCCGGCGCCCGAGGTGCTGGCCGAGGCGCTGGTCGCGCTCCACGGGCAGGCGGCGGCTCTCGCATTGCTGGCGCGGCTCGCGCCCGAACGGACCGAGATCGGCGGCGAGCTTGGCGCGGTGATCGCCCGCGCCGCCCCTTGGCAGCGCGCACTGGTCGGCCGCACCGCCGCAGATTGCGCCGCGATGCTCGAAAGCGGCCTTGCCGCGCTCGCCACCCTGATCCGCCGCGGACAGGACACCTCGGCGCCCGCGCTGGTGCTGTGGCGCGAATTCCACGCCGCCCGCGCTGCGATGGTGAGCGTGCTTGAGGCCCCCGCGACCGAACCGGCACGCGAAGAGGCCCCAGCGCAGGCTTGACTGCGTTCCGCTTTCGTTCCAACTCTGGCCCATGTCCGGTGCTCCGCTCGCCCCTGCCGATTCGCCCGTCCTAGCCGCCAGCGATGTCGCGCGCGGCATCGGCCGGCTGTTTGCGCGGAACGACATCTGGTGCCTGTCGGAAGTGCCGCTCAAGAACGGGCGGCGCGCGGACCTCATGGGGATCGATGCCAAGGGGCTGATCGTGATCGTCGAGATCAAGGTCGCGCGCGCCGATCTGCTCGGCGATGCCAAGTGGCCCGACTATCTCGATTTCTGCGACCGCTTCTACTGGGGCCTGCCCCCGGCGCTCGACCGCGGCCCGCTGGAGAGCGAGGCCTTCCGCCCGGGCACCTGCGGCGTGATCGTTGCCGATGGCTATGACGCCGAAATCCTGCGCCCCGCCGCGCTCGAGCCGCTCGCCGCTGCCCGCCGCAAGACTCAGGTCGAACATCTCGCGCGGGCGGCGATGCGGCGGCACATGGCGCTGCTTGACCCGCTGTGCACCGTACTGGACGCGCTTGGCTGAGTTAGGCCTGTCGCGGCCCGAGGATTTGCGGCATAGCTACCGCTGCAATGCTCCCTGCCGACACCCCCGTCCCGCTCGCGCTGCTGATCGTCAGTCTGGCGGTCACGCTGATTGTTGCCTTGCGCTATGTGCTGACGAGCGGTCTGTTCGCCTATGCCACCGCGAAGATGCGCCCCGGGCTCTATGAGGGCAAGCGCGCGCAGATCCTCCGTGAGATCCGCTGGTCGCTGCTCTCGGCCGCGATCTACGGCACGCCTGCGGGCATCGTGCTGTGGGGCTGGAAGCACCACGGCTGGACGCAGATGACCGCCGACTGGGCCGCGCTGCCCTTATGGTATCACCCGCTCTCGGTGCTGATCTACCTCTTCGTGCAGGACACCTGTTTCTATTGGAGCCACCGCTGGATGCACCGGCCCAAGTGGTTCCGGATCGCGCATGCCGTCCACCACGACAGCCGCCCGCCGACCGCATGGACCGCAATGAGCTTCCATCCGATCGAGGCGGTGACCGGTGCGGTCGTCGTGCCCGTGCTGGTGTTCCTCGTGCCGATCCATGTCGCCATGCTCGGCCTGGTGCTGACCATCGCCACGGTGATGGGGGTGACCAATCACATGGGCTGGGAGATGTTTCCGCGCCGGCTCGTTCACTCTGCGTTGGGAGATTGGCTGATAACCGCCAGCCATCACGAGCGCCATCACGAGGAATACAGATGCAATTACGGGCTCTATTTCCGGGTGTGGGACCGCTTGTGCGGGACCGACAAGGGGCTGTCCAAGCGGATCGTCGCCGAGGCGGGGCACGCGCGTGGCGCGGTTCCGGCGGAATGAGAGCGGGGGCGCTTGTCCTTGCGGGGCTCGCGGCGAGCCTTGCCGCAGCCGCTCCGGCGCAGGCGGGCGAGGTGGTGATCACCGTCACCGACGTGCGCTCCACGAAGGGCGTGATCCGCGCCTGCATGACCACGCGGTCGGATATCTTCCCCAAATGCGTCAACGACCCCAACGCCCACCGCACCGTGGTGCCCGCCACAACGAAGGAGATCCGCTTCCCCGGGGTCAAGCCCGGCAGCTACGGGATCGCGCTGCTGCATGACGAGAACAACAACGGCAAGGCCGACCGCGCGATGGGGATGATGCCCAAGGAAGGCTACGGCTTTTCACGCGACGCGCCGGTCAAGATGGCCCCGCCCAAGTTCGCCGACGCGGTGATCCAGGTCGGCGAGGGCAGCCAGCGCGTGACGATCAAGATGCGGTATTTCCTTTAGGTCATAATGACGCGCAGCTCAGTCTCCCCGCCCCAACTCCCCAACAAAACCTTCCACTCCGCTTAACGCGATCTTTACCACGCCGCGCCAGAACGGGACGACACAGGTTCACCAAGGGGCGGATTTACAGCCATGGACACTCTGCGCGGCACCTTCGGTTCCGATTCGTCCGCGGATCGCAGCTGGGAGGAAAGCGAAGAAGACGGCGCCGAGCCGGCCCGCGTCCGCGAGCTCCCGCCGCATGCCATCGGCCAGGACGAGCGCCGCATGCAGGTGCGCGCCTACAACCACTGGGCGAGCCTGCTCGGGGAAAGCATGTTCCCCAACATCGAAGACCTCGATCCTGCCAATCTTCCCGATTTCGGCCCGCATTCGGTGCTGCTCGATTTCTC
>JAIYEK010000227.1 GCA_027487015.1 Erythrobacteraceae bacterium | reverse complement strand
TGTGACACCAGCCTGCCGAGCCCCACCGAGTTGGACCCCTTGACCAGCACCGCATCCCCATTGGCGAGGCCGAACTGCCCGAGGAGCGCAATCGCCTCGGCAGGCCCCTCGCAATGGGCGAAGGTTACGGCCTTGCCAAGCGGCGTCTCGGCGAGTTTCCCCAATTCCTCTGCCAGCGGCCGCATCTCGGCGCCAACGAGGATCGCATGGTTGACGCCGGCCTCGGCAATCGGTTCCGCAAGCTGGCGGTGGAAGGCATCGGAAAAGTCGCCGAGCTCCTTCATCGCGCCCAGCACCGCGAGCCGCCGGGTGGCGGGCGTTGCGGCAAGCGCCTTGAGGGTCGCGCGCATCGAGGCGGGGTTGGCGTTGTAGCTTTCGTCGATCAGCAGCGCGGTGCCGCCGGGGACATTGAGAGTATGGCGCGCGCCGCGACCCTTCATCCCGCCCATCTCGGCGAGCGCGAGGCCGGCGCTGGCAAGGTCGCCCCCCGCCGCGCGGACTGCCGCCATGACGCCGAGCGAGTTGACGATCCAGTGCTCGCCCGGCTCGGCGATGGTGTAACAGATGCGCCGGTCGCCGAGATCGGCGGTGACGAGCGAGCCGCCGCCCGCAGCCGGGATCGCGTCGAGAAGCCGGGCGTCGGCGGATGCAGCGCGGCCGAAGGTCACGACCTTGGCCCCGCAGGCGCGGGCGTGGCCGATCATGCGTTCGGCCCATTCGCTGTCGGCAGGGATGATCGCGACGCCGCCTTCGACCAGCCCGGTGAAGATCTGTGCCTTCTCGTCAGCGATGGCTTCGAGGCTGCCGAGGTTCTCGATATGCGCGGGCGCGATGGTGGTGATCAGCGCCACGTGAGGCTTCGCGTGGGCGGCCAGCGGGGCGATCTCGCCCTGGTGGTTCATCCCCATTTCGAACACGCCGAACTTGGCGCGGGCGGGCATGCGGGCGAGGCTCAGCGGCACGCCGACATGGTTGTTGTAGGAACGCACGGAGCGATGCGCCGCGCCGCGGCTGGCGCGGTCGAGGCAGGCGAAGATCGCCTCCTTCACGCCCGTCTTGCCGACCGATCCGGTGATCCCGATCCGCACCGCCTCGATAGCCCGGTCGCGCGCGGCATGGGCGAGCGCGTGGAGCGCGGCGGTGGTGTCGGCCACCAGCACATGCGGGAAGTCCACCGGGCGGTCGACGATGGCGGCGACCGCGCCCTTGGCGAAGGCGGCTTCGATGAAGCGGTGTCCGTCCATCGCCTCGCCCTTGAGCGCGACGAAGACGTCCCCCGGCTTCACATCGCGCGAATCCATCTCGACGCCCGCGGCCTGGAAGTCATGGCTGGCGGTGCCGCCGGTTGCAGCCGCGATTTCCGCCGCGCTCCACAGCGCCAGCGGTAGCGCGTCGCGCGCGGTGACGGGCCAGGCATGCAGCATCGGGTGGGCGAGCGGCATGTTCATTAGCACTGGCCTCCAGCGCATTCGCGCGCCACTTCGACATCATCGAAGGCTTCGATCCGCATTGTTTCTCCCGATCCGAAAATCTGACCCTGCTCGTGGCCTTTGCCTGCGATCAGCACAATGTCCTGCGCGCCAGCTTCCCCAATTGCGGCGGCGATGGCCGCGCGGCGGTCACCGATTTCGCGGGTATTGCTCCCCGCCCCGGCCATGATCGCGGCGCGGATGCTCGCCGGGTCTTCGGAGCGCGGGTTGTCGTCGGTGACGATGGCGATATCGGCGGCGCGCGCGGCGACTTCGCCCATCTGCGGGCGCTTGCCCGCATCGCGGTCCCCGCCCGCGCCGAACACCACGATCAGCTTGCCGCCCGGGGCGACATGCGGACGCAGCGCGGCGATGGCGGCCTCGAGCGCGTCGGGAGTGTGGGCGTAATCGACATAGACCGGCGCGCCAGCCGCATTGAGCGCAGCGCGCTCCAGCCGCCCGCGCACCGGCTGGAGCCGGGTGAGCGCATCGAAGACGGACGAGGCCGAGACCCCCGTCGCCATCGCGAGGCCCGCTGATACCAATGCATTGGCCGCCTGATAGGCCCCGATTAGCGGCAGATTGACCTTCTTTACCGCGCCTTCATGTTCGATCTGAAGAAGCTGCCCCAACTGCCCGGGTTCGCGGGCGATCAGCTTGAGGAAGCTCCCACCTTCGCCCACGGTGAGCACATCGAGCCCGCGCGCCGCAGCCGTCGCGATCGCCTTGGCGGTCCATTCCGAACCCTCGCCTGCATCATGGATGACAGCCGGGCTGCCGGGCGCGACGACCTCGGTGAACAACCGCATCTTGGCCGCGAAATAGGCCTCCATCGAGCCGTGATAATCGAGGTGGTCGCGGCTGAAATTGGTGAAGGCGCTGGCCGAGACGGTCGGCCCCTCGCCGCGGTACTGGTCAAGCCCGTGGCTCGATGCCTCGAAGGCGACATGTGTCACGCCCTCGCGCGCAAGGCCTGCCATGTTGGCAAGGAAAGTGACAATGTCGGGCGTAGTCAGCCCGGTCGACACGCTGCCGTCAGGCGTCGTCACACCGAGCGTCCCGATGCTCGCCGCGCGCTCGCCCGCCATGCGCCAGATCTGGCGGGTCATCTCGACGGTGGAGGTCTTACCATTGGTGCCGGTCACCGCGACAATGGTGCTGGGGTAGGGAGAAAAAAAGCCCGCGGCGAGGCGCGCAAAGGCACGTCGGGGGTTGACGTCGGTAAGGTGGAGCGCACCCTCGACGCGGGCTTCCGGGCGGGCAACGACGGCAATCGCGCCCGCGTCGATAGCTGCGGGGATGAAATCCTCGCCATTGACGGTAGCGCCCTGAAAGGCGCCGAAAATCGTGCCGGGCGCGACCTTGCGGTGGTCGATGGCAAAGCCGGTGACGGTCTCGTCACCTGCGCCGGGGAGGCCCGCCTTGGCCAGAAGTTCGCCCAGCCTCATTTGCCGCTGTCCACCAGATAGCGCAGGTCCGAGATGTCGACATCGCGGCTGTCGTCGGGCTGCACGCCCAGCATCGGGCCGATGCGCGGCACCAGCTTGCCGACGATCGGTGCCGAGGTGAAGGCGGCGGTGCGCTGGAAGCTTGAGGCCATCGTGCCCTTGGGCTCGTCGATCACCACCACCACCACATAACGCGGCGCGTCCATCGGGAAGGCGGCGGCAAAGGAGGAAACCAGCGCGGTCTTGTTGTAGCCGCCCACACCCGCCTTCTCGGCCGAACCCGTTTTCCCTCCCACACGGTAGCCGGGCGCATCGGCGCTCTTGCCGGTGCCGTAGAGCGAGATCATCCGCATGAGCTGGCGCATGCGCGAGGAGGTCGATTCCTTGAACACCCGCCGCCCGCGCGGCACATCGGCGGGCGCGAGCTTCATCAGCGTCGCCGGGCGCCAGATCCCGCCATTGACCATCGCCGCATAGGCGCTCGCTAGGTGCAGCGGGGTGACCGCGAGGCCGTGACCGAACCCGACCGTCATGGTGGTGGCGCGGTCCCAGTTGCCCTTGCGCCAGAGCGGCATGCCCCGGGCGGGCAGTTCGATGAACGGGCGGCGGTCCATGCCCAGATCAATCATGGAACGGCGCAGGCGTTC
>JAIYEK010000190.1 GCA_027487015.1 Erythrobacteraceae bacterium | reverse complement strand
GATCCAGATCTGGAAGATCCGGGTTTCCTCGTCCTCGAGGTTGTATTCCGAGTGGGTGACGCCGCTGCCGGCGCTCATCACCTGCACGTCGCCCGCTTCGGTGCGGCCGACATTGCCCAGGGAGTCGCGGTGCGTGATCGCGCCGGCGCGGACATAGGTGATGATTTCCATGTCGCTGTGCGGGTGCGGCGGGAAGCCCGACTTGGAAGCGATCGCATCGTCGTTCCAGACGCGCAGGGCGCCCCAGTGGACCCGGGCCGGATCATGGTAGCCCGCAAACGAGAAGTGGTGGTGCGCCTCGAGCCAACCGTGGTTGGCGGCACCGAGGGTATTGAAGGGACGCAGTTCGATCATGGCGTGTCTCCTGTGCTTCGTTGGTGCCGAGATAGGCCGGATGCGTCTTCCAGATAACTGCGATAAAGCTTGCCAAGATGTTCGGATTATCCGAACATATTGCCATGAAACTCGGTGATCCCTCGCTCGATCAGCTGCGCATTTTCATCGCGGTTGCCGAGCACGGCAGCTTCGGCGCGGCGGCCAAGGCCATGGGCCGCGCGGTCTCGGCGGTGTCCTACGGCATCGCCCAATTGGAGGCGCAGCTCGGCCTCAGCCTGTTCGACCGCGAGGGTTCGCGCCGTCCGGTGCTCACCCCGGCGGGCGAGGGCCTGCTGGCCGAAGCGCGCGGCGTCGCGGACGGGGTCGACGCGTTGCTGGCCAAGGCGCGCTCGCTCCACGCCGGGCAGGAGCCATCGCTGACGCTGGTGATCGACGTGATGGTGCCGGGCGATGTCACCGCGCATGTGCTCGGCGAATTCCGGCGGTTCTTCCCGACCTGCGCGCTCACCTTGCGGATCGAGGGGCTGGGCGCGGTCGCCTCGTGCCTGATCGATGGCGGCGCCGATCTCGCCATCGGCGGCCCCGTGATCCGCGAGAACCCCGCGCTGGAGCGGCAGGCGGTGGGGGAGGTGGACCTCATCCCCGTCGCCGCGCCGACGCATCCCTTGGCGCGGCCCGGCATCGCCCCGGGCGAAAGCCGCCGCCACCTGCAGCTGGTGCTGACCGACCGCTCGCCGCTGACCGAGGGGCTGGAGTTCTCGGTGCTCTCGCCATTGACGTGGCGGTTGGGGGACCTCGGCGCGAAGCACTCGCTGCTGAAGGAGGGGCTGGGCTGGGGCAACATGCCGCGCGGGATGGTGGCGGGGGATCTGGCGTTGGGCGCGCTGGTGGAGCTCGACCTGCCCGAGAAGCCGGGCGCGCAATATCGCCTCTCCGCGCTATGGCGGCGCGACACGCGGCTGGGCCCGGCGGCGAGCTGGCTGGTGGATGCGTTTCGGGAGGGGCTGGCGGCGTGTCCTGACTTCTCCGCTGCGGGGTTGGGCTAGCGAGGACCGAACAGGACCGGTGCATCGCCCGCCTGCCACGGCGCGAACTTCGCCATCACGTTTGCGAACAGATCGTCGGCAAGCAGGCCGTCCAGCCAGCCTTGCAACCGTGGCAAGGGCTGCTGCGCAAACCACGCAGGGTCGATGGCGGCGAACTGGCGGATGAAGGGAAACAGCGCGATGTCGGTAAAGCCGCGCGTCGCTCCGGTGAGGTAGGGCGCCCCCGCCAGCCGTGCCTCGAGCGGAACCAGCAGCGCGAGGGCCGCCGCGCGGTGATCGGCGCCGCCGTCCTCCTCGTAACGCCCCGGATATTTCGCCCGGTCCAAGTGGTGCTTGAACGGGCCGTCATTGGCGGCGATCAGCGCCGCATCCTCGCCCGCCAGCCAACCCTCGGGATCGTTCTGCGCAAGCGCCCAGCGCATGATGCCGAGGCTCTCGTCGATCACGCTTCCAACATCTGGGCCATCGCCCAGCACAAGCACCGGCACGGTTCCCTTGGGGCTTGCCGCGAGCAGCACAGACGGCTTGGCGGCGAGCTTCACCTCGCGCAATTCCACCGTCACGCCCGCCGCCCACAGCGCCATCCGCGCCCGCATCGCATAGGGGCAGCGGCGGAAGGAATAGAGGACCGGCGGGGTCATTCCTTGGGCAAGCGGACCGCGCCCACGTGCAGTTCCCCGCGCGCCTTCGCCAGCGCCTCCTGCCGCTGGCGCTCGGCGTAGCCCGCGCGTTGTTCGGGCGTGCGTTCGTGGATGCAGGCGGGGCAGCTCACCCCGTCCGCGTAATCGGGATGGGCAAGGGCCTCGGCATCGAGCGGGCGGCGGCAGGCGCGGCATAGCTCGAAGGTGCCCTGCGCAAGGCCGTGGCGCACGGTCACACGCTCATCGAAGACGAAGCATTCACCTTGCCACAGGCTCTCGTTTTCAGGGACTTGTTCCAGATACTTCAGAATGCCGCCCTTGAGGTGATAGACCTCCTCCACGCCTTCCGAGCGCAGAAAGGCGGTCGACTTCTCGCAGCGGATGCCCCCGGTGCAGAACATCGCGATCCTTTTCTTGCCCTCGAGCAGCGCGTCGCGGTGCTCACGGAACCACGCCGGAAAGTCGCGGAAGGTCGGGGTCTGCGGATCGACCGCGCCGGCGAAGGTGCCGACTGCGACTTCGTAGTCGTTCCGGGTGTCGATGACGATGGTGTCAGGGTCCGCGATCAGCGCGTTCCAGTCGTGCGGATCGACATAGTGACCCGCTGACAGCGTAGGGTCGATATCGGGCTCGCCCATGGTCACGATCTCGCGCTTCACGCGCACCTTCATGCGGTGGAAGGGCATGTGCGGCGCGTCCGAGAACTTCACGTCGAGCGCGGCGCACCCCGGCAGCGCGCGGATGTGGGCGAGGACCGCTTCCAGCCCCTCGGGTGCGCCCGCAATCGTCCCGTTGATCCCCTCACGCGCCAGCAGGAGCGTGCCCTTGACGCCATGCGCCTCGCAGGCCGCCAGCAGCGGCGCACGCAAGGAGCCGGGGTCGGGAAAGGGCGTGAACTGGTAGAGCGCGGCGACGCGGATGTCAGCCTTTGCGGCAGGCATAGGTCCCGCTCATGGAAATCTGCGGCTTCCCGCCGACGAGGGCGATCCCGGTCACGACCGGTTCGGCCACCTCCACGGGCGCGCCCTTGTCGCCGCAGGCCTCCGTGGCTTTGGCGAGCAGCAGCTTGGTCCCTTGCGGGAAGGGATTGCGCCGGTCGGCGGCAACGAAGGTGAGCGACACTTCGAAGCTCCCGTCGTTCTTCCAGGCGACCGCGCTTGCCTGTTCGAGCATCGCCAGCGCCGCAAGGGTCATGCCGATCATGCGACCGTCTCCCCCATCCGCGTCACCCAGCCGTGGGTGTCGGCAATCCGGCCGGTCTGGATGCCGACGAGCTGTTCGCGCAAGGCCGCCGTGGTCTGGCCGATGCCGCCCGCGCCGATGGTGAACTCGCCGTCATGCCCCGCGACCTTGCCGACCGCGGTGACGACCGCAGCCGTGCCGCAGGCCATGACTTCGAGCAGATGCCCGCTCGCCGCATCGGCGCGCCATTGGTCGATCGAATAGGGGGCCTCGGAGACCTTGAGCCCCCGCTCGGTCAGCAGCGCGATCAGGCTGTCGCGGGTGATGCCGGGCAGGATCGTGCCAGTCAGCGGCGGGGTGATGACGTTGCCGTCGGCAAAGACGAAGAACAGGTTCATGCCGCCCAGCTCTTCGACCCACTTGTGCTCCGCGGCGTCGAGGAACAGCACCTGGTCATGGCCCATCGCGAAGGCTTGGCCCGTGGGCACGAGGCTCGCGGCATAATTGCCCCCGCACTTGGCCGCGCCGGTCCCGCCGGGCGCTGCGCGGGTGTAGTCGGAGATCCAGATGCTCACCGCTTTAGCGCCCGATTTGAAGTAGTTGCCGGCCGGACTTGCGATGACGATGAACTTGTACTTCTTGGCCGGACGCACGCCGAGGAAGGCCTCGGTCGCGATCATGAAGGGCCTGAGGTAGAGCGAGCCGCCCTCGACCGCGGGGTACCAGTTGCCGTCCACCTCGAGCAGCGCCTGAATCGCGCCGAGGAACAGCTTTTGCGGGAGCGCTGGCATGGCCAGCCGCTCGGCCGAGGCGTTGAAGCGCGCGGCGTTGGCTTCCGGCCGGAACAGCCCGAGCGCGCCGTCGGGGTGGCGATAGGCCTTGAGCCCTTCGAAAATCTCCTGCGCGTAATGCAGCACGCTGGCGGCAGGATCGAGCGGGATCGCCTCGCGGGGCCCGAGAACGGGGGTCTGCCAGCCACCCAGCGCCTCGTCATAGTCGATCACCACCATGTGATCGGTGAACACGGTGCCGAAGCCCGGATCGGCGATGAGCGCATCGCGGGCGGCGTCGGGCGTGGGGGCGGGGTGAGGGAGGCGCGTGATTTGCATCATTCGCGCCTAATCCTGCGAGGACCAGAGAGCAAGATTGCTGTTGGGCGGGATATCGGGCCGCAGGCCCGCGAGGCCACGCGGCCGAGCCGCAGGTGCACCGGCGCATTGCGCCGGGATCAGCACCGAGGACGCTCGCCCGGATGGGCCAGCGAAACACAAAAGCGCAAATGAAAAGGGCGTTTCCTGCCCGTCGGAGGAAACGCCCTTGACATGGTCAGCGGCCGGAAGCGCCGCTCACGGTGCCTTACTCTGGCAGAGGATTACCGAGTATGCT
>JAIYEK010000144.1 GCA_027487015.1 Erythrobacteraceae bacterium | reverse complement strand
TCCTAAACCCCTAGCCTTGCCCGGATTTCGCGCCCGTCCGGGGTGTGACTCGAAAGACTCACTCCGAAAAGTTAACGACCTAAACTTCTTATTAACCTTTTTTGGTGAGAAGTGGCGTGGTTAACAGGCGACAACCTCTCCTAAGCAGGGGTTACCATGGGTAAGACAGGGGTACAGAAATGCGCGTTCTGCTCATCGAAGACGAACCGACCACTGCCAAGGCGATCGAGCTTATGCTCACCACCGAAGGCTTCAATGTCTATTCGACCGACCTTGGCGAAGAGGGTTTGGACCTCGGCAAGCTCTATGATTACGACATCATCCTGCTCGACCTCAACCTGCCCGACATGCATGGCTACGACGTGCTCAAGAAGCTGCGTGTCGCCAAGGTGCAGACCCCGGTGCTGATCCTTTCGGGCATCAGCGAAATGGATTCCAAGATCCGCAGCTTCGGCTTCGGCGCTGACGATTACGTCACCAAGCCCTTCCACCGCGAAGAACTGGTCGCCCGCATCTATGCCGTGGTGCGCCGTTCGAAGGGCCACTCGCAGTCGGTCATCCGCACCGGCAAGCTCGCCGTGAACCTCGACGCCAAGACGGTCGAAGTCGATGGTGCCCGCGTGCACCTCACCGGCAAGGAATATGCGATGCTGGAGCTGCTCTCGCTCCGCAAGGGCACGACGCTGACCAAGGAAATGTTCCTCAACCACCTTTATGGCGGGATGGACGAGCCGGAACTCAAGATCATCGACGTGTTCATCTGCAAGCTGCGCAAGAAGCTCTCGCTGGCCTGCGGCGGGGACAACTACATCGAGACCGTCTGGGGCCGCGGCTACGTGCTGCGCGACAGCGAGACCGAGGTCGAAGCGGCTTAACCATTGGGGAACCCGCCTCCGCGGGTTCCTCCTCGGCGCTGCTTCGATCCCTTCGGGATCGAGCGCCTGCGGCTCGCGCCGTGCGCTCGCGGCCCTTTGGGCCGGAATCGCGCGCTACATTTCAGTTTGCGGGAGGCCCGGGGACCTGGACCCCCGGGCCTTCGCGTTTCAGCCTACCCGGTTGAAGACCACCGCCTTGGGCTCGGGCATCTCGCCGTTCGCCCAGACGATCGTTTCGGTCATGGTCTTGCCGTCCTTCGCCACAGCGTAGACCCGGGTCGAGACGCGCTGTCCTTCCTTCGCCAGCGTCATCACCAGCGTGTCCGCCTCTGGCTGGCGCAGCGCGACCGAATCGATTTCGGCGAACGAGCCGCCCACCGGCACCGGCACGCCATCGGTCGCGGCAGTCGATTCCGCCTTGATCTTCGCGCCGTCGCGGTTCTCGATCCACACCAGCGTATGCCACCGCCCGTCTGCTCGCGGTGTGAAGGTGATGGTCACCGCGAGCGGGCGCTCGTTCTCGGGGAGCCGCGCCACATCGAGCGACCAGCGCCCGGCGAGCGGCACAGCGGCCGCGGCCTGCGCGGTCTCGGCCGCCTCCGGCATGGTGGAGGTGGCCGCAACAAGAGCAAGCCCGAGGGCGGCGGCGGGGAGCAGGAAAGCCATGGCGATACGTCCTTTCGTCCATTCGAACCCCTTCTTGCGGGGAGCGGACTGAGCCTCGGACGATGGCGTGCGCGGCGACAGATCGCTTTTCCTGTCCCAGATTTTTTGTTCCGCCAGCAACCGCGCGAGTTCCCGGCTGCTGCCCACCCCGGTCTTGCGCCGCGCCTCGCGCAGGCGCTCGTTGATCGAGGCTTCCGAACGGCCCAGCTGCGTGGCGATCGACTTCACCGTGTGCCCGCCCGCCAGCAGGCGCAGAATTTCGAGCTCCTTCTCGCTCAGGACATCGGGACAGATAGAGGGCGGGGTGGCCATGGCTCTTGATCACCACAGCGCTGCCTTGCGTCCAGCACGATTTTCTTGTGCGACGCCACCTCGCGTGCCAAGCGCGCGCCCCATGACGGCATTCAAGGAAGGCGATCCGACCACTATCGCGCGGCTTTACGGGCGCTCGGTCGGCAAGAAGCTGCGCACCTATCAGCAGGGGTTGGTCGACAACCTCCTGCCGAAGATCGCCGTGCCTGCCGAGGGCCCGGTGACGAGCGAGGTACTGTTCGGCGAACCGCGCCCGCTCCATTTCGAGATCGGCTTTGGCGGGGGCGAGCATCTTGCCTACCGCGCCGACCTGCTCCCCGATCACGGCTTCATCGGCGCCGAGCCCTTCGTTAACGGGGTCGCGCAGGCGCTGACCCATGTGGCCGACCAGCGGCTTGCCAATATCCGCCTGCATCATGGCGACGCGCTCGAGGTGCTCCAACGCGTGCCCGACGGGGCGCTGACGATGCTCTATCTGCTCCACCCCGACCCCTGGCCCAAGGCGCGCCATGCCAAGCGGCGGATGATGAACGACGGCCCGGTGCGGCTGTTCGCGCAGAAGATGAAGCCCGGCGGCGAATTCCGCTTCGGCACCGACCACGCGGTCTATCTGCGCCACGCGCTGATGGTGATGCAGCGCCACACCGACCTGTTCGAATGGGTGGTGGAGAAGCCCGAGACCTGGCAGGTCCGCCCCTCCGGCTGGCCCGAGACCCGCTACGAACACAAGGCCCGCACCGTCTATGGCCATGAGGTGTGGTACTTCCGGTTCCGGCGGCGGTGAACGTCCTGCCGCAGGTCGCTTGCAGGGCGTAATAAGTCATATAAATTGACCTCCGAGGCGCTCAGGCGCGCGAGGGAGGCGAATGTGACCCGGTTCTTGCTCGGCTGCGCGGGCCTTCTTGTTGCGGGGTGCACCACGATTGATGGCGGTTCGTCCCCCGCTCGCCCGCAGCTCGCGATCGACGCCGACTTCCCCGATCCCGCGGTGCTGCGGGCCGATGACGGGACCTATTACGCCTACACCACGCAAGCCTCGGTCGAGGGGCATCAACTCAACATCCAGATCGCCCACTCGCCTGACCTACGCGCATGGGAGCACCTCGGCGATGCGCTCCCCGTGAAGCCCGCGTGGGCGAGCAAGACGCAGGACTTCTGGGCGCCGCATGTCGCAAAGGTCGACGGGCGCTATCTGCTCTACTACTCGGCCAAGCCCGATGCGGCGCTCACCGATCCCGAACAGGGCCTGTGCCTCGCCGTCGCCACCGCCGCGCGGCCCGAGGGTCCCTTCATCGACACTGGCAAGCCGCTGCTGTGCGGTCCCGGCTTCGTCAATATCGACCCGATGCTGTTTGATGATCCGCAGACCGGTAAGCGGCTGCTCTACTGGGGCTCGGGCTTCGGCCCCATCAAGGTGCAGGAAATGCGCCCCGACGGCCTCGCCTTCGCCCCCGGCTCCGCGCCCGTCGACCTCGTCGCGCCGGTGCCCACCGACGATCCCGCGAACTACCGCCGCTTGGTCGAGGGCGCATGGGTGACCTATCGCGAGGGGTGGTACTACCTGTTCTTCTCGGGCGACAATTGCTGCGGGCCCAAGGCGCATTACGCGGTGATGGTGGCCCGCTCGCGCTCGGCGACCGGGCCGTTTGAGGTGAAGCCTGAAAAGGGCGGCGTGATCCTCGAAGCCTCGCCCGGATGGATCGCGCCGGGGCACAATGCGCTGGCCGAGAAGGACGGGGAGACGCTGATCCTCTACCACGCGGTCGACGCCGCCCGCCCGCGCACCCGCCCCGGGGACGATGTGAACACCCGGCGCGTGATGCTGACCGCGCGCCTCGTGTGGCGCGATGGCTGGCCGGTCGTGGAGGAGGGCCGCTAGCGCCGCACCCGCCACCACGGCAGCAGCGCGAACACCACCTGCCCCGCGAGCCCCAGCAGCGCGTGCGGCTGGCCGAGGCCGGCGAGCCATTGCGCCGGGCTCTGGCCAGAGAGCACGCCCGCCAGCGCGCACTCCGCCGCCATCAGGATCGCGAAGGCCACCGCGCCGACCGTCAGCGCCTCGCCCGCGCGGGTGATGCCGAAGCGTCGCACCAGCCACCCGGCGGCGAACCAGCTTGCCGTCAGGATCAGGGGCAGCTCCAGCAAGGTCGCCGGCACCAGCCCGATGCGCGGGATCACCCACAGCACCCGCACCGTGCCGAGCGCGAAGCCCACAGTGAAGACGATCGCCCAATAAGTCGCCGCTGCTTTCAACACCCGCATCGCCCGCGCTCCCGATCGCCCTGCCGCACAGGCCTCGCGCCTTGTCCGGTCCGATGCGGGATAGCACACACATGACAGTTCCGCGCCGTCGCCGTGCCGGCAGGTTCGTGCCCCGCACCCCTGCCATCGGAGACCAGACCATGACCATCAGCACCCTCAAAGACCTCTACATCGATCAGCTTCAGGACCTCTACAGCGCGAACCGTCAGGCGCTGAAGGCGACGCAGGAATTGGCAGACGCTTCGCACTCGGCCCACCTGCGCAGCGCGCTCGTCGCCGGGGCCGAGGGGATCGAGGAGGGGATGGCGCAGCTCAAGAGCATCATCGAAAGCCACGATGCCAACCCGCGCGGCGAGCATTGCCGCGGCATGGAGGGCCTCGTCGCCGAAGCGCGCGCCCATGGGGTCGAGGCCGATTTCTCCGACGCGGACGTGCGCGATGCCTCGATCATCGCGCAGTACCAGCGCATGACGCATTACGGCATCTCGGGCTACGGCACCGTGGCGGCCTTCGCGCGGCGGCTGGGGCTGGAGGAGGACGCGGGCGTGCTCGCGCAGTGCCTCGAGGACACCCGCGGAGGCGACAAGAAGATGACCGCGATCGCTTCGGGCGAGGTCAACCCGGCGGCCGCCGAGGCCTGAGGTTCAGGCGCGCCCGCCGCATCAGCGGCCGGGCGCGCCAAGCTCCCTGTCAGCCGACCACGCCTGCGCCCGCCAGCACCGCAAGCGTCAGCACATCGGGCACGCTCGCAGTCATCGGCACGATCTGGACCGGCTTTTCCATCCCAATCATCATCGGGCCGATGGTGGCGTTGCTGCCCAATTCGCGCAGCAGCTTGGCCGAGAGGTTCGCCGATTGCAGCCCCGGCATGATCAGCACATTGGCCGGGCCCGACAGGCGGCTGAACGGGTAGAGCGCCATCACCTTGGGGTTGAGCGCCGCATCGGGGGCCATTTCGCCCTCGTATTCGAAGCCCGGATCCTCCTTGTCGAGGATCGCCACGGCTGCGCGGATCGAATCGAGCCACTGGCCGGAAGGGTTGCCGAAGGTCGAATAGGACAGGAACGCGACGCGCGGTTCGTGCCCCATGCGCCGGGCGACCGCAGCGGTCTCGCGCGCGATGTGGGCGAGCGCGGCGGCGTCGGGCCGTTCGTTGATCGTGGTGTCGGCGAGGAACGTGGTATGGTTCTTGCCGATCATCATGTGGATGCCGAAAGGCAGCGCGCCTTCCTTCGGATCAAGCACCAGGTTCACCTCGCGCACGGTCTGCGCGAAGGTGCGGGTCATGCCGGTGATCATCCCGTCGCCATGCCCCAGCGCGACCAGCAGCGAGGCAAAGACGTTGCGGTCCTGATTGACCATGCGCCGCACATCGCGCTCGGTATAGCCGCGCCGCTGCAGGCGCTTGTAGAGATAGGCGACCATCGCCGGCACATGCTCGCTATCGGCCGAGTTCTGGATCTCGAAGCTGCCCGGATCGCCAACCGAAAGCTGGTGGAGCTTGTCGAGCACCGCCTTGGTGCGGCCCACAAGAATCGGCGTGCCGTAGCCGAAATCGCGGAACTGGATCGCGGCGCGCAGCACCACTTCTTCCTCGGCCTCGGCAAAGACCATCCGCTTGGGGTTGGACTTGGCCATTTCGTAGATGCCGGTCAGCACCGAGGTGGTGGGGTTGAGGCGGCTGCGCAATTGCATCCGGTAGGCCTCGAAATCCTCGATCCGGGCCTTGGCCACGCCCGAATCCATCGCCGCCTTGGCGACGGCGGAGGACACGACCTCGATCAGGCGCGGGTCGAAGGGGGCGGGGATGATGTAATCGGTCCCGAACTTGTGGTTCTTGCCATAGGCGCTCGCCACTTCTTCGGGCACCTGACGGCGCGCGAGCTCGGCGATGGCGTGGGCTGCGGCGACCTTCATTTCCTCGTTGATGGTGGTCGCCTGCACATCGAGCGCGCCGCGGAAGATGAAGGGGAAGCCGAGGACATTGTTGACCTGGTTGGGGAAATCGCTGCGGCCGGTGGCGATGATCGCATCGGGGCGCACCGCCTTGGCTTCGTCAGGCATGATCTCGGGCACCGGGTTCGCCATCGCAAAGATGATCGGCCTGTCGGCCATCTTGCGCACCCACTCGGGCTTCAATGCGCCCGCCGCCGACAGGCCGAGGAAGATGTCCGCGCCGGCGAGCGCTTCTTCGAGACTGGTGGCGGTAGTGGCGACCGCGTGAGCGCTCTTCCACTGGTCCATCCCCTCGCGGCCCGGGGTGATCGGGCCGGTGCGGTCGCACATGATCACGTTTTCATGCCGCACGCCCATCGCCTTGATCAGCGCCGTGCATGCGATCGCCGCCGCGCCCGCGCCGTTGACCACCACCTTCACGTCGGCGAAGCTGCGCCCCGTGATGTGGCAGGCATTGAGCAGGCCCGCCGCAGTGATGATCGCGGTGCCGTGCTGGTCGTCATGCATCACCGGGATCTTCATCCGCTCGCGCAAAGCGGCCTCGATGATGAAGCATTCCGGGGCCTTGATGTCTTCAAGGTTGATGCCGCCGAAGGTCGGCTCCATCAATGCCACCGCATTGATGAACGCCTCGGGGTCTTCGGTATCGAGCTCGATGTCGATGGAGTCCACGTCGGCGAAGCGCTTGAACAGCACCGCCTTGCCTTCCATCACCGGCTTCGACGCAAGCGCGCCGAGATTGCCGAGGCCGAGGATCGCGGTGCCGTTGCTGATCACCGCGACCAGATTGGCCTTGGCGGTGTAACGCGCGGCGAGCGAGGGGTCGGCGGCAATGGCTTCGACCGGCACGGCAACGCCGGGGGAATAGGCCAGCGACAAGTCGCGCTGCGAGGTCATCGGCTTGGTGGCGACGATCTCGAGTTTCCCCGGGCGGATGGTCTCGTGATAGAACAGCGCCTCGCGCGCGGTGAAGCCGCCCCTGTTCGGTGTGCCGTTCTCTTCCGACATGGTGCCCGATCCCTCTTGCGATCCCTAAGGTAAATCGCCCCTCGCTTAGCGGTGCGTGAGCCGATGCGATAGGTCGTTTATCGCACCAGGTTCGGGGAAAGCTGCAATTGTCGACATTCCCGAATCGCAGGCAATCGGCGTAGGCGGGATCGATGGCCGCCCTCGACGATCCGAAACCCACCCCGATGATGGCGCAATATCTGCGCCT
>JAIYEK010000184.1 GCA_027487015.1 Erythrobacteraceae bacterium | reverse complement strand
CTCCCCTGGCTCACCCCGCTGCTCAACGGCGTGGAGCACGCCAACTTCTTCGAACAGCGCGCAACCGAATATTCGAAGGGCGCGACGACGGGCGACTGGAACACCGTGTGGTCGTCGTTCGATAAGCGGCAGAAGGCCAAGGCGGTTAATGAGGACGAGGCTGGGGTTGAGGCCGAGGCCGGGTTGTTTGGGGCTGAGGCTGCGGAGTAGGGGTGATGACGGTATTCGTCATTGGAGACACTGTTCGTCTTAAAAGTGGCGGACCGCTAATGACTGTAACCGAACTTGGTGAAACGAGTGATCCAAAGCGGTATGTGTACTGCACTTGGTTCAAATCCAGTAATGAGATTGGAGGGCAGTATTTTCCCTCCGATGCTGTTCAGAAATCTGAAGCTCTATGAAATTTAGGCATGCCATGCTCCTCGCAGTTGGCGTGGCAGCAGCATACTTAGTTTTTGTGATATTAAGTGGATTGGGCTTCGATCCTATTGGGGCGTCTTGGAACTTCGAGACTTCAGGACAACTAGGGGACTCGTTCGGGCCGCTAAATACGTTTATGGCCGCTCTCGCAGCAGTCGGGGCGCTTGGAGCCTATTTCTCGCAACGAGAGGAATTGGCAGATGCGAAGGCAAGCGCGGAGGCTGATAGAAAATTGGCCGCAAAACGTGACTTCGAGGCCACTTTCTTCAATCTCATCAGTCTTTTCCGCGATACTACTAACGATATTGAGGTTCCCGACATTTACAATCAGAACCCGATAAAAGGACGTGATGCTGTCAAGCGGATAATCGAGGAGAAGATTGGAGGAACTCTTGGCAACGACGAAGCTGATTCCGAGAAATACACACGAGTATATCTAACATACAGAGATGATTTAGCTCACTATTTCCGAATTATTTATCACATTGTAAATTTTATCGATCAGTCGAATGTCGAGAACAAGAAGTTCTATGCAAGATTGTTGCGTGCGAGTTTGTCAAACTCGGAGGCCCTTTTGATTGCTTTGAATTGTTCATTCGGCGACGGCCGGACGAAATTTAAGCCATTGATTGAGAAGTATGCTCTCCTGCACAACCTTTCAGAGGATGATGCTTCCACTTGGCGTTTGATTGATAAGTTTTCGGATGGCGCTTTCGGTGACCGACCTGAAATGATCGATAGATTGAAGCAAGCTACGAGGAAGGAGTAGGCCCAACCCGCTGCGACTAACTTCGCCTTCGGCTCAGTAAGTCTCGCGCCCTTCCCGCAGGCGGGAAGGGTTGTCAGAGAGACCCGATCCCAATCGCATGCCGCCGGTATCCCCCTCCCGCTTGCGGGAGGGGTTAGGGGTGGGCACTTCCACTTCCCTTCAACCCCCGCAGCCGCTCGACCTCCAAGCGGATCGCGGTGACCACGCTTTCGACATTGTCGCGCACATCATCATTGGTGAAGCGCAGCACCGTGAAGCCATGCGCCGCCATCCATGCGTCGCGGCGCTCGTCCCGCTCCGGATCGCAATCGTGGCTGAAGCCGTCGAGCTCGACTACCAGCGACAGCTCGCGGCACAGGAAGTCTGCGAAGAACGGCCCGACTGGCATCTGGCGGCTGAACTTCGCGCCGAGCTGGCTCTTCGCAAGAAACTGCCACAGCCCCCGCTCGGGCCCCGTCGCCTCGCGCCGCAAAGTGCGCGCGCGGACGGTGTCGCGGGGCTTCCAGTCAGGCATTTCAGAAGCTTAGCGGAATTTGGGTTTTGGGGCAAGACAGGCCCACCCCCTGCCCCTCCCGCACGCGGGAGGGGAGGAGAAGTCTGTCTCCGGTTGCATAAGGGTTTAGCGGAGCGCCCGCTTCCCCATCGCCTTCCCAAGCTTGCCCCGGGACCCCGCTTCCCCCGCCCAACCGCCGCGCCATTCCAACACCCTTGCGGGTTGGATCGGCGCAGGGTGGGTCCAAGCTGGGGCCCTACAACAGGCGGCGCAGCGCTCTGGGGGGACAGCATGTACTTGATCAACGAGCGTCCAACACGCCGCTCCACGCCCCCTAAACCCCACCCCGCCGAAAAATCCGGGCGATCCGGGGTTGCGGTTCAATAATCCGGCCGTCGGGGCCGAAGCGCGGGCCTTTGGCGAGCCAGTCGCCGGCGCCCTCGACCGGGCGGAACGCCTCGGCAAGGGCGGTCCAGGCCAGCGCGTCCTCGACCCGGTAGAGCGCATGCTCAACGATCAGCAGCCCTCCCGGCGCGACCTGTGAAGCGAGGAAGCGCAGGTCCCGCGCGAACAGCGCGAAGGGATAGTGCCGCGAAATCTCGCGAAACCCCCGCGCCTCGACCTCATGCGGCCGGCGGGTGAACACCGCCATCGCGAAGATCGCATCATAAGGCCCGTGCGCGGCGATATTGTCCGGGGTGGAGGCGATGAAGGTGCGGTTCGGATCGGGGGCCAAGCGGCGGCACCGGGCGAGCAGCACCGGGTTGATCTCCGCCCCGACTAGCGTCGCATGCGGAAAATAGTCCCGCAGCGACAGCACCTCCTCCCCCGCTGCGCAGCCAAAGGACAGGATGCGGCCCGCCGGCCGGTCCGCCAACAGGCCCGCTGAGCTGGCGAACAGGCGCGGATAGCGGTTGGGAGCGCTGACGCTCAGGTCCTGATGCACGCGCGTTCCGAAGCGCAATCGGGTCATGGTCTCGGACCGCGCCCGCGGGTCCAACGCCACAGCGCGCAAGCGGACAGCACGGGGTTTAAGCCAGGCAAAGGCCTGTCGGACGAGGCTCATGCGCGCTGCTTGCCCGAGCCGGGAACCAGCGTCAATTCGCCGGCCCGCGCTTCAGGTCCCATGCATTTGATCGCGCGCAAATGCGGATGGGCTGCAAGCGCCTAACCGGGTGTCAGCACAAGGGAGAACGCCATGTCTGCACATACCCCCCACGAACTCGCCGATGCCTTTCCGGACGATGCCGAGGCGCTCCACCGGTTGAAGCTGACCGATGCGCATTTTGCCCAGCTCGCCGAGCGGCATCACACGGTGAACCGCGAAATCCACCGGATCGAGGCCGAGGTCGATGCGGCCAGCGATGACCGGCTCGAGGCGCTCAAGAAGGAGCGGCTGCACCTGCTCGACGAAATCGCCGTGATGCTGGAAGCCGCGCCCGGCGCAGCGCCTGCCTGACGGAGGGGTTCAGGTCTCGCCGTCGCTCCTTGGCTCGGTGCGGCGGTCGGTGCCCGAGCGGCGTTCGGCCTTGCGTCGGTCGGGGGCGGGGAAGGGCTCTGCGGCGCGGCGGCGGTCGCCCGTGCGGCGCCCTCCGCCTGCAGGGTCCTCGGCGGGCGATGTGCTGTCCGTGTCGGCCATGGTCACCTCTCAGGCCTGTGATCATAGCATCACGCCGCGCAAACGCCTAGTTAGCGCCCACTCAGGGGTTGCCCCGGGCACCAACCGGCTTGGCCCCGCGCGCGAAGGTCGCTAGGGCGCCGCGCAGGACGCGCGCTCGAAGCGTGCGACGCGAAGGACCGCCGGTGACCGACAAGCTGACCCCCACGCCGCCCCGCGCGGCGGCCGACACGCCCGACCTTGCCAAGGCCGAAGTGCTGATCGAGGCGCTGCCCTATTTCCAGCGCTACGCCGGGCGCACCTTCGTGGTGAAATATGGCGGCCATGCGATGGGCGACCCCGAAGCCGCGCGCGACTTTGCCGAGGATATCGTGCTGCTCAAAGCAGTCGGCATCAACCCGGTGGTGGTCCACGGCGGCGGCCCGCAGATCGGGCAAATGCTGAAGCGTCTGGGGGTGGAGAGCACCTTCGTCGATGGGCTGCGCGTCACCGATGAGGCCACTGCCAAGGTCGCCGAGATGGTCCTCTCGGGCGCGATCAATAAGGAGCTAGTCGGCTGGATCGCGGCTGCCGGCGGCAAGGCGATCGGCATTTCGGGCAAGGACGGCGGTCTGGTGACCGCGAAGAAGGTCACCCGCACCACCCGCGATCCCGATAGCAATATCGAACAGGCGGTCGACCTCGGCTTCGTTGGCGAGCCGGCGGCGATCGACACCACGGTAATCGACACGCTGGTCGCGGCCGGGATGATCCCGGTGATCGCGCCGATCGCGCCCGGCGAGGACGGGGCGACCTACAACATCAACGCCGACACCATGGCGGGCGCGATCGCGGCGGCGCTGGGCGCGGCGCGCCTGTTCCTGCTGACCGATGTCGCGGGCGTGCTGGGCGCGGACGGGGAGCTCCTCACTGATCTCACCCCCGCTGATATCGCCAAGCTTCGCGAGGACGGCGTGGTCCGCGGAGGGATGGTGCCCAAGCTCGAAACCTGCGTGACCGCGGTGCAATCGGGCTGCGAGGCGGCGGTGGTGCTCGATGGCCGGGTGGGCCACACGATGCTGCTCGAACTCTTCACCGCGCGGGGCGCGGGCACGCTGGTTCACGCCTGAGGCAGGAACCGGG
>JAIYEK010000331.1 GCA_027487015.1 Erythrobacteraceae bacterium | reverse complement strand
GCGCCGAGCTGCTCGCCAGCACCTATGCCTCGCTGTCGCCGTGGCAGAAGACGCAGGTCGCCCGGCATCCGCAGCGCCCGCATTTCCGCGACTATGTCGCCCATGCTTTCAGCGACTTCATGCCGCTGGGGGGCGACCGGCTCTATGCCGATGACCTTGCGATCATGGGCGGCTTCGCGCGGCTCGGTGAGCGCCGCGTCATGCTGATCGGCCACGAGAAGGGCAACGACACCAAGAGCCGCATCGCGCACAATTTCGGCATGGGCAAACCCGAAGGCTACCGCAAGGCGATCCGGTTGATGGAGCTCGCCGGGCGATTCGGCCTCCCCGTGGTGACGCTGGTCGACACCTCGGGCGCCTTCCCCGGCATCGAGGCGGAAGAGCGCGGTCAGGCCGAAGCAATTGCGCGGGCGACCGAAGCCTGCCTCGCCATCGGCGTGCCGATGGTCGCGGCAATCGTCGGCGAAGGCGGTTCGGGCGGCGCGGTCGCGCTTGCCAGCGCCAACCGGGTGCTGATGATGGAGCACGCAGTCTATTCGGTGATCTCGCCCGAAGGCTGCGCCTCGATCCTGTGGCGCACGAGCGAAAAGGCGCCCGAGGCCGCGCAGGCGATGAAGGTCACCGCGCAGGACCTGAAGCGCATCAATGTCATCGACCGGATCGTCAAGGAGCCCATCGGCGGGGCGCACCGCGATCCGGCCGCTGCGGCGCGGATGCTCGGCGAAGCGCTGGCCGAGGAAGTCGATGCACTTGCGCCCAAGAGCGCCGAGCAGCTGATCGCCGCGCGCGAAGACCGCTTTCTCGCCATCGGCGGCTGACACGCCATCCCAAGTTAAGGTTCCGTTTGCCACGTCCCTGATGCATGAAGCCTTGCGGCAAGCTGCGCAAAGCAGCACCGGACAGGCGGAAAGGGACGACACACACATGGCACGAATTTCACGCAAGGCGCTCGCGTTCGGGGTGGCCTCGGTGGCGCTGGCGGGTTGCATGACCGCCGACGCGAAGGTCCCCACTTCCGCAACCCCGATCACGCCTGCCGAGGCCAAGCAGGGCGCGGAATATCATCCGCAGCTGCTCGCCGAATTCGGCGGCGCGATGACCGGCACCCACGCGACCTATGTCGAACAGGTCGGCAAGAACATCGCGGTGCAATCGGGCCTCGGCAATGCGCGCGAGAGCTTTACGGTGAGCCTGCTCAATTCGCCGGTGAACAACGCCTTCGCGATCCCCGGCGGCTATATCTACACCACCCGCCAGCTGGTCACGCTGATGAACAGCGAGGCGGAGCTGGCCGCGGTACTCGGGCACGAGGTCGGCCATGTCGCCGCGCGCCATTCGCAGCGGCGCCAGCAGGCGGCGACCAAGAACACGCTGCTGGGGCTGGGCGGGGCGCTCCTGTCGGGCCTGCTGCTGGGCGATTCGGGCCTCGGGCAGACCTTGTCGCGCGGGTTCCTGCAGGGCTCGCAGCTGCTGACGCTCAAGTTCAGCCGCAAGCAGGAGCTTGAGGCGGACGGGCTGGGCATCGAATATCTTGGGCGCGCGGGCTATGACCGGCGCGCGATGGGGACCGTGCTGGCGAGCCTTGCCGCGCAGAACGCGCTCGACGCGCGGCTGTCGGGGCAGGATGCGGGCGTGCCCGAATGGGCCTCGACCCACCCCGATCCGGCGAGCCGCGTGCAGAACGCGCTCGCCAAGGCCGGTACGGTTACCACAGCCTCGGCAAGTGTAAGCAATCGCGACACCTTCCTCACCCGGATCGACGGGCTGCGTTATGGCGATGACCCGTCGCAAGGCGTGATCGAGGGCAACACCTTCATCCATCCCGAGCTGCGCCTCGCCTTCACCGCGCCCCAGGGCTTCTACATGGTCAACGGTACGCGTGCGGTGAGTATTCAGGGGCAGGCCGGCAAGGCGCAGATGACGAACGCGGCCTACAGCGGCAATCTCGAAACCTATGTGCGCGCCGCCTTCACTGCGGCCGGGGGTCAGAACAGTAACCTTGCGCCGCAGACGATCGAGCGGACCACGATCAACGGGCTGCCGGCGGCGATCGGCACGGCGCGGGTCAACAACGGCAATTCGCAGGTCGATCTGGTGGTCGTCGCCTATGAGTTCGCGCGCGATTCGGCGTTCCACTTCGTCACCATCGCGCCGGCGGGGCGGGCAGCGACGTTCAATCCGATGTACCAGTCGATGCGGCGAATCACCGCGACCGAGGCGGGGGCGGTGGTGCCGCGCAAGCTCCAGGTGGTGACCGTCGCGCGCGGCGACACGGTGGCGAGCCTCGCACGGCGCATGGCTTATGATTCGGCGCAGGAGGAGCGCTTCCGGGTGCTCAACGCGCTTCCCGGCACTGCAACGGTCACGCCGGGCCAGAAAGTAAAACTGGTGGTGCGCGGGAAGTAATTCTTCCGGGTTCACTCGCGCGCCGCTCAAGTGGCATAAAGCCAAGACGACAAACGAAAAACGGCGGGGATCGCTCCCCGCCGTTCTTGCCGGTCCCCCCTGAGCGAATGCTTAGGCGGTGGTGCCCTTCGACATCTTGGTGTTCACGTTGCTGAAGGTGCCCGAGAGCGTCGAGCCGACGTTGGTCATCGCGGTGATCGCGGCCACGGCGATCAGGGCGGCGATGAGGCCGTATTCGATGGCGGTAGCACCTTGCTCGTCACGGACGAGGCTCTTGAAGAAGGTCATGAATGGTCTCCTGGCTGGGCATTAAGAAACTTTGGACCCGCCTGGTCAGCGGCGGACTGACGTAAAATTATCCGACAGCTATTGATAAATCGCTAATCGGTCGGCAATTTTCCGGTAACCACAGATGTTTGCACAAGAATAGGCATGGTGCTTGCTGGCAGCGGCCAAAGCCTTGTTGTGAACACCCGGAAAAAGCATCGAAGATTGCTCTTCCCGGCGCTGCGGATACTTGCGTTCTCGCAGCGGATCGGGCGGCGTCGCCCATGCCCGAGCTGGTGGTCGGGTCCTTGTCCGCGCCGAGCGCCAATCGCTGCAGGTCCGGCCGATCTGCACAGCGGACAAAGAAAAACGGCGGGGATTGCTCCCCGCCGTCGTTCTTTTTGCCTTAGGCCGTCGCTTACGCGGTGGTGCCCTTGGTCATGTTGGTGTTCACGTTGGTGAACGTGCCCGACAGGGT
>JAIYEK010000080.1 GCA_027487015.1 Erythrobacteraceae bacterium | reverse complement strand
GGCAGCAGCCCCGCATCGATCGGCGCGCCGACCAGCAGTTGCAGCGCGTTCACATCCTGCGCGAGCGCGGTCTTCTGGCGGGCGATATCGGCCTCGGCGGCGGCGAGGATCTGTTCGGCTTGGCGCAGGTCCGAGCGCGGGGCGATCCCGCCATCGAGCCGTAGCCGGGTTAGCTTGACCTGCTCGCGCGCATTGGCGGCGGTGTCCTCGGCGAGCTTGAGCAGCGAGGCGTCAGCGGCGTGGGTCAGCCATGCATCGGCAATGTCGCCGATCAGCGTCAACCGCGTCGCGCGCGCGGCGGCCTCGGTGCCGAAATAGCGATTGAGCGACGCATCCGACAGCGAACGCAGCCGCCCGAACAGGTCGATCTCGAAGCCGGTGGTGCTAAGATCGGCGGTGTAGCGCCGCCCCGCCGTCGAGGCGCTGGCCGACGGGTTGTTGCCGATGTCGACATCCTGATTGCGGTTCTGGTTGGCGGTGCCGTTGTCGAACTGGGTGCGCCCCGCCGCGGCATCGATGCGGGGGAGCTGGGCGGCGCTCTGGATCTGGTATCGCGCGCGCGCGGCTTCGATATTGGCGGCGGCGATGCGCAGGTCGCGGTTGCCCGCCAGCGCCTGTTCGATCAGCTGGACCAACCGCGGATCGGCGAAGACGTCGCGATAGGACATCGCCGGCAGCGCTGCCTCGGTCTCGGCGAGATAGGCATCGCCCACCGGCCACGAGGTAGGCACGGGGGCGGCCGGCTGGACATATTTGGGCGCCATCGAGCAGCCCGATGCCAGCGCCAGCGAGGCAAGAATACCCAGCCGCCTCATGCCGCGCCCTCGCTCGTGGGTTTGGAGCCGATGTGCAGCTTCTTGAGCGTGTCGCGGGTGGTGCGCCGGACGATGACGAAGAACAGCGGGATGAAGAAGATCGCCAGCACCGTCGCGGTCAGCATCCCGCCGATCACCGAGGTGCCGATCGCGATGCGGCTGTTCGCCCCCGCGCCGCTCGACAGCGCCAGCGGCAGCACGCCGAAGATGAAGGCGAGGCTGGTCATCAGGATCGGGCGCAGACGCAGGCGCGCGGCCTCCAGCGCGGCATCGATCACCCGCGCGCCGCGCTTCTCGGCCTGCTCGGCAAACTCGATCACGAGGATCGCGTTTTTGGCGGCAAGGCCCATCGTGGTGAGCAGCCCGATCTGGAGATAGACGTCATTCTCCAGCCCCCGCAGCGTCACCGCGAAGACCGCGCCGACCAGCCCGAGCGGGATCACCAGCATCACTGCCACCGGGATCGTCCAGCTTTCGTAGAGCGCGGCGAGGCACAGGAACACCACCAGCAGCGACATCCCGTAAAGCAGCGGGGCTTGGCCCGAGGACAGGCGCTCCTGGAACGACAGGCCGGCCCATGCGACGCTGACGCCGGGGATGTCCTTGGCGAGCGCCTCGATCCGGTCCATCGCCTCGCCCGAGCTCTGGCCCGGCGCGGCCTGCCCGTCGAACTGGAAGCTGGGATAGCCCTGAAAGCGCGAGAGCGTGGTCGGCGTGGTCGACCACCGGCTGGCGGCAAAGGCGCTGAAGGGCGCCATCTGGCCATTGCTGCCGCGCACAAACCATTGCCCGATATCCTCGGGCGTCGCGCGGTAGGGCGCGTCGGCCTGCACGAAAACGCGTTTCACCCGCCCACGGTCGATGAAGTCATTGACGTATTGCCCGCCCCAAGCCGCGGACAAGGTGGTGTTGACGTCCGCCTGATTGAGCCCGAGCGCGGCAAGGCGCGACTGATCGATATCGACCTTCAGGGTCTGCGCATCGGGAAGCTCGCCCAGCCGCACGCCTGACAGCAGCGGATCGCTCGAGGCCGCCTCGAGCAGCTTGTCGCGCGCGGCGATGAATTCCTCGCGGCTCATCCCGCTGGTATTCTGCAACTGGAGCGTGAAGCCGTTGGTCTGCCCCAGCCCGCGGATCGCCGGGGGAACGAGCACGTTGACCTGCGCATCGCGGAACTTCGAAAAGGCCTTGCCGGCGCGCTCGGTGATCGCCGTGGCGCTGCTATCGGCCTCCTCGCGCTGGGACCAGTCGACGAAGTTGACGAAGCCCTGCCCGGTGTTCTGCCCGCCCGAGGAGCCCTGCCCGCCGCCGATGACGCTGAACATCACCGCGATGTTGTCGCGCTCGTCCTCGAGCATGTATTTCTCGACCGCCAGCTGCACCTCGCGGGTGCGGCCCTGCGTGGCCCCTGCGGGCAAGCGGATCTGGAGCTGGGCCGCGCCCTGATCCTCGGTGGGGAGGAAGCCGGTCGGCAGCCGCACGAACAGCATCACCAGCAGCGCGACGACGATGGCGTAGATCGCGAGGAACAGCCACTTGCGGTCCACCACCCGCGACACCGCGCCGACATAGCGATCGGTGCCGCGCGCAAAGGCGCGGTTGAACCCGCCCTGCGCCCGCGCCAGCTGGGCCGCGCCCCACGGCCACCGGCGCTCAAGCCCGCCCGGCTTGCCCGGCTCGCCGCCCTCATGGTGTTTCTGCTTCAGGAGAGAGGCGGTGAGCGCCGGGCTGAGGATCAGCGCCACCAGCGCCGAAAGCACCATCGCCGAGACGATGGTGATCGAGAACTGGCGGTAGATCACCCCCGTCGACCCGCCGAAGAAGGCCATCGGCAGGAACACCGCCGAGAGCACCACCGCAATCGCCACCAGCGCCACCTGGATCTCGCCCATCGACTGGATGGTCGCCTCCTTGGGCGTCATCTCGGGGTTCTCTTCGAGCAGGCGCTCGACATTCTCGACCACCACGATCGCGTCATCGACCAAGAGGCCGATCGCCAGCACCAGCCCGAACAGGGTCAGCGTGTTGATGGTGAACCCCGCCATGTAGAAGACCGCGAAGGTGCCCAGCAGCACCACCGGCACCGCAATGGTCGGGATGAGCGTCGCGCGCCAGCTTTGCAGGAACACAAACATCACGAGGACCACCAGCAGGATCGCTTCGATCAGGGTCTGCACCACCTCCTCGATGGAAAGGCGGATGAAAGCGGTGGTGTCGTTGGCATAGGCGACATTGTAGCCCGGCGGGAAACCGGCCTTGGCTTCCTCGACCGCGGCCTTGACCAGATCGGCGGTGGCGAGCGCATCGGCCCCGGGCGCGAGGCTGATCGCGAGGCCTGCGCCGGGGTGGCCGTTGATGCGGCTCGAGGCGGCATAGCTTTCCGCGCCGAGCTCGACCCGCGCGATATCGCCGAGCCGCACCACCGCGCCGCTCTGATCGGCCTTGAGGATGATCGCCTTGAACTCGTCCGCCGTGCGCAGCCGCGACTGGGCGGTGACGACGGCGTTGAGGCGATTGGTTTCGGGCTGCGGCAACCCGCCCACTTCGCCTGCGGCGACTTCGGTGTTCTGGTTGCGGATCGCGGCGATCACGTCGCCCGGCATGAGGCCGACCGCGGCGAGCTTGTTGGGATCGAGCCACACGCGCATCGCATATTGCGATCCGAACACGTTGGTCTCCCCCACGCCTTCGATGCGCGCCAATTCGTCCTGCAGGTTCGAGACGAGGAAGTCGGAAACGTCGATATTGGTGCTGCGGTCGGTCTCGTCATAGACGCCGACGATCATCAGGAAATCGGGGTTCGACTTGGTGACGCGCAGCCCCTGCTGCTGCACCTGCTGCGGCAACCGGGCGAGGGCCTGCTGCACCTGGTTCTGGACCTGCACCTGCGCGATATCGGGATCGGTCCCCTTGGCGAAGGTGGCGCTGATGTTCACCTGCCCGCGCGCGGTGGAGCTGGAGCTGAAATAGAGCAGTCCATCGACGCCGGTTAGCTGCTGTTCGATGATCTGGGTGACGCTGTTTTCCAGCGTCTCCGCCGAAGCCCCGGGGAAGCTCGCGCGGATATTCACCTGCGGCGGCGCGACGTCGGGATATTGCGCGACCGGCAGGAGATAGATCGACCCAAGCCCTGCCAGCATGGTGATGATCGCCAGCACCCAGGCAAAGATCGGCCGTTCAATGAAAATGCGCGACATCGCCCGCGCCTCAGGGCTTGCCGGCGGGCGCGGACCCGGGCTTCGGGGCCGCGATCACCTGCGGCTTGCTGGCGAGCACCGGCTTGATCGGCGCGCCGGGCTTCAGCTTGGCGAGGCCCTGCACGATCACCTTGTCGCCGGGCTTGAGCCCCGCGGTCACCACCCAGTCGCTGCCGAGGGCGCGCGCCGCGGTGACCTTGCGCTCGGCCGCCTTGTTGCCGGCATCGACCACGAACACGCTTGCCTCGCCCCGCGCGTTGCGGGTGAGCGCGGGCTGGGGCACGAGGATCGCGCCCTTGTCCACCGCCTGCTCGAACCGGGCGCGCACGAACATGCCGGGCAGCAGCAGGCCTTGCGGGTTGGGGAAGCGAGCGCGCAGCGTCACAGTGCCGGTGGCGGCCTCGACCATCACCTCGGAGAACTGGACCTGGCCGCGCTGCGGATATTCGCTGCCATCCTCGAGCACGAGGCCGACCGACGTGCTGCCCGGCACCGCGCCGCCTTGCGCGAGCGCGCGGCGCAACGCAAGGAGCTCGGCGCTCGATTGCTGGATGTCGACGAACACCGGATCGACGCCCTGGATCACCGCCAGCGGTTCGGCCTGGTTGCCGGTCACGAGCGCGCCGACGGTAAACAGCGATCGGCCGATGCGTCCGCTGATCGGAGCAGGCACGCGGGTGAACTGCAAGTTGACGTCAGCGGTCTGCACCTGCGCGCGCGCCTGCTGCACGGCGGCAGCGGCGGCCCGCGCGGCGGCGGCGGCGTCGGTGTAGTCCTGCATCGCCACCGCCTGCGCCTCGGCCAGCGGCTTCAGGCGCTCGGCCCGGATGCGGGTCGCCTCGGCATTGGCGATGGCGCTATTGAGGTTGGCGCGCGCTTCATTGCTGGCAGCGCGGTAAAGGCGGGTGTCGATCTCGTAGAGTGTCTGGCCTGCGCGCACCACGGCGCCTTCGGTGAAGAAGCGGCGGCGGATCAGCCCGGTGACCTGCGGGCGCACTTCGGACATCTCGAACGCCGCGATCCGCCCGGCAAGCTCGACCGCAACGGGCACATCAGACGTCTGGACGACGACATAGCCGACCTCCGGCGCGCCTTTCGGGGGCGGCCCTTGCGCCGCTTCACCCGAGCAACCGGCGAGCAGGAGCGCTCCGAGTCCGGACAGTGCCAGACGGGACATGGGCATCGTTTTCACCGGGAGAGGAAACAGAATGGCGGGATCTCGCTCGTGGTCTTAAGGCCTGCGCGTCTGGCTAATTACGCAAACAACACAATACAGGCCTAGGCGGTATGGGGCAAACTGCCGCATTTATCACTCGCGCTGCCCCGCCGCTGTCATGCAAAGCCTCCCGCGCAGAGTCCAGAACAACATCGATCCCGGCCAGGCTGAGCCTGACAAGGTCCATGCCGTTCGGGAGCCCTTGGCGGCCCCGCGTCAGATATTGCCGCAGAGGATCTGCCGCGGGGCCTCGCCGAGCTTGTATTCGCCGCCGTCGAACCCGCTGCCGGTGAAATTCTGCCACAGGTCGATGCCGTGGATCCAGCACGTCCCGTCGGTGCGCCGGGCGGCGACCCATGCGCCGATCTGGCGGTATTCGGGGACGCTGGTCACCTCGTTGCGGTGCACATACCAGTCGGCGCTGTAGAGGTGGAGCTTGAGGACCGTCTCGCCGGGCACCAACCGCGCAAAGCCATCGCGCAGGCCCTTTTCCCACGCCGGATTGCTGCTCACCGGCGGCTTCATCCGCACTGCGGCGAGGCTCTGCGTGCGGTTGGCGACCAACTTCTTGCGCAAGCTCGCATCATTGCCGATGGCGGCGAGCGCCGCGTCGGCCTCGGCGAGGCGGGGGGCGACTTCAGTCATGTCGGGATAGACCCGCCCGATCGCCGCCAGCCCTGCGCGCAGCGCCAGCAGCGCGTGGCGCTGCATACGCGCGCGGCAGATGTCGTCCTCCAGCGGCGGCACGTAGCTATCGGGCGAGCGCACGCCGGTGGCCGCGAAGGCATCGGCATAGGCGGCGATGTCGCGCGCGGCGCCCTCCACCCGCTTCACATAATTGCGCCGTTCGAGCCCGAGCTTCTTGGGGTCGGTGGGCCCGGCAAGGAAGCCGTCCACCCGCGCATTATATTCGCCGAGGAAGGCTTCGAGCCGCGCGGGGTCGCTCGCGCAGTCCTGTGCATCGAAGCGCGGGATGCCGAAGCGCTTGGTGAAGTCCCAGGTGCGCTTGACCGGATTGGGGCTGTCGGGCGCGGCGGCAACCGGCGGGACGAGCAGCATGGCGGCAAGCACGATGGCGGCAAATGGTGCAGTACGGCGCATGATCGTCTCCCTCCGGCCAGACCGGGACAGGAGTGCGCCTGCCGCCATGCGCGGCCAATCCCCCCAAGCGCAGGGGGAGTGCCTCAGTCGGCGCTGGCGGAATCGGACAGCGGCACCTCGAGCGTCAACCGCGTGCCGCCCGCCCCGCTGTCGATGGCAAGCGCGCCGCCGAGATTGCGCGCGCGGGTTTCCATGCTGGTGAGCCCGCGCCCGCGCCGGTAGCCTTCGGGAAGGCCGGTGCCGTCATCGCTGATGGTGATGCGGATCGGGCCGCCGGCGGGTGCAAGGCTCTCCACCGCGATCCGCTTGGCGCCCGCATGGCGCATCGCGTTGGTCACCGCCTCCTGGAGGATGCGCAGCACCTGCAAGGTCGGGCGCGGGCCGAGGTCGAGCCCCTCGTCGACCTCGGCGGTGAAATCGAGCGCGATGCCTGCCGCCTCCATCTGGTTCCTCACCCGGTGCTCGAAGGCGCGCAGGGTTTCGGCGAGGCCCTCTTCGGCGGAATCCATCGAATCGACGATCAGGCGCAGGTCCGCGATGCTCGCCTGAAGTCCTTGTTCGACCTCGACCGGGCTCGCCCCGCCGCCCCTCACCTGCATCATCAGCCCGAGCAGCTGCCCGCCGATCCCGTCATGCATGTCGCGCACGATCCGCTG
>JAIYEK010000220.1 GCA_027487015.1 Erythrobacteraceae bacterium | reverse complement strand
TCTTCCTCGGTCATGCCCATCGCGTAGTAGTAGGAGCGGTGCGGCGCGCGCTCCGGGCCGACCGAAACGTGGCGGCTGGGGAGCTTCGACTTGTCAAACTTGGACGACATAAGATTTCCTGAGAGTGCCGATTTGTGAAACGTCCCCTGCCTTCAGGCGAGGCTTGAAGCAACCCTTTGCGCAATCTTTGCCAAGAGCGCGGCCCAGCGGGCGTGGTCCTCGGCGTTCTGGACGAGGTCCTGCCTGAGCTCGATGCCGAGATAGTTGCGGCCGTGCCCTTCAGCGTGGCGGTTCATGGTGTAGTTGAGATCGCGGCCCGAATAGGGGAGGTTGTCGCCCACATTCAGCCCCTCAGCTTCGAGGAGCGGAATGGCGATGCGCGCGGCGCGCTCGTCCTGATTGTAGAGCACGCCGACATGCCACGGCCGCGCGGCATCCGAAGTCTCGAGCCGCGGGGTAAAGGAGTGGAGCGAGAGGATCAGCGCGGGTTCTGCCGCTGCCAGCCATTGCTCCAACGCGGTGTGATAAGGGCGGTGGAAGCGGTTCAGCCTTTCCTCGCGGCTTGCGCCGACATTGCCTGGGATGAAATGGCCATCGCTGGAGTCGGGGACGAGGCCGGGGGCGCCCTCCTCGCGGTTGAGATCGCACACGAGGCGGCTGACAGCGGCGATATGGGCGGGGATGGCGTGGCTCCTCGCCAGCAGCTCGGCGATGGCCTCGGTGCCGATGTCGAGGGCGATGTGTTCGTGGAGCAGATGTTCCGGAATGCCGAGGGCGATGTCGGCAGGCACGGCGTTGGAAGCATGGTCGACGACGCAGACGATCCCGCCGGGGGTGGGGGTTCCGACTTGGCGGAAGACTTCGTTCCTCACATCAAACCCCGTTCGTGCTGAGCTTGTCGAAGCACCGTTCTTCTTTTCCGAGCTTGATCCCACAGAAGGACGGCCGTTGTCCCTGCGGGACAGCTTCGCTTCCGACAAGCTCAGGGCGAACGGAAGGATAGAAAGTCACCGCAGCCGCCCCGCCATGGTCCACCAGCCCTCGGGCATCGCCGCCGCAGCCGCATCGCGGGCCTCGGTTGTGTCGTAAAGCGCAAAACAGGTCGCTCCCGAGCCGGACATGCGGGCGAGCCACGGGTTGGTCTCGGCCAGCGCCGCCAGCACCTCGGCGATCACCGGGCACAGCGAAATGGCGGGCGCCTCGAGGTCGTTGCGCCCTTCCCTCGCGATCCGGCTCGCAGGGCCCTCGGGGAGCGCCCCCCGATCCACCATGTCCCAAGCCTTGAACACCGGCCCGGTCGAAAGCGGCACGCGTGGGTTGACCAGCAGGACGGGGGTTCCGCGCACATCATCAACCGCTGGCATCGCAAGTTCCCAGCCCAAACCGGTGCCGATCCGGCTCATACTGACGATGCAGGCCCCGATATCCGCACCCAGATGGCTGCTGGCAATCACCAGTTCCTTCATGTCGCCATTGCGAACATAGTGCCGGTCCAGCAGCCGGATCATCGCCGCAGCATCGGCTGATCCGCCGCCAATCCCGGCGGCCACGGGGAGGTTCTTTTCGAGACGGATGGCGAGCGGCGGGATGGGAGTCATGCCGGGCCGAACCATGCCGCGCATGAAGTTCAGTGCTTGGAGCACAAGATTGTCCGGCCCACTGGAGAGCCCTTCGCCAAACTCGCCCTTGATCGTGAGGCTATCGGCTTCGGCCTCCGCAACCGTCAGCACATCGCCCGCATCGATGAAGGCGAACAGGGTTTCAAGCTCGTGATACCCGTCCTCCCGCCGCCTGCGGACGTGCAGCGCGAGGTTGATTTTGGCGTAGGCGGTTTCGCGCATCAGGTGTTCTTATCGATCCGGGGGCCGACCGCCCATTCGGCGACGTCCATTTCGAACACCGCGCCAGTCCTCTCATCAACCGCATACCAGCCGAGCAGCACGCTGCCGCAGCCCTGCGGATCGCGGCAGAAGCCGTTGACGCGCAGGACGTAGTAGCCGGGGTTGTTTTCGTCTGCGCCGCCGTCGCAATTCGCCATTTGGTCAGCACGGTAGGTGTTGTTTTCGACCAGCACGGACATGACACGCTCGCAGGCCTGATCGTCGGACGTCACCGGGTGCGGCGCCTTTGCATGAGCACAACCCGCGAACATAGCGGCAGCAAGCAGCGCGAGGTTGATCTTGGCGTAAGTGGTTTTGGTGAGGGTCAATCGAGCAAACCCAATCCTTCGGCAAGACCAGCAGCTGCGATTTCGGGATTGCTCGACGACATGGCGTTCAGCTCCTGAAGGAGCGAAGCCCTTGCTTCCGGCGACGCGCTCGCAAGATTGGCTGCAAGTCCCTCCAACGCCGACACCGCCGCATCAGGGTCAACGGTGTCGTCATCCGAGAGTTCAAGGAACAGGGCCAATTCAATAATTGCTCGGGCGATGGCCGGGTCCAAGTTCATCCCCACACCTCACATATTCGGATAATTCGGCCCGCCGCCGCCTTCGGGCGTGACCCAGTTGATGTTCTGGTTGGGGTCCTTGATGTCGCAGGTCTTGCAGTGGACGCAGTTCTGCGAGTTGATCTGGAACTTCGGCGTTCCGTCCGCTTCCTGCAGCCATTCGTAGACCCCCGCCGGGCAATAGCGCGCCGAGGGGCCGCCGAAGACGCCAAGCTCGCTCACCTTCTGCAGTTCGAGGTCCTTCACCTGCAGGTGGCAGGGCTGGTCCTCGGCGTGGTTGGTGTAGCTGTAGGCGACGTTGGTGAGGCGGTCGAAGGTGATCACGCCGTCGGGCTTGGGGTAGTCGATCTTGGGGTACAGGTCAGCGCGGCCGGTGTTGGTGTAATCGGCGTGGTGCTTCATGCTGATCGGCAGGCCGATCTTCAATGTGCGCATCCACATGTCGATCCCGGCGACCAGCGTGCCGATATCGCCGCCGAACTTGGCGACCGCAGGCTCGGCGTTCTGGACGACCTTCAATTCGGTCGCGATCCAGCTGGAGCGCACGACCACATCGTAATCGGCGAGCTCGGTCTTCTCGTGACCCGCCGCGATGGCCGCCGCGATGCTCTCGGCCGCCAGCATCCCGCTCTTCATCGCGGTGTGACTGCCCTTGATGCGCGGCACGTTCACGAAGCCCGCCGCGCAGCCGATCAACGCCCCGCCGGGGAAGGCGAGCTTGGGCACCGACTGCCAGCCGCCCTCGTTGATCGCACGCGCGCCGTAGCTCACCCGCTTGCCGCCTTCGAGGTACTCGCGGATCGCCGGGTGGTTCTTCCAGCGCTGGAACTCCTGATAGGGCGAGACCCAGGGGTTCTTGTAATCGAGCGCCGTCACGAAGCCCAAGGCCACCTGACCGTTCGCCTGGTGGTAGAGGAAGCCCCCGCCCCAGCTGTCGCTTTCAGTGAGCGGCCAGCCTTGCGTGTGGATCACGCGGCCCGGCTTGTGCTTCTTGGGATCGATGTCCCACAGCTCCTTGATGCCGAGGCCGTAGACCTGCGGCTGGCAGTTCGCCTCAAGGTCGAACATCGCCTTCATGCGCTTGGTGAGGTTGCCGCGCGCACCTTCTGCGAAGAGCGTATACTTGGCGTGGATTTCCATGCCCGGCGCAAAATCACCCTTTTGGCTGCCATCGGCCGCGATGCCCATGTCCTGCGTGATCACGCCGGCGACGCGGCCTTCCTCGTCGATCATCACTTCGGCGGCCGGGAAGCCCGGGAACACCATCACCCCCAAGCCTTCCGCCTGTTCGGCGAGCCAGCGGGTCAGGTTGCCGAGGCTGCCGGTGTAGCAGCCGTGGTTGCTCATCAGCGGGGGCATGATCGCGTGAGGGAGCGAACTCTTGCCGGTCTTGGAGAGCACCCAGTGCCAGTTGTCGGTCACCGGGGTTTCGGCCATCGGACAACCCTGCTCGCGCCACTCGGGCAGCAGTTCGTCCAAGGCCTTGGGATCGACCACAGCGCCCGACAGGATATGCGCGCCGATCTCAGAGCCCTTCTCGAGCACGATCACCTCAAGCTCGGCGTTGATCTGCTTCAGCTTGATCGCCGCGGAGAGCCCCGCCGGACCACCGCCGACGATCACCACGTCGCAGGGCATTGATTCACGTTCGACCATCGGGCTTTCCTGATCCTTGTTGGTTTTGGCCGTGTGGGGGCCACAGTCTGGCGATATGCCTTGTCCGTCCACTTGCTAAGGGGGACAGGGACAGTCAAGACCCGCGATGGATAGCATGACCCCCTGATGACCCGGCTCGACCCTTCCCTTGCGCAAGAATTCGAGGCGGCGCTGGCCTGGTGGCAGATGGCCGGGGTCGATTGCGACTTCGCCGATGACGCTACGGCGTGGTTGGCAGAGCCGGGCGCGGCCCCTGCGACGGCCGGGGCGCAGGGGGTTCCTCCCCGACGTGCAGGGGCCAATGCCCCGGTTTCGAGCCCTCAAGATATTGTTGCCCGCGGCCTCGCTCCCCTGCCCGCAGCAACCGAACAGGCGGTTCCCGCGCGCCGCGACTGGCTGGGCGATTCGCCGCCGGCCGATCTCGCCGCCTTCCGCCAATGGTGGATGGAGACCCCCGACCTCTCGCCCTCGCGCGGCTTTCCCCGCGTGCCGCCGCGCGGGGAGCGCGGCGCGGCGCTGATGGTGCTGGTCCCCCAGCCCGAGGCCGATGATAGCGATCGCCTGCTGGATGGCCCCCAAGGTCGCCTGCTGGCGAACATTCTTGCCGCGATGGGCCTCGATGAAAGCGCGGTCTACATCGCCGCGTGCCTCCCCGCGCATACCCCGATGGCCGATCTTCCCGTGCTTGCCGCAGGCGGGATGGACGCGGTGACCGCGCATCACGTCAAGCTGGTGGCGCCCGCGCGCCTTGTCGCCTTCGGCAGCGCGCTCGGCCCGATGCTTGGCGGAACAAGCGATCAAGCTTTACGTGAAATCAACTATATCGCGGGCAATATCCCTGTCCTGTCGAGCGAAGCGCTCGATGCCCTGATGGACATGCCCCGGCTCAAGGCCCGGTTCTGGCGGAGATGGATGGAATGGTCGGAAACGGTTTGAGCCGCTTGCGAAAGCGTCCGGCAACGGCGCTGGCGGCGGTGGTGCTGGCGGCCCTCGGCCTCCACGCGCCCGCTGCGGCGCAATCGGGCGATCTGGTCGCGCGCTGGAATGGTGCGACTCCGGGCGACACCGCGCTTTCCCCGGTCCTCTCGCCCGAAGAGCGCAATGATTTCCGCCAGCTCTTCGCCGCGATCGATGCCGAGCAGTGGGCGCAGGTCGAAAGCCTGCTCGCCCGCCACTCCGACGGGATCCTCGCTCAGGCCGCGCGCGCCGAATTCTACACCCACGCCAAGAGCCCCAAGGTCTCGGCCGACCAGATCGCGCGGTGGTTTGCCGAGGGCACCGATCTGCCCCAGGCCGAGCAGCTCGCCAAGATGGGCGCCAAGCGCGGGCTGACCGCGCTGCCTCCGCTCCCCGGCGCGCAAGGCTTCCAGCGCCAGCCCTTTGCGCCCAAGCGCATGCTGCCGCGCGCCGTGAACGACGGCACCATGTCCGGCGCCACCAGCGAGGCGATTCTCGCCGCGATCAAGGCCGACAACCCCGCCGAAGCCCACCGCCTGCTCGCCGAGGCCGATCCGATGCTCTCGGGCGATGCGCGCGCCGAATGGCGCCAGCGCGTGGCGTGGAGCTACTACATCGAGAACCAGGACAACGCCGCGCTCGAACTGGCGCGCAGCGTGGCCGATGGGACAGGCGAATGGGTCCCCGAAGGCGCATGGGTCGAAGGGCTCGCCGCGTGGCGTCTGGGCTATTGCTCGCTGGCGGGCGAGGCTTTCTCGCGCGTGTCGGAGCGCGCCTCCAATGTCGAGCTTGCCGCAGCAGGCCATTATTGGGCCTCGCGCGCCGCGGTGCGCTGCCGCGAACCGGGGCAGGCGCAGACCCACCTCGCCGCTGCCGCGCAAATGGACGAGACACTTTACGGCATGCTCGCCGCCGACCAGCTCGGGGTCGAGCTGCCGCAGCACGCCCCTCCGCCGAGCCTCAGCCGCGAGGATTGGGCGCAGCTCCAGCAGCGCCCCAATGTGAAGGTCGCTGCCGCGCTGATCGAGGTCGGCCGCCCGGCGCTCGCCGATGAAGTGCTGCGTTACGAGGCGAAGATCGGCCCCGCCTATCAATACGCCGCCCTCGCCCGGCTGGCGCGCGAACTCGGCCTGCCCTCGACCCAGCTGTTCATGGCGCAGAACGCGCCCTACGGCACCACCAGCGATCCCGCCTTGCGCTTCCCGGTCGCCTATTGGCAGCCGGTCGGCGGCTGGCAGGTCGACCCGGCGCTGGCCTTCGCCCACGCGCTGCAGGAATCGAATTTCCGCGCGGCGGCAGTGAGCCCCGCCAATGCGCGTGGGCTGATGCAGATCATGCCCGGCACCGCGCGCGACCATTCGGGCCGCCTCAGCCTTGGCGCTTCGTATGAGGATCTCAACGATCCGCAGGTCAACCTCGCCTATGGCCAGCGGCACTTAGAAATGCTGCGCGATTCTCCGGCGACCGGCGGGGCTCTGCCCAAGATCATGGCCGCCTATAACGCAGGCCTCACCCCGGTCGGGCGCTGGAACTCCGAGATCAACGACCAGAACGACCCGCTGCTGTGGATGGAATCGATCCCCTATTGGGAGACCCGCAGCTATGTCGCGATCGTGATGCGCAATTACTGGATGTACGAGCGCGCTGCCGGCGCCCCCTCACCCAGCCGCCGCGCGCTCGCGCAAGGGCGCTGGCCCGAGTTTCCGCAAGCTGCTACCACCCGTTCGGCAAGTCTGGAGCGGTAGAGGAGCGAGCGAGCGTGGCGATTGACGAAACTCGGGTTTTCAAACCGATAAATATCGCTGTTCTCACCGTTTCTGACACGCGAACGCCCGAAACCGACACCTCGGGCGATATTCTCGCGGGCCGTGTGACAGGCGCCGGGCACCATCTCACCGCAAGGTTGATCGTCAAGGATGACGCCGCGCTGCTGGCCGCGCAGTTCGAAGCCTGGATCGATGACCCCGCCGTCGACGCAGTGGTCAGCACTGGCGGCACCGGCCTCACGGGCCGCGACGTGACTCCCGAGGCGCTCGCACTGGTCAAGGGCGCGCGCGAGATCCCCGGCTTCGGCGAGCTGTTCCGCTGGCTCAGCTTCCAGACCATCGGCACCAGCACGGTGCAATCGCGCGCGCTCGCGGTGGTGGCGCGCGGGACCTATATCTTTGCCCTCCCCGGATCGAACGGGGCGGTCAAGGACGGGTGGGATGGGATCCTCGCCGAGCAATTGGACAGCCGCAACCGGCCCTGCAATTTTGTGGAATTGATGCCGCGCCTCAAGGAAGTCTGAACGCGAGGCCGTAGCGCAGTAGTTGCCTGGTCGTAGCGATGTGGTTTCCCCCCGGTTGCGGGTTGTGATCGGGCAGATGCCTCGCAGTTCCGCCGAAAACGGGGCTTGGCAACGCACCGTTTGTTCCGTAAATGTTCCACGTGAAACATTCCCCGGTCAAAGGGCGCGGCGCGCAATCGGGGGCGGTCCCCACCCGCTTCGGGCTGGCGGAACGCGAAGTCGATGGCGACTGGCGCGATCATGTCGCAAGCCTCGATGGCCCCCCGGTCAAGCTGCGCACCACCGTGATCGAGGAGCGACCCAAGTCGATCCTCACCTTCAACCAGTCGCCCGATGTGCCCTTCGACCGCTCGGTCAATGCCTATCGCGGGTGCGAGCACGGCTGCGTCTACTGCTTCGCCCGCCCCACCCACGCCTATCACGATCTGTCCCCCGGACTGGACTTCGAGACCAAGCTCTTCGCCAAGCCCGACGCAGCAGTATTGCTGCGCAAGACGCTGGCAAAAACGGGTTATTCGCCAAAGCCGATTGCGCTCGGCACCAACACCGATCCCTATCAGCCGATCGAGCGCGATTACCGCATCACGCGGGCGATCCTCGAGGTGTGTCTGGAGGTGCGGCACCCCGTCACCATCACCACCAAGTCCGACCGGGTGCTGGACGATGCGGACCTGCTCGAAGAGATGGCCCGCGAAAAGCTGGTGGCGGTATCGGTGTCGGTCACGACGCTCGATCCGGTGCTCTCGGCCAAGCTCGAGCCGCGCTGCGCTGCGCCTGCCAAGCGCTTGGCTGCGCTTGAGAAATTGGTCCAGCGCGGCGTGCCGGTGCATTGCTCCTTGTCGCCCGTGATCCCGGCGATCACCGATGAATTCATGGAAGGCATCATCGCCCGGGTCGGCGAGCTCGGGGTCGGCAGCGTCGGCTGGATCCCGCTGCGCTTGCCCCACGAAGTCGCCCCGCTGTTCCGCGAGTGGCTAGAGGTCCACTACCCCGAGCGCGCGGGAAAAGTCATGAGCATTGTCAGACAGATGCGGGGCGGACGTGACAATGATCCCAACTTCCACAGCCGCTTCAACCCGCAAGGCGTCTGGGCCGATCTGTTCCGGGCGCGCTTCAAGCTCGCCTGCCGCAAGGCCGGGATCGGCAAGGGTCACTTCGAGCTCGATTGCTCGCGCTTCCGGCCACCACAAATCGATGGCCAATTGTCGCTGCTGTGATAGGCTAACCCCAAGGGTCCATGTGACTGAGAAGGGGGAATTATGCGCTGGACGATACTTGCTGCCGCCGCTTTGGCACTGACCACCACGACGGCACAGGCGCAAAGCCTGCAACACTTCACCCGCGCCGATTTCGAGCGCGCGCTGGTGGATGCGGGCGCCACGATCACGACCCAGGACCCAAAGTCTGAACGGATCGATTTCGAATTCGAGGGCGGCGTGATCGCCGATGCGCTGCTGCTCGCCTGCGAGGACAATGTCGCCAAGACCAAGTGCCTCGGCTCCTCGATGCTCGCCACCTTCGAGCCCGAGGGCAAGACCCGCGAGGAGGTGATGACGGCAATCAACACGTACAATTACAAGGAAAATTTCGGCCGCGCCTATCTCGATGAAGATGGCACGATATCGGTCCGGATGTACATCATCGCCGACGGCGGCATCACCCGGTCGAACTATTCGAGCCAGATCGGCCTGTGGTTCTCCTCGGTCTCGGACTTCTTCGGCTACCTCTACGGCGAGGAGTAAGCGGCCCAGCTGGCGCGAGCAGCGCGAAAGATCGGGAGCCGGGGATGCGCATCCAGAGACCCAAGCTGCTCGCCGCAGCCGCCGCGCTGCCGGTGGTGGCGGCGCTGACCACCTGTTCGCCCTCGCTGCCCGCGCCCGACCACGCGGATGTCGCCTACGCGCCGCTGTCGGACAGCCAGAAGCTCGATCTCTATCTGCCCGAGGGGCCCGGCCCCTTCCCGCTGGTGATCAACATCCACGGCGGGGGCTTTCGCGAGGGCGACAAGGACGGGCTCGAGCCTGCGATCCTTGACGCGATGCGGGCACGCGGGATTGCGGTTGCTTCGATCGACTACCGGCTCTCGGGCGAGGCGCGCTTTCCTGCCGCGATCGTGGATGCCAAGGCGGCGGTGCGCTTCCTGCGCGCCAATGCCGCGCGCTATCACCTTGATCCTGCGCGCTTTGTTGCCTTCGGGGAATCGGCCGGCGGCAACCTAGCCTCGCTGATCGGAACGACCGGCAACGCCAATGCGTTCGACGACCCCGCACTCGGCAACCCCGGCGTCTCTGCCCGGGTCAATGCGGTGATCGACTGGTTCGGCCCGAACGACTTCCTGTTGATGGACCCCCAGGCACGCGCGCAAGGCTGCCCGCCCGATCACGACGCGGTCGAATCCTTCGAATCCGCCTATCTCGGCGCGCCGATCGCGACGGTGCCGGAGAAGGCGAAGGCCGCCAACCCGATCACCTATATTGACGCCACCGACCCTCCGTTTCTGCTCCAGAAGGGCAGCGAGGATTGCCTGGTGCCGGTCGGGCAGACGACCATTCTTGAGGCGGCGCTGAAGAAGGCGGGGGTACCGGTCGAACTCGACATGTTCGAAGGCACCGGCTACGGCGACACCAGCTTCTGGTCGCCGGTCTTTGTGGGCGACGCCAATGTGGAACGGGTGGCTGATTTCGCCGAGAAGCACCTGAAAAAGACACGCTGAGGCGGCCTAACCAAACCCCTCGCCCACCTCGCCCGGAGCGAAGCGCACCAACCGGCTGTCGACCAGCGCGGCGGTGCGGTTGACCACGGCCTTCTGGTAATCGGGGTCCTTGATCATCGCGAAGAAGGCGCCGGCGTTGGGGTATTGGGCGATGAAGCCATCGTGCCAGCGCTCGCCCTCGGGACCGGTGACCATCGTCTCGAAGCGCCCGCGCCACAGGATCTGGCCGCCGAGCTTGCGGAAGATCGGGCCGCTGGTCACCCCGTATTCCTCGTAGGCGCGCCGACCGCTCCAGCCCTTGCCCGCATGCTCGTGGCCTTCAGGGTACTCAGCAAGATCCCGATAGAGCAGCAAATTGAGCATGTTGATCGGCTGGTCGCGCGGCAGGTCCTTGAAGGCCTGAAAGTTGGCGGCCGAGGGATCGATGTAGGTCTCGCAGGTCATTCGGGCTCCTCCTCCCTGAGGTCGCGTTGCATGTAGACGGTATCGAGCAGGCGGCCGAATTTCCGGCCGACATTGCGCATCCGTCCAGCGTGGACGAAGCCGCACTTGCCGTGGAGCCCGACCGAAGCCGGCTCGCCCCCACCGATGACCGCGAGCATTTGTTCAAAGCCGGAGGCGCCGGCGGCGTCGATCAACGCGGGCAGAAGCAGGCTCCCAATCCCGCACCCGCGCGCCTCGTGCGAAACGTAGATGCTGTCCTCGCATGTATGCGCATAGGCCGCGCGGTCGCGGAAGCGTGCGGCGTAGGCATAAGCCGACACGGCGCCCTCCCGCTCCGCGATAAGGAAAGGGAACCCGCGCGCGGCGAAGTCGGCGAGCTTCTCGGCCCACGCTGCCGCATCGGGCGCGGCGGTGTCGAAGGTCGCGGTGCCGTTCGCCACGTGCCAGGCATAGATTGACGCTATGGCCTGCGCGTCGTTCTCACGCGCAGGCCGGATCGTCACGTCAGGCAAGCGTGTAGTCCGCAAAGCGGTCGCGCAGGTCCTTCTTGCTGATCTTGCCGGTGGCGGTGTGCGGGATGTCGTCGACGAATTCGACCGCGTCGGGCATCCACCACTTGGCGATCTGGGGCTTGAGGTGCTCGAGGATGTCGTCGGCGCTCACCTCGGTGCCCGCCTTCTTGACCACGAACAGCACCGGGCGCTCGTCCCACTTGGGGTGGTAGATGCCGATGCAGGCCGCCTCGGCCACCGCGGGGTGGCCACACGCCGCGTTCTCGAGCTCGACCGAGCTGATCCACTCGCCGCCCGACTTGATCACGTCCTTGGTGCGGTCGGTGAGCTGCAGGGTGCCGTCCGGGTGGAGGATGCCGACATCGCCGGTATCGAACCAGCCATCATTGCCCACCGCGTCCTTCTCGGCCTTGAAGTAGCGCCTGATGACCCAGGGCCCCCGGATCTGGAGAGCGCCCGAGGTCTTCCCGTCGCGCGGGAGTTCGGTGGTCATGTCGGAGAGGTCGACGGTGCGCAGCTGCACCCCGAAGATCGGGCGGCCCTGCATCGCGGTCTTCTCGACCTTCTGTTCGAGCGTCAGCGTGTCCCAGTCCCAGGTCGGCCCACCAACGGTGCCGATGGGCGAGGTTTCGGTCATCCCCCAGGCGTGCTGGACGCGGGTGCCGTTCTTCAGCAGGCGCTCGATCATGAACTTGGGCGCCGCCGAACCCCCGATGGTGGCGGCCTTGAGCGGCGGCAGGTCCAGCCCCTCGCGGTCGCAGTACTGGAAATGCGCGAGCCACACCGTGGGCACGCCCGCGCTGTCCGTGACACCCTCGCGCAGCATCAGATCGTGGAGGACCGCCGGGTCGTTTACCGCCGAGAACACGAACTTGATCCCTGCCATCGCGCCCGCATAGGGCAGGCCCCAGCTCGCCGCATGGAACATCGGCACCACGGGGAGCATCACCGAAGCGCTCGAGAAATTGAACGCCGCCGGTTGAAGTCCCGCCATCGCGTGGAGCACGGTCGAGCGGTGCTCGTATTGCACGCCCTTGGGATTGCCGGTGGTGCCCGAGGTGTAGCAGATCATGCAAGGGTCGGTTTCGGGGCCGGTGACCCATTCGAAATCGCCATCCTCGGCCGCGATCCAGTCCTCGAAGGCGTGGGCATGTTCGCCGCTGTCGTAGCAGATATAGTGCTCGACGGTGGTCCAGCGGCTCTTCATCCGCTCGACGATCGGCTGGAAGGCGGCATCGTAACACAGCACGCGGTCTTCGGCGTGGTTGACGATATATTCGAGCTGGTCGTCAAACAACCGCGGGTTCACCGTGTGGAGCACCCCGCCCATCCCTGCGACGCCGTACCAGCTGACCAGATGGCGCGAATGGTTCATCGCGAGGCTCGCAACCTTGTCACCGGGCTTGAGGCCGAGGCGCTGCAAGGCCTGCGCCATCTTCAGCGCATCGGCCCGGATCCCCGCCCAATTGGTGCGGGTCTCGCTCCCATCGGCCCAGCGGCTCACGATCTCGCGCGTCGGCGCCTCGCGTGCGGCGTGATCGATCACTGCGGTCACCCGCATGGTCCAGTCCTGCATTGCTCCGAGGCGTGCGCTCGCCATGGCCTGTCTCTCTCCTCTCGTGTGGTCCCGTGCCCCTGCGCGGCATGGTGTATCATCGCCGTTCATGCCGCGCGCCACGACGCTTGGCAATCGCTTCGGCCAATCGTGGGCACGGCCTGCCTTGGCCCATGCAACAATCGCCCTGCAGCAAACCTTGCCTCTCACCTGCCGGGAACGGCTGCGCCTTCGCGCGCGGTCCGGGGCTCCTCTCCGGGATCCGGCGGGCCACCGAATTATAAGGTAACAGGACAATGAATAAGACAACATATCTGCTGATCGGAGCGGCTGCGGCCGCTCTTGCCGCCCCGGCGCAGGCCGACGGCCCCTATATCGGGATCGAGGGCGGCGTCAGCCTCAAGGACAAGGTTACGGTCGGCGTCCGCCCCGCTGCCTCGACCGGCGATGACCCCTTCATTCCGGCCGCGACCGCCCGCACCAAGATGGGCATCGATGGCGACGTCATCCTCGGCTACGATTTCGGTCCCTTCCGGCTCGAAGCCGAAGGCGGCTACAAGAACGCCAAGTATCGCAGCCTGACGGTCGAGAATGCCGGGATCCTGCCGGTCGGCGTCTCAGTGCCAGTGGGCACCGTGGTCCAGAACGAGCGCGATCTCACGATCTGGAGCGGGATGGTCAATGCGCTGGTCGAGATCGGGAAGGATGACGGCTTCCAGATCTATGGCGGCGGCGGCGCGGGTGTCGCGCGGCTCGAGCTTCCGGTTCGCGTTGCCGGCGTCGGCACGCTGATCGACGACAAGCAGACCGACTTCGCCTGGCAGCTGATTGGCGGCGCCCGGTTCCCGATTACCCGCAATGTCGATCTGGGCGTCAAGTACCGCTACTTCAACATCGACGACTTCCGCCTGACGGGCACCAACGGCCGTGACCTCGACGCCAATTATTCGGCGCATTCGGTGCTGGCGAGCCTGATCGTCAACTTCGGCGGTCGCTCGGAGCCCGCGCCTGAGCCGGCTCCGCCGCCCCCGCCCCCGCCGCCGCCGATGATGGCTCCCCCGCCGCCGCCGCCCGCTCCGCCGCCGCCCCCGCCGCGCCCCGTGTGCAACAGCGGTCCGTTCATCGTGTTCTTCGATTTCGACCGTTCGGACATCAGCCCGGAAGCTTCGAACATCCTCAACAACGCCGCGACCGCCTACAGCAATTGCGGCATGGCACGGGTGATGCTCGCCGGACACACTGATACGTCGGGCAGCGCGCAGTACAACCAGGGTCTGGCCGAGCGCCGCAATGCCGCGGTGCAGAGCTATCTCGCCGGTCGCGGGGTGCCTTCGGGCCAGATCCGCGGCCAGGCCTTCGGCGAAAGCCAGCCGCGCGTGCCCACCGCTGACGGCGTCCGCGAGGCACAGAACCGCCGCGTGGAAGTGACCTACGGCCCGGGTTCGGGCATGTAAGGCACGTCGCCTTTAGGGTTTACCCGAGGAAGGGGCCGGAGCGATCCGGCCCCTTTTTCTATGCGACGAGCCGCAGATTGCCGCGCTTCTTCAGCGGCGCGAGGTTGACCTTGGCGATCCCTGCCACGCTGGCGAGCCGCTCGGCCAATTCGCCTGTCAGCACGAAATTACGCCCGAGACACATCTTGGCCTGCCCGCCATCGGCAAGGCCGAGCGTTACCACCACCTCACCCGCCCCGGTCGGGCGATCACCGCGCGCGAGATCGAGTTCGATCTGGAGCTCGAGCAAAGCCTCGAGCGTCGCGATCTCGGCGCTCAATTCCATCGCGGTGGTCCCGCTCACCGCCGCAAGCGCGCGCGCGCCGCGCACGGTGAGCCGGGGCGGCTCATCGGGGTTGGGCGAATCGAGTTCCACGGTGAGCAGCAGGCACTCTCCGGCCGCCGCCCAGCGCTCGAAATCGGGCACCAGCGATTCTTCGAAACACGCGGCCGAAAACTGCCCCGAGCTATCCGAGAAATCCGCGCGCACGAAGGTGCCGCCCTTGCGGGTGCGCGCCTTGGTGATGCCTTCGACCAGCGCCGCAATCACCGCCGTCCCGCGCCCGCCCGGAGGCGCGCCCGCTTCCATAAGGCTCTGATAGGTTCGCGCGCCATTGGCCGAAGCGGCCTCGCGGTATTGCTGCACCGGGTGGGCCGAGAAGTAGAAGCCGAAATTCTCGCGCTCCTTGGCCATTTTTTCGGGCCGGCTCCAAGGCGCGCAGGGTTGCAGGCGCAGCTCCTCGGCCGGGCCCGCATCGCCGCCGAACAGGCCGACCTGCCCGCTGGAGCGCTCGCGTATCGCGGCATCGGCGACCGCCATCAGATGCTCGGCATTGGCGAAGAGCAGCGCGCGGTCGGGCTCCAAGCCGTCAAAGGCGCCCGCGCAGATCAGGCCTTCCAATTGGCGGCGGTTCATCGTGCCTTGCGGCACCCGCTCGAACAGGTCCTTGAGGCTGGCGAAAGCCCCATTGGCCTGCCGCTCGGCGACGATCGCCTCCATCGCTTTCTCGCCGACATTGCGGATCCCTGCGAGCGCATAGCGCACAGCATAGCCCGTGTCGGTCTGCTCGACGGTGAATTCGGCCTCCGAGGCGTTGATGCAGGGCGGCAGCACCTCGACCCCGCCCTGCCCGTTCGGATAGCGCCGCGCATCGTCGACGAAGACGTTTAATTTCTCCGACTGGTGCATGTCGAAGCACATCGAGGCAGCGTAGAACTCTTCCGGGTAATGCGCCTTCATCCACGCGGTCTGGTAAGCGAGGAGGGCATAGGCCGCCGCGTGCGACTTGTTGAAGCCGTAGCCGGCGAACTTGTCGATCAAGTCGAACAGCTCGTTGGCGCGCTTGGGTTCGATGGCGGAATTGGTCTTGCAGCCCTCGACGAAGCGCCCGCGCTGGGCGTCCATCTCGGCCTGCACCTTCTTGCCCATCGCGCGGCGCAGCATGTCGGCTTCGCCCAGCGTGTAACCGGCCAACACCTGCGCTGCCTGCATCACCTGTTCCTGATAGACGAAGATGCCGTAGGTCTCGGCGAGGATCCCTTCCAGCTTGGGGTGCGGGTATTCGATCGGCACCTGCCCCGCCTTGCGCTGGCCGAACAGCGGAATGTTGTCCATCGGGCCGGGGCGGTAGAGCGAGACGAGCGCGATGATGTCGCCGAAATTGGTGGGCTTCACCGCCTTGAGCGTCCGGCGCATGCCTTCCGATTCGAGCTGGAACACCCCCACGGTGTTGCCCGCCTGCATGAGATGGTAGACCTGCGCGTCGTCCAGAGGCAGCGCGCCCAGATCGATGGCGATCCCGCGCGCTTCGAGCAGGTCGACCGCCTTCCGCAGCACCGAAAGGGTCTTCAGCCCGAGGAAGTCGAACTTCACCAGTCCGCTTGATTCGACATATTTCATGTCGAACTGTGTCACCGGCATGTCCGAGCGCGGGTCGCGGTAGAGCGGCACCAGTTGTGCCAGCGGCCGGTCGCCGATCACCACGCCCGCCGCGTGGGTCGAGGAGTTGCGCGGCAGGCCCTCCAGCTGCATCGCCAGATCAACCAGGCGCTTCACCTCCTTGTCGTTGTCATACTCGCGCTTGAAATCCGCCGCGCCGTTCAGCGAGCGCGGCAGGGTCCAGGGGTCGGTCGGGTGGTTGGGCACCATCTTGCACAGCCGGTCGACCTGCCCGTAGCTCATCTGCAAAATTCGCCCGCAATCGCGCAGCACCGCGCGGGCCTTCAGCTTGCCGAAGGTGATGATCTGGGCGACGTGATCGCTGCCATACTTCGCCTGCACATAGCGGATCACCTCGCCGCGGCGCGTTTCGCAGAAGTCGATATCGAAGTCGGGCATCGAGACGCGTTCGGGGTTGAGGAAGCGTTCGAACAGCAGCCCCAGCTTGATTGGATCGAGATCGGTGATGGTCAGCGCCCAGGCCACCGCCGAGCCCGCCCCCGAGCCGCGCCCCGGGCCCACCGGAATGCCCTGTTCCTTGGCCCACTTGATGAAGTCGGCAACGATCAGGAAGTAGCCGGGGAACCCCATCTTCACGATCACATCGATCTCGAATTCGAGGCGCTCGAAATAGACCCGGCGTTCCTCTTCGGTGAGATCCGGATAGGCCGAGAGCCGTGCCTCCAGCCCCTTGCGCGAATCCTCTGCCAGCATCCGCGCCTCGCCCGCAAGGTCGCCCGCGAGACTGGGCAGGATCGGCTTGCGATAGGGCGGCGCGAAGGCGCAGCGCTGGGCGATCACCAGCGTGTTGGCGGTCGCCTCGGGGAGGTCAGCGAAAGCCTCCTCCATCAGCCCCGCTTGCTTGACGAAGGCCTGCGGGTTGGAGCGCGGGCGATCCTCGGCATCGATCTGGGTCGAGCCTGCGATGCACAGCATAGCGTCATGCGCCTTGTGCATATGCGGCTCGGCGAAATTGGCGGGGTTGGTGGCAACCAGCGGGAGGTCGCGGGCATAGGCGAGGTCGATCAGAGCGTCCTCGGCCCGCTCGCACACGGGATCTCCGACCCGCGCGAGTTCGATATAGAGCCGCCCGGGGAACAGCGCCTCGAGCCGCCCCACAAGCCGCGCGCCCGCCTCGTGCTGGCCTTCCGCTAGCAGCCGCGTCACCCCGCCCTCGCCAGCGCCGGTGAGCGCAATCAACCCCTCGGTGCGGCCTTCAAGGTCAGCGAGCGTCACATGCGGATCGCGCTCGAGCGGGCGATCAAGGTGCGCTGCCGAGACGAGGTGGCAGAGGTTGTCGTAGCCCGCATCGTCCTGTGCGAAGAGCGGCAGGTAATCGACTGTGCCTCTGTCGTCCCCGCGCGCCACGCCCAGCAGCGCGCCGATGATCGGCTGCACGCCCTCGCTCTTGCACGCGGCGGCGAAGGCCATGATCCCGTAGAGGCCGTTGCGGTCGCAGATCGCGATGGCCGGAAAGCCGCGCTCCTTGGCCAGCTTGGCAATGTCCTTGGGATCGATCGCCCCTTCGAGCATCGAGTAGGATGACAGCACGCGTAAGGGAACGAAGGGGGCGAAGGGCATGGCTTCCAATCTAGGAAGTCGCGCCGATTCTCAAAGCGCCCCTTGCGCTTAACCTGTGCACAGGGCCGCGCAAAAGGTCAGAGCAGCTTCTCGATGTCCTTAGCGATCGCCGCGGGCGTATCGGTCGGGCCGTAGCGCTTCACCACCTTGCCGTCGCGGCCGATCAGGAACTTGGTGAAGTTCCACTTGATCGAGGTCGAGCCCATCAGCCCCTTCTTTTCCGACTTCAGCCAATCGTAAAGCGGCGAGGCAGTGGCACCGTTGACGTCGATCTTGGCCATAAGCGGGAAGGTGACACCGAAATTGACCTTGCAGAACTCGGCGATCTCGTCGGCGTTGCCCGGTTCCTGCGCGCCGAACTGGTTGCAGGGGAAGCCCAGCACCTCGAAGCCGCGGTCCTTGAACTGCTGGTAGAGCGCCTCGAGCCCGTCATACTGCGGGGTGAAGCCACACTTGCTCGCGGTGTTGACCACCAGCAGCACCGTGCCGAGCTTGTCCTTGAGGTCGAGCTCGGCCCCGCGGTTGGTGGTGACGGTGAAATCGGCAATCGTCGTCATGGAACGTGTCCCCCTGTTGCGGCCCCTAGACCAGCACGCCTTCCTTCAATCGCACAACCCGGTCCATCTTCGCGGCGAGGCGTTCGTTGTGGGTCGCGATCAGTGCCGCGCTGCCCTCGCCCCGCACCAACGCGAGGAACTGGGCGAGCACGGCGTCGGCGGTGTGTTCGTCAAGATTGCCGGTCGGCTCGTCAGCCAGCACGAGCGTGGGCCGGTTGGCGAGCGCGCGGGCGACCGCGACGCGCTGCTGCTCGCCGCCCGACAGCTGGCTGGGGCGGTGGGTCAAGCGGTGTCCTAGGCCGAGGCTCGTTAGCAGGCTGTCGGCCCGCGCCTCGGCGTCGGCGCGGGGCGTGCCGAGGATCATCTGCGGCATCACCACATTCTCGCGCGCGTCGAAATCGGGCAGCAGGTGGTGGAACTGGTAGACGAAGCCCAAGTGCTCGCGGCGAAGCCGGGTGCGCGCATCGCTCGCCAGCGCCTCAGCCGCAGTGCCTGTGATCGAGATCGCACCCTCGAAACCCCCTTCGAGCAGGCCCACCGCCTGCAACATCGTCGACTTGCCCGACCCCGAGGGGCCGAGCAGCGCGACAATTTCGCCGGGCGCAATCGCGAGGTCGACCCTGCGCAGCACCTCGATCCGCTCGCCCCCCTGCTCGAAGGCGCGCTTCAAACCCTTTAGGGCGACGATGGGCGCGGTGTCATTCATAGCGCAGCACCTGCACGGGATCGGTGTTGGCCGCCTTCAAGGCCGGATAGAGCGTGGCGAGGAAGCTCATCCCCAGCGCCAGCACCACGATGCCGAACACCTCCCAAGGGTCGGTGCGCGAGGGGAGCGTCGAGAGGAAGCGCACTTCAGGGTCCCAGATCTGCTGTCCCGTGACGAAGGCGATGCCTGCGACAATCGGCTCGCGGAAGAACAGGATGATCGAGCCCAGCAGCAGCCCCGTCACTGTCCCGATCACACCGATGGTGGTGCCGGTGGTGACGAAGATCTTGAGCAGCGAGCGCCGCGTTGCGCCCATGGTGCGCATGATCGCGATGTCGCGGGTCTTGGCGCGCACCAGCATCACGAGGCTCGAAAGAATGTTGAATGAGGCTACAACGACCATGAAACTGAGCGCGAAGAACATGGCGACGCGCTCGACCTGAAGCGCCTCGAACAGCGCCGCGTTCATCGTTTTCCAGTCCGAGATCACGGTGCTGCCCGAAAGCTGCTCCCTGACCGGCGCGAGGATTTCTCCCACCTTGTCGGGGTTGTCGACCCTGACCTCGATCTGCGCGACCGAATCGCCCATCAGCAGCAAGCTCTGCGCCTCGGCGAGGGGGAGCATGATGAACTTCTCGTCGAAGGTCGAAATGCCGATCTCGAAGATCGCGCCAACCTCGTAGGGGACCTGCCGCGGGGTGGTGCCGAAGGGCGTCGAGCGGCCCGCTGGGTTGATGATGGTGATGACATCGCCGACCCTAATGCCGAGGTTCTGTGCAAGCCGGCTGCCGACCGCGATCTGCGCAAAGCCTTCGGGCGCCGGCGGCTTGGACAGCCCGGCAATATCGCCCAGCAGCACCTTGTCGCGCAATTCCGCCAGGTCCTTGTCGGTCTGGCCGCGCAGCAGGATGCCCTCGACATTGCCGTTGAAGCTGACCAGCAGCGGCTTCTCGATCATCGGGGTGGCCGAGACCACGCCTGGCGTCTTTTCGAGCGCGGCCATCACGCTCTGCCAATCGTCGATCCGGCCACCCACGGCCTGCACCACGGCGTGCCCGTTGAGGCCCGTGATCTTGTCGAGCAGCTCGCCGCGAAAGCCGTTCATCACGCTCATCACCACCACCAGCAGCGCGACCGAGAGCGAGACCACGCCCACCGAAATCGCCGCGACCAGCGCGATGAACGCCTCGCCCCGGCCGGGCCAGAGGTAACGCTTGGCGATCATCCATTCGAAGGGGGAGAGCATGAGAGGTGTAAGGCGCCCAAAAGCTTGTGTTGGGCCAGCATGTAGGCGGCTGGTGCGCGCGCGGCAATCCCGAGTCCTTGGTGTCCTACCGCTTCGCTACTTGAGGACCCTAGTTTGTCCTACCGGTTCAGCCTGCGGCTGTGCTTCGCAACCGCTATTTGAGGACGGGCCTGTCACAGGTCTGTCGCCAAAAAGACGGGCATTTGCCGCCCGCTTTCCCTTGTAATTGATCCGTCACATCGCCATTGGGGCGGTGCACTAGCGCGGGTGCCACGCGAACAGGTCTGGTG